>CALCNV010000086.1 GCA_937897645.1 uncultured Lysobacteraceae bacterium
TGGAAGGCCGCCAGGGCCCGGTCATCGCGGCGACGGACTACGTGCGTGCGTATGCCGACCAGATCCGTGCGTTCATTCCGCAGACCTATACGGTGCTGGGCACGGACGGCTTCGGCCGCTCGGACACGCGCGCCAACCTGCGTCGTTTCTTCGAGGTGGACCGCTACTACATCGCGCACGCGGCCATCGCGGCCTTGGCGGCAGACGGCAAGATGACCGGTAAGGATGTGGCCAGGGCGATCAAGCAGTACAAGATTGATGTGGAGAAGGTTAATCCGGTTGGGGTTTGACTGCGCAGCTCGAGCTCAGCCGCGTACTGTCGAAGCCACATTTTTTTACGCCAAGCTGTACGCCTTCAGAGTGTCCTGTGGACTGTGGCAAAGGATCGAAAATTGAATACAAACACGGTTAAGCGAATAGTTTGCTTAACCAAATCGGGACGCTAATGGCTACGTTTTACGAGTTTTTTGCCGGAGGGGGCATGGCCCGAGCGGGACTAGGGCCGGGCTGGACATGTCTTTTTGCCAATGATTTCGATCATAAGAAGGGAATGGCATATCAAGCTAATTGGGGAACGAAAGGTGAGTTGACGGTCTGCGACATTAGGCAGTTGACGGCGTCTAAGCTGCCCGGCATCGCTGATTTGCTGTGGGGCTCATTCCCTTGTCAGGATCTGTCGCTCGCTGGCGTAGGCGCTGGTCTGCGTGGAGAACGCTCTGGCACTTTTTATGCTTTTTGGGATTTAGTTCGGGGCTTGATCGCTGATGATCGTGCGCCCAGGTTAATCGTGTTAGAGAACGTGTGCGGCACGCTCACCGCGCACGGCGGAAAAGACTTTGAAGCGATCTGCAAGACGTTCACAGATGCGGGCTATCGTTGCGGCGCACTGGTAATAAACGCGGATTTGTTCCTTCCGCAATCACGGCCGCGACTTTTTGTAGTCGGCGTCCACTCCGACGTGAAGATAGACCCGGCTCTGATCGCGCCTGGTCCAATCGAGCCCTTCCACTCGCGGGGACTAAGAAATGCTGTGGAGCGATTGCCCGCACAAATGCAGAAAGCGATGCTGTGGTGGAATGTGCCCACCCCAGAGCGGCGGAGCACGACGTTTGCGAGCATGATTGAGGAGGCCCCGGCGAGCGTAGCCTGGCACACGCCTGCGGAAACTAGGCAGCTTTTGAGTCTGATGTCGCCTATAAACATTGCTAAGGTGAACGCCGCTAAGCGCGCTGGGCATCGTGTCGTAGGTGCCGTCTACAAGCGCACGCGAGTTGATGAGCTAGGCGAAAAAGTTCAACGCGCCGAAGTTCGTTTTGATGACGTTTCGGGATGCTTGCGGACGCCTACTGGCGGATCGAGCCGACAGGTTATTCTTGTAGTAGACGGCCCTAAGATTCGGTCGCGTCTAATATCTGCACGCGAAACAGCGCGCCTGATGGGGTTAGATGAAAGTTACAAGCTGCCCTCAAATTACAATGAGGCTTACCATCTCACCGGCGACGGCGTCGCAGTGCCGGTGGTTCGACATCTAGCTCATCACGTTCTGGGCCCACTTATGAAAACGGCTGACACGGTCGAGTTGGCTGCTGCATGATTTCGATCTGCTTCAAAGTCCACGGGCAGATGTATGCGTTCGGGCGCACGGAATGCCGTAAATCGCAACCCCGCGCCCCCATTGCCTCCCTAGAATCATTTCAGCGTTTCGCAGCTAGCAGAGGGATTACTAGTGCCAGGTAAGACAGCTGCACCATGCCGGCATACAGGCGCCCCGCCTGACGAGATTATTGATCTCGTAGCGACAGCGGTGAAGACGCTCGCCAACGACCCTGAATTTTTGCAAAGCCGAGGGCTCACGCCACAAGATTTCGAGCTAGCATTGCCTGCAGCGATTCAGCGCATCAGGGGTAGTTCTGCCGCGGACAATGTCGATCGTCGCCAGTTTCTAACTGCCCTGTTTCGTCACATGGCTAATGTCGGCGTGATAACGGGTTTTGAGGTGCCACAATACGGGGACGACACGGTTTATCGGCTTTACGTTGAGGGATTTGGCAGCGTTGCAGTCATACAGAAAGGTTGCCCTGATGGAGCGCATAGTAGCGTCGCGTGGACTGCGCCAGAATGGGCCAAAGAGACTTATCTGTGGTGGCTCTGCGATAGTCTACAGTGCGAACCAGGTGAGCACGTGGCTAAGGGCGTTAATAGACTTCGCAACCGCTTCTTCTCCACAGAGTATGTGGATACCGTTGATGGCGTCATTTTTCATAACGCCACTTGTGCCACTGCATTGCGCCCCTGCCCAAAAATGGTAAGAGCGATCGAGATCAACGAACGGATGGTGCCGCCTCCCTGTGTCTGGGTGATGCCAGAGAGGACAGTCGGGATTGATTGGAACTGGGACGGATCCCGCGTCCGGCGATTCCCTGCGGTACTGCTATCGGCTTTCGGAATTAACGTTCAAGAGGTTGCGCTTTATACCGGCTATGTTGGATTTTCGAGAGGAACGGGCGGCACACGCACCGCAATTTCATCTAGATATGGCCCAGGCTCGTCCACCACATATAGGAGTGTCCCACGTTGAATCCCGTGATTGATCAGGAGCGAGCAGATTTTCTGGCGGCGCGTGTCGCGGAAGCAAAGCGCCAACTTTTGCCGCAATGGATGCGACCGGAGAAAGAGCTGCCGGTCGTCAATTTGCCAATTGAGTGGGTGCGTTTCTCTACGCTGAACCACCGTACTCGTGCAGAACAGATGCGAGAAGTAGAAACGAGCGGCATTGGTGATTTGTTCAACGGCGATCCTATGGGTCAGGTTGCCCAAGGTGCCCAGATGAAGATTCTTTCTGAGCAAGAGGGATTTTCAGCGCTTAAGGAAGATCTTCGTAAGCGAGGACAACAGGAACCCGCGGTTGTCACGGCAGAGGGTGTCTTAATCAATGGGAACAGGCGAGTCGCAGGGCTTCGAGACCTATGGCTTACAGATAGTGTTCCATCGTCGCGCTACGTGCGAACCTACGTTCTTCCTCTCGACACTACGGCGGATGAGCTGATCGATCTGGAAACGGAACTTCAGGTCGCGAAAGATTATCGTGAGGACTACTCCTGGGTCAACGAAGCACTCCTCATCGAGGAAATTTTCGAGTCTTCGAACAAGGATTGGGATCGAGTTGCTTCGAGGATGCGGCTCAAGCCCGCTGAAGTAAGGGCACAATTTGAAAAATTACAGCAACTTCATCAGCTTGTCGCGATGTCCAACGGCACGCGCCACCATGCCGATTTTGTTGCTAACGAGTCTGCATTCGAGGAGCTATCGAAGCACGTCAAAGACAAACCTCCAGCTGAGGCCGCTTCAGTCCGCAGCGTCTACTTCCTGGGAACGCTGGCAGGCGTCAACTATCGTGCTCTTCGACATTTGCGGCGGAAGGATGCGAGTTCATTTGTCCGGGAAGAGTTTTCTCGCGACCCCACGCTCGCATCACTACTCACAGTAGTCAATACGACAGAAGCCGATACGACCGGCGATCTGATCGAAGATGTTCTTGGCGATGAGGGTGCTTCCGTTGCGGCGGAAAACACTGACCTGACCAGCGTCCTGGCCTTCTTGGCCCAGCGCAAGCCCGGCGAAATTGTCAAGTTGGGGGGTGCGCAGGTCTCTACTGATAGCCTCTTAGCATCTGTGCAGAGTGCGGTAAGTGCCGCTGCCAACGAAGCAAGTGAAGACAGCAAAGATGCGCTTGCGGTCATAGCTCCTATTGTCAGACTCGCGTCCGCCCGCGATGAACTGATTCGAGCCGCTAATTCGCTCGTCAAAGCCCGCTCACATGATGGCTGGGATAACGCGATGTTTAAGGAGCGGCTTGGCGAGGTGAAGGCAGCGCTGGCGCATCTCGAGAGCCTCTGATGATTTCGGCGGAACTCTACCGCGAGGGCCGCCCGACGGTAGTCGTTGAGCGTAGTGGCGACGGCAACTCTGGCGCATGGGCCCGCTTACAAGAGGCGCTTGCACGTGGCATTGAGTCTGGTTCGACTTTTAGAACGGTGGTTCACGCAGATGTCTTTCTCGCTGAGCTGGGCGTTCTGCGAGAGCTTCGAACGGTATTCGGCGAGCGAGTTGAAACGGGGGCGACGCTTTCGCAGCATCTTCGCTCCATGGCTGCAGATCGTAGATCTCGCGAAGCAGTTGTCGAGGCCGGCGATCCAGACGAACTCGCTCTGGAAGCGCTAAAGGTCGAGCTGGCGCAGTCGGGCTTCAAACGAGAGCTGCGAGACTTCCAGCTTCGAAATCTCTACCGGCTCGTTAGCCTTCCACACGGTGCAGATTTTTCTGTCCCTGGAGCTGGAAAAACAACCGTGTCTTTGGCTGGATACGCCATTTTACGGGCACGAGGCATTGTTAACCGACTTGCTGTCATCGGCCCGATCGCAGCATTCGGCGCATGGAAAGAGGATCTGGTTGAATGCTTCCATGTACCTCCAATACTCATCATTCATGTCGGTCCCGGGACGGTCATTCCTAACAACACGGAGGTTCTGCTTTCGAATTACAACCGAACCGCCAATGACTACGACACTGTCCGAACGTTTGTTGCAGCTGAACCGACGCAGCTTGTTTTGGACGAGGCCCATCGTGTGAAACGAGGCGCTACTGGCGTACACGGTCGCGCTGTGCTTGATCTGGCCTATGCAGCTAGGCGCCGTGACGTACTTACCGGGACGCCTGCGCCACAGGGCGCTTTTGACCTGGTTGCGTTGGTGAGCTTTCTATATCCAGGCCAAGATCGTCAGATCCTGCCTGATGCAACTTACTTTGAGAAACTGGGTCGTGACGAGTCAGTTTTGACGCAGACAAATGCTGCTGTTCGTCGATACTTCGTCCGAACAGCGAAGGGTGAGCTCCGCCTGCCAAAAACAAGTTTTGAGTTGGTTCGCGAACCGATGCCGCCCATACAAGCCGCGATATACGATGCCCTAATCGGGCAACATAGATCCAGTTTTAGTCTGCCGGATCGGAGTCGTCATGAAATGCAGCGCTTAGGACGCATCGTCATGTATCTGCTCGAGGCGGCAACAAATCCGATGTTACTGACGGCGGGTTCTGCAGATGGTGACGATCCGGCATTTGAGCACCCTCCGCTTGAGCTTCGTGGCGACGAACAACTTGTTGAACTTCTAGCTCGATACAGCAGTTTTGAAGAGCCGTGGAAGTATCGGAGGATTTATTCGATAGTTGCAGATGCCGCTTCTCGCGGCGAGAAGGTACTCGTTTGGTCGAGCTTTGTTCGAAACCTAAAGTCATTGGATCGCCTCTTGGCAGATTATATGCCTGCCATGGTGCATGGCGGCGTGTTATCGGATGAGCTTGCACCACCGGGCGTCGTGACTCGCGAGCGTGAGTTTGAGCGCTTTCGTCACGATCCAGCCTGCACGGTACTACTGGCTAATCCAGCAGCATGTGGGGAAGGCGTAAGCCTTCATCATTGGTGCCATCATGCCGTGTATCTAGACCGTACTTTTAACGCGGGTCATTTCCTGCAGAGCCAAGATCGTATTCACCGCCTTGGCTTAGCCGATAATGTCATTACTCGGTTTACGCTGCTTCTTAGCGCTGGTTCCATTGACGATTCTGTAGATGGACGCCTGATTGAGAAAGTGAAGGCGCTTTCTAAGCTTATGGATGATCCCGATCTTGTCCAGATTTCACTTCCCTCCTCCGACGAAGGTTTGGACGGAACGCCCGCATTCGCTGATGACTACCAAGCTGTAGTTGCTCATTTGGCAGCTCCCAATGCGCGACCTACCGAGTAGAGGTCGGTGCCACGCGGTCTTTCTGCTTGCTTATAGTGCTCGGGTAAGAAAGTGCGCGCACATATCGGAGTGGGTCGCGGTGGCGTTAGACAAGCCAACACATATGGCGGCGTCGGTGGATCTCCGCGGTACTGCTAACCTCCTCATTGATACGGGATTGGCTCGCGCAGAGGAGAGAATAGTGACCGCGCGTGATTTAAGGCGGTTGGATTCGGTGGCAGACCTAAACACGCTGAAGGGCATCGCAAGGCTGCTACTGACCCGGCGGCCACCGGATTGGCTTCGAACCGTGGTGGCCGAAGGAAAAGTTGCCCTAGAGCTCATTCCGAAACAAGATCTAGATTCACTATCGTGGCTCGGGGATGATCTTGAAACGATCATAGTGGCGGCGAACCGCCATTTGTATGGAGACGAAGACGAGCATCGCCGCAAGTTGCTTGGAGACGCTGGCGAGTTGGCAGTTATGTCGGCGCTTCGTTCTAGGGGTCTTGATCCACGCCACGTCGCGTTAGTTTCTGACCGCTTTGGCTATGATGTCGAGCTGCAAGTTGGCAACGTTATTTACGGCTACGAAGTAAAAGCAGCCGTGACGACCACTGCGCAACGCATCTTGCTATCTCGAAACGAGTTCAACGTGGCAGCAGCTATGAACGCCAGATGGTGTCTACTGCAGGTTACTTTTTCTACAAGAGTATTCGCGTTAGGGCGAGCAACGGCGAACGACGTGATCGAGATCCGAGAGATGACAAGTAATAGTATCCAGAGCATGGCACCAAGTGAACCTGCTTCGTTTCGATGGACTGAGGCTGCGGAATTCCGCCCTAAGTTGGCTGACTGGAAAGCGAGCGATCTCGTCGTCGGCAGTGATTTTGTAGCAAGCCTTGAGCTTGCCACCAGGACTCAAGATTAAGGGTAACTTCGAAACTGCAACAAAGGGGCCAGCGTAAATATTCGTTTCAAACCGAGATTTCCTCTGGCTGCTTTGTAGGAAGTCGCCGCCACTCTCCCCCTAACCTGAACTGTCTTGCGGCCCGTGTTCCACCCGAAAGCCGCTCCCAGAGCGGCTTTCCACGTTTCCTGACGCACGAAACATGACGCTTTTTTCGCCACGCGCCGCGCAAAAAGCGTGGCGCGCCGCCCTTTTCGCGCGGTCGTCGGCACTAAAAGCGTGGCTCACCGCACTTTCCACGCGGCGGCTCGCGCGAAAAGTGTCATCGCCCGCGCTTTCCGCGCCGCGCGCGGCACTTAAAGCCCCGCGCGCCGCGTTCGCCACGCCGCCGGCCGCACTTTTTGCGTCGCGCGCCGCAAAAAAAGCGCCAGCCTCCGCCCGGCAAGTACGGCCAATCCGGGTCGCCGCGCGATGCGAGCGGGCCACAGCGACCATCGGGGCGAAGCAACCATTACATTCGGCCCCTTGGATGCCCCTGTCCAACGACCGGGTGCTAACAATCCCCTCGTCACCATAGCGGCCTGGAATCTGGAGCCGCCCATGTACAGCCGAACCGCCATCAACGACATGCTCACCGAATTGGCGGCGGACATGCCGCGCATGCTGCGCGACGTGGAGACGTTCTTCCCCGAATTCGAAAACCGCACCCGCCACCTCCTTGCGGCTGCGGCGCCCGCAGACCAGGCCTACGTGCGCGCCGTCGTGCAGGAATTCCTGGACCGCTCCGGCATCAACGACCGCTGCATCGACCGCCACGCCGCCTAGGGTGGGCTTAAGCCCACCGCGCTTCGATCGGTGCCGCCGCAAGCGGGTGGATGGTGATGGTGGGCCAAGGCCACCCTACGAACGGGGGTTGGTTTCCAGCGGCGTAGGGTGGGCTTAAGCCCACCGCACTTCGATCCGCACCAACGCACGCGGGTGGATGGTGATGGTGGGCCAAGGCCCACCCTACGGAACGGGGGTTGGTTCCCGGCGGCGCAGGGTGGGCATCTGTCCACCGCCGTCCGATCCGTGCCAACGCACCCCTGCAGTTCCGCGCGACTGCGCGGTGGCGGATGCCCGTCGCGGGTTCCCGGCGTCCACCATGATTCGGCGCGGCGCAGCGCAGTTGCGGCCGGGGTATACAAGCAGGCCTGAATTCATGTCAGCCACCAGGATATCCAGGCAGCCATCCGAATTCACGTCGCTCACCGCCAGGCTGTTGTCAAAGTAGAACGCGTTGAACCACGGCGTTGTGGTGGTGGTCATCTCGACCGGAGCCTGGAAACCGCCCGCCTGCTGCAGGTGGAACTGCATGACGTTCCAACTGTTCTGCAGGCCAACGATGTCGTCATGACCGTTCCCGTCCAGGTCGGCGACCGCCACCGCGCCTATCCCGCGCGCTGCAGGCAACTTCACGCTCCTGCCCAACTGCCCGTTCGCTTCCGTATACAGGATGCGGATGCCGGGCGGCTGTTGTTCCAATACGTTGCCGACGTCGGTCAGCACCATGTCGGGGCGACCATCCTTGTCAAGATCGCCCACCGCCAGGCCAAAGCTGGGGAATCGGAACTGGCTGCCCAGGTCATGGACGATCGGCGCACCCAAGCCGGTCACGCGGTCGACGGGGTAGACCCAGACCTTGGAAGCTCCCTGGCCGTTGGTGATGATCAGGTCCTTGAAACCATCGCGGGTGAAGTCCTGGACGTCGACGGTGTTGTAGCCGAACGGCCCGCTGGGAATGAAGACCCTCTGGTCGAATCCGCGTTGCCCGTCGCCGAAATAGATCCAGGCGCCGTCCGACCAGGTCTGCGCCACGATATCGGGCTTGCCGTCCTGGTCGGCGTCCACCACGCCCAGATACCACGCAGGACTTGCGCTGGCGACCAGCGTTGCCGAAAAACCGGCGTCGCTGCGCGCGATCACGGTCAGCCCCTGGCTATGGCCAACGATGATCTCCAGGGTGCCGTTTGAATCCAGGTCCGCCAGCTCCAGGCCTGTGCGGCTGGGTATGTCCAGGTACGGGATGCGTATAGGCGAAGCGAGGCTGCCGTCCGCATTCTGGACAAAGATGAGGGCCGCATGCAGGTCCGGGTCAAACGTCCCCAGTCCGACCGTGGTCACCACTACGTCCGTCCTGCCATCACCCGTCACGTCGCCCGCAACCACACGCTCGGTATAGGCGTAACGTGGCCCCGTGGGCACGGCATACGCGGTGTAGGGATCAATCCGGAACGTGGCAGTGGCCGCGGTCGTGACGGAAGCGGCGGTGGAGCGTACCAACGACGGAGTCGACTGGTTACCGGGCGATGTGTGCTTCGTCAGTGCGGATGACGCGGACATCGCCTGCGTGGTCCGCGGAATCGCTTCTGGACGCACGTGCACCTGCATCGCGGCCACGACGGCTAAGCCCAGCGCCACACCCCCCGATACCACCAAGGCCCACATCTTGAGCAAATGCACGCGCTTTCCCCCTGCTGCACGAGCCTTGAAGTATAGGCGCTGCGGTACTTGCCGGGCGGGGGCAAGCATCGTGTAGAGCGGAGTGGGAAAACGAACGTCTGGATATGTGAACTATTTACGTGTCGCGCCGAGTGACATAACGCCTCGCAGGATCCCCAGCGTGCATTCCATGAACCGCGAATTGCCCGCGTATGCCGTACTTGTGCTGCACCCCAGTCCGCCGCTCTAATGCAATCCTGCCAAACGCAGGGTGGTGCCGTCAGTGACCGCGCGAACCAGGGGGCAACACATGCGATGGTTGGTACTTGCCGCACTTGCGGCCTCGACGCTCTATTGGGGTGCTTCCGCACTAGCGCTGCGTGATCGTGGTGACAGCGCACGCGGGGCTTCCACCGACAGCAAGCAGCGGGCCGGCCCTGCGTCTGCAATCCACCATCCGTTGCTGCGCGCTGCCAATCTTCCGCTGGCCTCGACAGAAGGGAGCGCTGTGCTTGCGCAACGCCCCCGTTTGCCGGGTGGCCGGGCCACCAGTGCCGCGCCATCGCTAGCAGCGACCGCAACGGGGCAAGTCAGTTACACCGCGCCGTCACGTTACCTGGTGCCTGGAATGGCGGGTGCTCTGGGAATCGGCGATGTAACAGGTGATCTCAAGCCGGACGTGGTGGTGGCGGTCGACATGAACCTGTCCAACGGACGCCTGCTGGTGTTCGGACCCACCAGCACCGGTGCGCTGGAGCAGAAAGCCAGTTACGAGATGGATGGTCTGTACTCACACCGCTGGGGCGGGCTGGTGATCGGCGACTTCAACCGCGACCAGGTGATGGACGTCGCCGTCGGCATGCCCTATGGCGTTGCGATGTTCATATCCGGCGGCGGCACCTTGACGCTCAGGAAAGTCGTGCTGGGAAGGGATATCCACCAGCTGGTCGCGCTGGACGTCAACTACGACGGTTATCTCGACATCGTGGGATTGAGTTGGGGGAACATCATGGGCATGTACGAGCCCAACGCAGCGACCGTTCTGCGTGGCGACGGCGCAGGCGGGATCCTGTCCCACTATTCGATGGCGACACCACAGCGTGGTTACAACGATCTCAAGCTGGGTGACGTAACGTCCGATGGACATCCGGACCTGGTAATCGCGTCGGGACAGGCGTTCAACATTTTCGTTATCCCGCATGACGGTGTGAGTGGTTTCCTGCCCGCACGACCCTATGCAAGGCCAGACGGGGTGTGGATGACCAACGCCCTTGCAATCGGGGACGTAAATTCCGACGGCCGCGCCGACGTGGTGACAAATGTCTGGTCGAACAGTCCAGTGTCTTCACTCTGGATCTATCACCAAGGCGCTGACAGACAATTGCTCGCACCGCAACGCATCGACTCCATGGATGTCCCCGGCAGCATGCTGGCATTCGACCTGAACAACGATGGCCTGGATGACATCGCGACCGTGCACGAAGGATGGAACGAGTTGGGCTACTACTTGCAGACTACCGGTGGGGTGCTGGGGCCAGAGCAGAGGACACGGGTCGTTCCGCCGCTTTCATACAATGCGGATCACTACAACAGGCAAGGCATGGCCGCCGGCGATTTGACTGCCGACGGTTGTCCGGATATCGCGCTTGGCGACTACAACTATGGGTTGGTGGTGCTGGAAGGTAGAGGCTGCCTGCCACCAAGACCACGCGTTACCGGCGGAAATAATCCCGTGCGACGTCTTTGAAGGCCATAAACAACGAGGACAGCCGAAGCATGGGTTTACAGCGGCGTAGGGTGGGCTCAAGCCCACCGCACTTCGATCCGTGCCAATGCACGCCGGTGGATGGCAATGGTGGGCCAAGGCCCACCCTACGGAACGGGCGTTGGTTTCCAGTCGCCGAACAGGAAGGTCAATGCGCCCGGCAGGCGTTTTTCCCAGGCCGCTTCGGTGTGCTGCGCGTCCGCGTCCAGGACGAAGCGGAAATTGCTGCTGTCGTAGCCGGCGTCGTGGAAATTCGATTCGACCTGGCGGATCAAGCCCACCATCTTGTCGTTGAACTTCGGCTCACCGGCTTCCTTGCCGCCGAAGCCCACGAACACTTTTTGCGGCATGACCACCAATGGGCTGGTATCGCGCACCAGTTGGCCCATGCCGACCCACAGCGTGGGACTCTCGACCAGGCCGTAGCCGAACGTATTCGGCTTGGCCAGCAGCGCGTACAGGCTGGCCACGCCGCCGTAGGATGAACCGCCAATGCCGGTATTCGCCGGGCCCGGCAAGGTGCGGTACTTCGCATCGACCAGGGGCATCACTTCCTTCGTCATGAAGTCCGGGAACCGCTTGCCGGCAGGTTCGTCCATGTCCGGGTTGCCGACGAAATCCTTGTACGGCAGATACTCGCGCGCGCGGTCCTTGCCGGCGTGGTCCACGCCCACCACGATCATCGCCGGGATCTTCTTGTCGGCGACCAGTTGTTGCACGGTTTCATCGACGCTCCACTCGTGGTGGCTGACATCGCTCAGGCACGCGTCGAACACGTTCTGTCCATCCAGCATGTACAGCACCGGGTAGCGGCGCTCCTTGTTCACGGCGTCGCCATAGCCCTCGGGCAACAGCACGCGGACCGTGCGCTCATTGCCGAAGATCGTGCTCTTCAATGTATGCAGATGCAGGTCGCCGCTGGCGGTCGACTTGCACGCGGCAGTCGCCGGCGCATCCTGTGCGTGGGCCGCGCCGTGTATCGACACGCCGGCGCACAGGGCAAGGCAGAACAGGGTGGTTCGCATCAGGGTTCCTCCGGTTGCATCGGGATGGTGCACGCCGACGTAGGGTGGGCTTAAGCCCACCGCTTTTCAATCCGTACCCGCCGCACGCTGGTGCGCGGCGATGGAGGGCCTAGGTCCACCCTGCATACGATGGTTGGACATAGCGAAGCCCGGGCTACGCCTACTTCAAAACCTAGTGTAGGTACAAATGCATGCCCGCCTATCACGAATGCCACGGGTTCCCGCACCTTATCGCCTTCTGGAGGGTTGGCCTGCATTTCCATTGCCCATCGTTGTATAAAGGCACGGGCAGCAACCTGCTTGCCCTAACAACAGGAGATCTATAGATGGCGACACATACCCGTGGTTCCAGTGGCCTGCTTGCGATCGCGCTTGTCGCGCTTGCCGCCACCGCATATGCGCAACCTCCCGGCGGCCGAGCACAAAGCGAGCGTCCGGTTCGCGCGGCAGCTCCTGCAGCCAAGATGTCGCCGGTCGAACGCGGGGAACTGACTCGCCAGTTCGTGACTAAGTGGGGCAACTATGTCCAACGGGTGTACAACGTGCCCGTGGGCACGTGGTCGAAGCGAATGGTATCCAACTTCGTGATCGCGGATGCCAGCAATTTCCGCAACGCACTCACGCGCGACACCTTCGAAGGCGCGATGGCCGAGTTGACCGGCACCGGGCATCGCCTCAGTGACGATGCCATCATCACCAAGTTCGCCTCGATGGATGCCGTTGCCACCAAGTCGCAAGTGACACCGAAAACCTTGGGCGCGTTGAGCAACGATCTGGTCTACACCCCGGTGGCGCCATGCCGCATCCTCGATACCCGCAACGTGGCCGCCGGCGCCATCGCGGCCAATGCCACCCGTAACTTCGTGGCATTCGGCGTGTCCAGCTTCGCCAGTCAGGGCGGCAGTGCAACCAATTGCGGCGTGAACCCCTTGGCCGCCACTGCGGTCGCGATCAACCTGACGGCGGTTGTTCCCGCTTCCGCCGGCTACGCCACCGCATATCCGTTCGGGAGCACCCAGCCGCTGGCCGCAAGCGTCAACTACGTCGCTGGCGCCGTCGTGAACAACGCGCTGATCGTGCAGACTCCGAATCCGATTGCCTCGTTTGACTTCACCATCTACACCTTAGCTTCGTCGCACTATGTGGCGGACATCGTTGGCTATTTCGCGCCGCCGGTGGCCACTGCGCTGCAGTGCGTGGACACTGCGACCACCGACACCACAGTCGCCGCCGGCGCAACCGCCAACTCGGTCGCCCCGACTTGCGCCGCCGGTTACACCCAGACCGCGACCAACTGCCAGTCGTCGACTTGGCAGATGCCCTTCGTGTTCTTCTCGGGCGGTACTTGTTCCGCACAGAACAACTCGGCTTCCGCCGCCACCCTGCGTTCATCGCGTACCTGCTGCCGCGTGCCGGGTCGCTGATCGATCAAACTACGTAACACGAAAAGAGCCGGGTAAAACCGGCTCTTTTCCCGTGCGATCAAAAAAATGCGAAGTTCGCGCATGGCTCAGGCAGCCTTCTGGACAGATCGCCAGTCAGGCCGAGCAGGTGCTAGTCCGCAAACAGCGGAACCGACACGCGACCGTAGTCAGAACTTCGGCAGCACCTGTTCCATCAACAGCTTCGCGGTGAGCAAATGCGGTTGGCGTACGTCGTAGTTGGTGGTGGTGATGACCACGACCAAGCCTTGTTCCGGGAACACCTGCACGCTGTTGCCGCCGGTGCCGTTCATGGAATATGACTTCCATGCCTTGCCGTCCTTGCCAGGGAAACGCATCAGCCACCACAGGTAACCGTAGTCCATGTCGTCGTTGGGTCGTGCATGCGGCGCGATCGACGCCTGCACCCATGCGGCCGGCACGATCTGCTTGCCGTGTGCCTTGCCGCCATCGAGGTACAGCTGGCCCAGCGCCAACAGGTCGCGGCTGCGCAGGCCCAGGCCACCACCGCCCTGCGGCAGGCCGAGCGGTGACAACTGCCATTCCGGTGCGGCGATGCCCAGTGGCGTGAACAAGCGACGCTGCGCATACGCATCCAGGCGCTCGCCGACCGCCGACTGGATGACCGCGCCCAGCGTGGTCGTGCCTGCGGTGCAGTAACGGAAGCTGCGGCCGTAGGGCGATTTCTCCGGCGTCGGCATCCACGCCGGGAAACCCTGCATCGGCAGGTCCAGGTAGAACTGCACCCAATCCTCGATCAAATACATGCGTTCCTCGTTGCCGCGCGAGAACTGGCTTTCGTCGTCGCATTCCAGCAACGACGACATGGTCAGCAGGTCTTCGACCGTGATCTTCGCCTTGCGCGGATCGTCGTTCTGGATCGCATGCGAAGGACGCAGGTACGCGAGGATCGGTGCCTGTGCGCTGGGCAGTTTTCCGTCCTCGATCGCGAGCCCGGCCAGCATGCCGGTGACGGTCTTGGTGGCCGAGCGCGTGTTGCGCCGTGCTTCGGCGCCGTCCTTGTCGAAGTAATGTTCGTAGACCAGCTTGCCGTCGTGCGCGACCAGCACGCTGGTGATCTGTTTGTAGTCACCGGCTTCGACCGCTCGGGTCAAGCCATCGAAGCGCGCGTCCTGCGCGTGCGTGGCAAAGGGCAGGGACAGGGCGAGCAGGGCAAGGGTCAGCGGAACGCGCATGGGGAACTCCAAGGATCAAGGCGCGCACCGTAGCAAGTGGGCGGGCGACGCGCTTGTATGCAGCGAACCATCGTCCGCATCAAGGCGTGGACGATTCAGCCCAGGGCGCGGTACTGCGAAGGCGTCACCCGGTGCGCGCGGCGGAACGCGTGGCTGAAATGGGCCTGGTCGACGAAGCCGCAGGTGGCCGCGACCTCGGCGATGCTCAGGCGATTGTCGTCGAGCAGGCCGATGGCGCGTTCCATGCGGCAACGGCGCAGGTAGGCGCCCGGCGAACAGCCGTAGCGGCGGCGGAACGCGCGCGCCAGGTAGACCGGATGCACGTCGACCTGGCGTGCCAGTTCCGCCAACGCCGGCGTACGCCGCCACTCGTCGGAGAGGATTTCGCGCGCGCGTTCCAGCCACGCCGGGCCTTCCTCGGTTTCGCCCTGCACCAGGTCTGCGGCGGCATCCAGCAATTCCTCGAAGCCGCCTTCCACCGCCAGCGGTGACGCGCTGTCCCACGCGCGCAGTTCCCGCCACAGGCACGCCGCGCGCACTAGCGTGGAGCCGGGCAGCTTCACTGCCGATGTCGGCAATGGACGCCGGCTCTGCGCGTGTTGCCAGGTCGATGCAGGCACCGACACGGTGAAGAACAAGCCCTCCAGGCCGCGGAAACAATCGCGATGGGTGGTGCCGGGTGGATTCAGCACCAGTGCGCGCTTGCTGCAGACCTCGGGCATGCCGCGCGCGCTGCTGAGGTAATTGCCCTGCAGCAGCAACAGGAAATGCGCATCGTCGTGGGTGTGCACGTGCACGTCGTGTTCGGGCACCGTGGGCCGAAGTTCGGCCAGCGCCAACGCACCGACTTCGCGTTGCGCGCGATAGTCGCCAAGGAAGCGCCCGTAGGCGAAGGCTTGCGGAGTGGTCGACAAAGGGAATGGCACGCGCGCGGGCTAGTTCACCGCTCGCAATTCCACCGGCAGGCCCAGCGATTCCAACTGCGGCTTCACCGTCGCCGCATCGCCCACCACCACCCAGACCAGGTCGCCATCGTCGACGATGCGCCGCGCGGCGGCATCCATGTCCGCCGCCGACAAGGCTTCGTAGCGCGGGCCCAGCGTTTCCCAGTAGTCATCGGCGCGGCCGAACAGGGCGTTCGTGCGCAGCGCGTTCAACACGCTTGCCGATGTCTCGAATCCGCCCGGCAATGCGCGCACATTGCCATTGATGGTACGCGTGCGTTCCGCGGCGGTGACGCCCTTGTCGCCGAGGAAGTCGCGGTACTGGTCGATCAATACCTTGATCGATTCACCGGTGCGATTCGCCTGCACCGGTGCACTGATGATGTACGGCGAGCGCTGCTCGGCCAGCGTCACGCGTCCGTTCAAGCCATACGACCAGCCACGGGTTTCGCGGATGTCCTGGTTGATGCGCGACAGGAAGCCATTGCCGATCACTTCGTTGGCGGCGTTGAAGGCCACCAGGTCGTCGCGGCCGCTCACCGGCAGCACCACCGCGCCCAGGATCAGCGACTGCGGCGATTGCGGGCGGTCGATCAGCACGATGCGCGGCGTAGGCGTGGCGACCGGTGCGTTGAAATCCTTCTTGCCCTTGGCGGTCGACGGCGTGGTCCAGTTGCCAAAGCGTTCCTCCAGCAGCGCCTGCACGTCGGCCAGTGGCTGGTCGGACACCACGAAGATGCGCGCGTTGTCCGGGCGGATCCAGGCCTGCTGGAAAGCGCTGAGGTCATCGCGCGACAGCGCCTTCACTGCCTCGGCGTTGCCCAGGCCCGAGAACGGCCGGCCGTAAGGATGCGCCGCGCCGTAGAGCAGGCCGGGCAGGGCGCGTCCACCGATGCCTTCGGGCGAAGTCTGCTGCTGGGCGATGGCCGCCAGTTGCTGGTTGCGCACGCGCTCCAGGTCTTCGGGCTTGAAGGCCGGGTTGCGCACCACATCGGCCAGCAGGTCCAGGCCCGGTGCCAGGTTGGGGCTGACCACGCCCAGGAACACGGCAGTGCGATCCAGTCCGGCCTGGGTGGTGAGGGTGGCGCCGAGGCGTTCGTTGTCTTCGGCGATGCGCAAGGCATCGCGCGTGGTCGTGCCCTGATCCAGCAGGGACAGCATCAGTCGCTGCGTGCCCAGTGCATCGGCAGGATCGGCGGCGATGCCCGCGTCGAACTCGACCGCGACCTGGGTGATCGGCACCGTGCCCGAACGCGCGTAGACGATTTCAATTCCGTTCTGCAGGCGCGCGCGTTCAACCTCGGGGAAATCCAGGGGCTTCATGGTGCCGACGCCTGGCATCGGGTCGCGTGGCGTGACGGCCAGTGGCTTGGCCGGCGTCGGTGCCGGCAGGGTGGTGGCGGCTTCGGCATACGGCTCACGCTCGCCGGGTGCCACGGTGATGGCCAGCACCGGCCGCGTCAGCCAGCGACCCATCGCCGCGCGCACCGAGTCTGGCGTCGCTTTGCCGTAAGCGGCCAGTTCGGTGCGGTAGTGGCCGGGGTCGTCGGCATACAGCGCGCCTTCGGCCAGCACCACCGCCTTGCCGGTGAAGCCGCCGGTGGGTTCCAGCGCGCGGATCTGCCCGGCCATGCGGGTGGCGGTGACGCGTGCCACTTCGTCTTCGCTCGGGCCTTGCGCAATGTAGTCGGCGATCAATTTGTCCAATGCTGCGGACACCGCAGCCACGTCCTGGCCCGGCTTCACGTCGACGCTGACTTCGAACATGCCGATGCGGTGGAAGGGCTGGTAATAGGCCGATACCGACACCGCGCTTTCGTCGCCGCGCACCAGGGCGCTGTCCAGCCGCGAGCTGTTGAGGCCGCCGAGTACGGTGGCGGCGATATCGAGGTCGGCCGCGGCGTCATCCAGCAGGCCGGGCACGATCCAGGTGCGCTGCAGGCGCGTGTTGGATACGCGGTCGTGCAGGGTACGGTCCACGCGTGCGGACAATGTCGGCACGTCGGCGGCAGCCGGGGTATTCACCGCGCCGCGCGGGATGTCGCCGAAATATTCCTGCACCAGCGTGCGCGCGGTGGCGGTGTCGATATCACCGGCCAGCACCAGCACCGCGTTGTTGGGGCCGTATTTGTCGCGGTGCCACTGGCGCAGGTCGTCCAGGCTGGCGGAATCCAGGTCGGCCATCGAACCGATGGTGGAATGGCGATACGGATGGCCTTGCGGGAACAGTTCCTCCAGCTGCACGTACTCGACCAGTCCGTAGGGCTGGTTGTCGCCCTGGCGCTTTTCGTTCTGGACCACGCCGCGCTGGTTGTCCAGGCGTTCCTGGTTCAGCGCGCCCAGCAGGTGGCCCATGCGGTCGCTTTCCATGTACAGCGCCTGCTCCAGCGCCGAGGTCGGCACGGTCTGGAAGAAATTGGTGCGGTCGAACCAGGTGGTGCCGTTCCAGTCGGTGGCGCCGATGTCGCGCAGCGGCACCATCAGGCCGCCGGGCAGGTTCTCGGTGGGATTGAACAGGCCGATGTGTTCGAACAGGTGGGCGAAGCCGGTCTTGCCGGTGGGCTCGTCCTTGCTGCCCACGTTGTACCAGGCCTGCACCGCCACTACCGGCGCCTTGCGGTCGGTGTGCACCACCACGCGCAGGCCGTTGTCCAAGATGAAAGTTTCGTACGGAATGTCGATGCTGCGGGCCAGCTCCGCGGCGGCCACCGGTTTGGTGGATTCGGCGGAAAAGGCCGTCGGCGCGAACGCGAGGCAAATCGCAATGAACAAGGTGGCGTGGCGCATGGACGGTTCCCGTTGGTGAGTGCCGTAAACGTAGCAGAAGCCCTGTTGGCAGACAGTGCCAGTCGTACTGCCACTAACCAACAGCGCAGTAGCTGCGGCAAGTCGGGGGCGGATCACATCAAGCGCGCACCCTGGTGTACAGGGATGCATTCCGCAGCGTTCACCACCTCCCGCAAGCGCGGCGTGCGTGCACGCATCCGGCACTTCTCCGGCATGCGACACTGCGTGCGACCTGCCACCCGATGGATGCAGCAATGGTGACCCGCCCGTTTTTCCGACTCGCCAGCGCGTGCCTGCTGTTTGCTACTTCGATCCAGGTCGCGCACGCCGGCACCGTCTCCGGCAGCGTGCAGGTGGACAAGCCCGGTCCCGTGATCCAGCCCGAGGTCTACGGGCAATTCATGGAACAACTGGGCACCGGCATCGACGGCGGCGTGTGGGTCGGGCCCGGTTCGCCGATCCCCAACACACGCGGTTATCGCGACGACGTATTGAATGCGCTCAAGGCATTGAAGGTGCCGCTGGTGCGCTGGCCCGGCGGCTGCTATGCCGACCTCCATCACTGGCGCGACGGCATCGGCCCGCGTGCGCAGCGCCCGGTCACCCTCAACCGCTGGTGGGGCAACAAGGAAGAACACAACGCGTTCGGCACGCACGAATTCTTCGAATTCGCCGAACTGCTCGGCGCCAAGACCTACCTCAACATCAACCTGGGCACCGGCACGCCACGCGAAGCGGCGCAGTGGGTCGAATACGTCACCTCACCGACCCATTCGACGCTGGCCAATGAGCGCCGGCGTAACGGGCGCGATGCGCCGTGGAAGATCGACTACCTGGGCATCGGCAACGAACCCAACGGTTGCGGCGGGCGCATGCGTCCGCAATTCTTCGCCGACCTGTACCGCCAGTACTCGGGTTTCCTGGCCCCACATGGCGGTGCGAAATTCATCGCTGCCGGACCTGATGCGACCAGCGAAGAATGGACGCGCACGGTGATGGAGGTGGCGGGCAAGTACCTGGACGCGTACTCGCTGCACTACTACACGCTGCCCACCGGCGACTGGACCACCAAGGGGCCGGCGACCGGCTTCGACGAAGCGCAATGGTTGGCGACGTTCGAGCAGACCTACAAGATCGAACCGATGATCGAACAGCACAGCGCGATCATGGACGAGTTCGATCCCAAGGTTGAGAAGATCCTGGCGGTCGACGAGTGGGGCACGTGGTACGACCCCACGCCCGGATCGCCCGGTGGCTGGCTGCAGCAGCAGAACAGCCTGCGCGACGGCCTGGTCGCAGGCGTCAACCTCAACATCTTCCACCGCCACGCGCAGCGCGTGCGCATGACCAGCATCGCGCAGATGGTCAACGTGCTGCAGGCGATGATCCTGACCGACGGCGCGAAGATGGTGCTCACGCCTACCTACCACGCGTTCGCGATGTACCGCCCGTTCCAGGGCGCCACTTCGTTGCCGCTCACTTTGCAGTCGCCCGCCTACGGCAGCCTGCGCGCGGTCGATGGCAGCGCGGCGCGCGGCGCTGACGGCAAGTTGCACGTTGCGCTGGTGAACCTGGATCCGGACAACGCGATGTCGGTCGACCTCGCGTTGCAGGGCTGGAAAGGAACGCGCGTGGCCGGGCAATTGCTGACCGCGCCGGCCATGGATACGCACAACACCTTCGACGCGCCCGACACGCTGCGGCCAACCGCGTTCGAAGGTGCGTCGGTCGCCAATGGAAGGCTCACGCTGACGCTCCCGTCAAAATCGCTGGTGGTGTTGTCGCTGGAGTGATTCGCCGGGTAAGAAGCACGTAGGGTGGGCTTAAGCCCACCGCCCTCCGATCCGCGCCATTGCACGCTGGTGCATGGCAATGGTGGGCCAAGACCCACCCTACGATTGTTGAATCTTTCCGCAGGCCTTGTCTTTATCGGCTGTCCGGATTCACTTTCCAACTTCGCAGGCGTTTTGCGCTTCCGTGCAGAATTTCGCGGCCCGTCGCATCTGTGCGTCAGTCAGGGGTGGCGGACGTGCGATGCCAGGCTGGATGTCGGGCCGCATGCCGGTGACTTTCTTGATGCCTTGCCAGGACTTGTACAGGCCAAGGTTGATGCCGTAGTTGATGTAGCCGCCGTGTTCCAGTGCCATCTCCTCGGGACTGATGCCGGGGTCGTAAACCTTTTCGAACACGTTGGGCTCGACCGTGACCGGATTCCTGAGCCGGTACAGGTCCAGCTCTTCTTCTTCAGGCGGCAAGGCCTGCACGTGGTCCAGCGTGGGGATGTTTGCCTCAAGCGGCGGTTCGCTGGCCGGTTGCGCATGCACATGGTCGGCAAAAATCAGCAGCAGGCAGGCCAGCGTATGAAGCGACATATGCGACAGGGGCAGGCCGGTGTAAGTCATTGGCAGCGAACCGCGCGGGCACCGACGCTGACGGGGACAGGCATGCATGCGTTGATGGCGGTCATCCAGGACCTCGTGCGTGATGCGCTGTGGGATTGCGAAGGGGTGAGTAGACCAGCTTCGCCGTCGAAAATCGCTGCGCTCGATCCATCCAGTGCGCGCCGATTAAGCGAGCGATCATTATTCGCGGATCGCTGGATCACCCTAACTAATGTTTTACAGAGCATCGCCTGCAGAAAGGTATAGTGCGCGGCGTATGCGGGGCATGTTGCCCGGCCACGAATCACGGAGAGATGCCATGGGTCTTTTGCAAGCGGTGAAGGGTGCGGTCGGTGGCACGCTCGGCGACCAGTGGAAGGATTTCTACACGGTGCCGGACGGCCTGCCGGCGACGGCGGCATTGTTCGCCGCGGTGCCGCGCGGCACCAATGCCGGGCGCGGTTCCAACACCAGCGCATCCTCCAACATCATCAGCAACGGTTCGAAGATCGTGGTGCCCGAAGGCTACGGCCTGCTGCTGTTCCAGGACGGCAAGATCACCGGCTTCGTCGCCGAGCCGGGTGGCTACGAATGGCGTTCGGACGACATCAACTCGCAGTCGATCTTCGCTGGCGACGGCATCGTCAGCCCGCTGATCAAGCAGAGCTGGGAACGCTTCAAGTTCGGCGGCCAGCCGGGTTCGCAGCAGGCGGCGTTCTTCGTGTCGCTGAAGGAACTGCCAGACAACCGTTTCGGCACGCAATCGGAAATCTACTGGGACGACGCCTTCCTCAACACCCAGGTCGGTGCGGTCACGCGCGGCTCGTACACGTTGAAGATCGTCGATCCCATTTTGTTCGTGAAGAACTTCGTGCCGGCCAAGTACCTGGCGCCCGGCCAGGTGTTCGACTTCACCGACCTGGACAACGCCGCGGCCAGCCAGTTGTTCAACGAAGTCGTGGCTTCGCTGGCGCCGGCCTTCAGCCTGTACTCCAACGACACGGCCAAGGGCAACCGCATCACCAAGCTGCAGCAGGATTCGCTGGGCTTCGCCCAGAGCCTGTCCGATGCGGTGGAAAACGGCTACCAGTGGAAATCCGATCGCGGCCTGGCCATCGCCAAGACCGCCATTGTTTCGATCGAGTACGACGCCAACACGCGTGAGCTGCTCAAGACCGTGCAGCGTGCGGATGCGTTGGCGGGTTCGCGCGGCAATTCCAACCTGCAGGCCAGCGTGGCCCAGGGCATCCAGTCGGCGGGCGAAACCGGCGGTGCCGCGGGCATGATGGGCATCGGCATGGCCAGCGGCATGATGGGCGGCATCGGTGGTTTGCAGCAGCCCGCGACGCCAGCCGCACCGCCCGCTCCGGCTGCCGATGATCCGGTCACCAAGTTGAAGAAGGCCAAGGAGATGCTGGACCTGGGCCTGATCACGCAGGACGATTACGACGCGCTCAAGGCGAAGGCATTGGGTCTGTAAGCCGTCGGGATCTGCGCCAACACCATGTCGAATACGAACAGTCCGTCACCCCCGCCGTTGCCATCGGCCAACGGTCCGGGGTCGCCACAGGATGTGCCGCCGTTGCCGGGCAGCTTCCCGGTGGATCCGGCCACGCTGCCCGAAGCGATGCGCGAGGAATTGCTGGCGCCCGATCCGGTCGCCATCGACACCGCCGCCGCCGAGCTGAAGGACGGCCTCAACCGCTGCCCGAAATGCGGTGCCACCGACATCCGCCACAAGCCCGGCAGCGACCTGCTGGTCTGCCTGTATTGCCGCAACGAATGGGACGGCGCGCGGGTCGAGGAGGAATTCGGTTTCGGCGTCGGCCTCGGCGAACTCAAGGGCACGGTGATTGCCTCCGGCGCGCGCGATATCGAAGCGGATGTCGCCAGCCTGATGAGCTTCAAGTGCACCGGTTGCGGCGCCGAAGTCACGGTGAATACCGACAATGCAATGACCGCGCGCTGCCACTGGTGCCGGCACGTGCTGGGCGTCAACGAACAGGTCGCCAATGGCGCGGTGCCCGACGCGGTGCTGCCCTTCCACATCCGCAAAGAAGACGCGGTGGCGCGCATCCGCCAGTTCGTGGACAAGCGCAAGCTGTTCGCACTCAAGGCTTTCAAGGAACAGTTCACGCCGGAGAATGTCATCGGCGTCTACCTGCCTTACATGATCGTGGATGGCAACGTGAGCGTGGATGTCGCCGGCCAGGGCGAAATCCAGACGCGCAGCTACACCCGCGGCAACGACAACAACAAGAAGACCTACTACGACGCCGACGTGTACCGGGTGGAGCGGCACGTGGACTTCACCATCGATGACCTGCCGCTGGAATCCTCCACCGAACGCGGCAACCTGGACACGCGCGCCAACACCAACAACATCATCAACACCATCCTGCCCTTCGACACCAAGAACGCGGTGAAGTGGAACGCGTCCTACCTGTCGGGTTTTTCCTCGGAGAAACGCAACAACGACGTGGAGCAGCTGCGGCCCCGGCTGGAGGACCAGTTGCTGTCGGTCGGCCGCGCGCGGGTCGAAAGCTCGATCCACCGCTACGATCGGGGCGTGCGCTGGGAACAGGAACGCCTGACCGTGCACGGTACGCGCTGGGTTTCGATGTACCTGCCGGTCTGGCTGTATTCCTACCACCAGCCTGGCGCCAACGGCGGCATGCTGCATTACATCGCGGTGAACGGCCGCACCGGTGAAACCATGGGCAGCGTGCCGGTGCAGCAGTGGAAACTGCTGCTGGCCGCGCTGACCACGGGCACCGTCCTCGAAGGCATTGCACTGATGATGATAGTGGCCGGCTCATGAGCGACGACAACGGACTCTGGTTGCTCGCGATCGGCCCCGCCGGTGCCACCGTGCTGTACTGGGCGCTGTACAAGTACTACCGCAACACCGACAAGTCGCATGCCTTCGAACGCGAAACGACCATCGAGGCCCAGCCGGTGACCGGCTCGGATGAGAAAACCGGCGAGAACAACGGCACCCAGGCGACCAGCATCCAGGGCAACAACGCAGGTGCGTATCGCATGCGCGTGGAGCGTGTCCGCGACGACGCCGGATAGGGCAGTGGGTTGGGTGGGCTGTATCAAGCCTGCTATCAGCGAAAGATTCGTAGGGTGGGCTTGAGCCCACCGCGCTTCGACTCGTGCCATTGGATGCTGGTAGATGGCAATGGTGGGCCGAGGCCCACCCTACGTGCTTGGCGGAGTTCGCGAGTGATGCGCTTCGCTGCGCTCACTCCATCCTCCAAAACCTTGGTCGTGCCTACCTGTACGCCCCCGGTCCGCTCCACACCTCTTCGCCCAGCTTGTAGACCTTCTGCATGTTGATGGCTTCGCGCGCATCGCCGATCTTCGCCAGTTCCGGCGAGTCCGGCTCGAGCATGCGGCAGGGACCGGACCCGCGCCGCAGCGCGGTTTCCAGCGGGCACACCATGACCCTTCGCGTGCCCGGCAACGGCATGACCAGTTCGGTCATGCCCTGGTCGCGCCAGGTGCGCAGGCGGTTTTCGCTGCGCAGGTCGTAATAGACCTGGTAGCCGTCCACTTCCATGCTGGGCTGGGCGGACCTGGCATCGTTGCCGCGGCCGCGTTGGGTGGCGGCGGTCCGGGCCGGCCCCGCGTTTTCGGCGGCGACGTTGTCCGGCAGCATGCCCGGCGGCTGTCCCCAGGTGCGCGAAGGCGGCTGCGGCAATTGCGGCGAGGTAGCCGGCGCGGCCTGGGCCTGGCCCTGCGCGGCTTCGTCCTCGTCGTCGGGTGGTACCGGATCGTCGGCACGCGGGGTCGGCGTGGACTGGACGCGCGATTTCGCGGGCGACTTCTTTGCCAGCTCGCGCGCGGGCTTGGTCGGCGTGGGTGGCCCCTGCGTGGGCTGCGGCGGCGTGGCGCCGATGAAATCCACTGCCATCCTGCTGCCGGCGTCGGACCCCTGCGGCGGCGTCACCTTCACCGGCGAGGACCACAGCGCGATGAGCAGGAGCAACACGTGCAGCAGCGCGCTGCACAGCACGGCAAACCAGTGCTGCAGGCGTTCGATCCGGTCTTCGGTGCTGGCTTCTGCCTGGCTCGACGCCTTGCTCATGCCGGAGGGGCTGCGTCGGGATTGGGGGATTTCATGCTGGATGTGTAGCGTGCGAGCCGTGGGGTGCGGCATCGTAACGCGTCAGGCCCGCCACGGCGCCCGTGGCGTAGCGCATCGGCTTGGCCAGCACGCCGGCCGGGGGGGGGCTCGTCGACCCGCAATTTCGCAAGGCCTTGCACGGCGCTGGAGGGGTGGAAACAACCCATCCCCGGGAACGGCAGCCGGTAACCCTGGCCCGGGTATCCGCAGAGGCGAAAGTCGGTGCCATCGCCAACAGAAGCCCATGGCATCCACCACAGTGACGTGGACGAAGCGGTGTGTCCTCTAGCGCAAGGCCCAGGCCGACTGTTGGCCTTGCCGGTGCTTCATGCGCCCTGCCGCGCGAACAGTTCGAACACGGCACTGGCCCAGAACGCGGTCGCCGCCACCACGAGCCACCGGTTGATCCTTCTCTTCAATGCGCTCTCCAAAGCGTGGTGGAATAAAAAATTCACGGCGCAAACCGGAACCCGCGGATGCCAACATCCTGTGGATGTGGCGGCTCCGTCCCTGGAGCCATCACATGGCCATTGTCCGTACAGGTGCAGGGCCATGGCAACGTAAATACTTCACACGGCAGCATCATTTAGCCCCTCGTTGCGCGATTTCCGGGCGCATCACTCAACCCGCAATCACATTCCGCGACGGCAGTCGCAAAACGAGTTGCCGGTTATCAAAACGCATGCGGCCCTCGGCCAATCCGTCCTACGCGCCCTCAACCTCGACGTTGATATGCGGGAAGTGGCTGGCGAGGTCGCGCGCCCACTGCTCGGGGTTGTAGGGAACGGCGCGCTCTTCCGGGAAACGGATCAATGCGTTTGCACGGTCGTACAGGAAAACCAGGTCACTGCTTTCACTGTGCTGTTGCACCCTGATCCTGGCAACGTCGTCCAGCGCGATGCTGTGGGTGTCGGCCGACACCAGGCTGTCCCACCAGAACAAGCGGCGCTGTGCCATGTCCAGCCGGCTTCCCCATTTGCGGTTGAAGGCGAGGAATCCCAGGCCCATCGCCGTGCCCACGCCGCCCATCAGGAACGCGATGGGGATCAGCCAGGGCGCGCACTCGCGACCGCTTGGGTCGCAATTGGAGGCAGGATCCACGGTAGCGCCGGCCCAGAGGAAGCCCAAGCCCACCAGCAGCACCAGGTAGCTACTTACATCCCGCCGCGCCGACATGCTGTATTCGAGTTTCCTCATTGCCGCGAAGATATCGCATGCATGCGTCAATGTGATGACCGGGCGGCGCGCCCAGGCACGGCCATCGCCTAGAATCCCGGGCTCATGCCACAGGCCCGCTGCCCATGACTTCCACGTCCACCTTGCAAGAACTCCGGCTGTGGCTCGGCATCGAGCGCAACACCACCAGCCATGGCGAGAAATGGATCTCCGGCATCGGCGCCCTGATGGGCATCCTGTGCGTGTACGGGATCACCCGCTGGATGTTCCCGCAGGGGTTCACCGGCACGCCGGGCGGCGTGGTGATGCTCACTTCGATGGGTGCATCGGCGGTGTTGCTGTTTGCGGTTCCGCACGGCGCACTCTCGCAGCCATGGGCAGTGGTCGGTGGCCATCTCATCTCCGCCGCCATCGGCGTGACCTGCCAGCAACTGTTTCCCGACCACGCATGGACCGCGGCGCTTGCGGTCGGCCTGGCCGTGGGCGCCATGCATTACCTGCGCTGCATCCATCCGCCGGGTGGCGCCACCGCACTCGCCGCCGTGATCGGCGGCGCCGAAGTGCATGCACTGGGATACCACTACCTGCTTGCGCCCGTATTGATCAACGTCGCCGCGATCCTGCTGATGGCGCTGGCCTTCAACGCATTGTTCCCGTGGCGCCGCTATCCCGCGCACCTGCACAAACGCACGCAAGCCTCACCCGCCACCCAGCCTGCGCAACGCCAGTTCGAACTGACCCAGGAAGACCTGTACGCCGCGATGGAGCAACTCAACTCCTACGTCGACATCACCTCCGACAGCCTTACCGAACTGCTGGAACTGGCCAAGCAGCACGCCGAACGCAACATCACTCATCCCGGCGAAATCCTCGCCGGGCATTTCTACAGCAACGGAAAGCTCGGCAAGTTGTGGAGCGTGCGGCAGGTCGTGGAGGCAAGCACATCGCAGGCGCCGGCCGCAGACGCAACCTTGCGCTACAAGGTACTGGCCGGCGACGGCATGAACGACTCAGGCGAATGCAGCGCCGGTGAATTCCGCCAATGGGCGCGTTTCGAGGTAACGCCGCAGGAAAATGGGCGCTGGCTCAAAAAGGAATAGGCCAAGGTCGTCCCGCATGCGGGTCGCGCGCGTTCACGGCAGCGCGCGCAGCAGGTGCTGCGGTTGCTCGCACACCACCAGTTCATCGGCTGCAGTCGCCGTGCCGATGGCCTGCACGCGATCACCGGGCTGCAACGCCTGCACGTCGCCTGGCGGTGCCGCCTTGCACAGGTTCCAGCGCGCGGGCAGCTGCACGCGCACGCCGCGCGCAGTCGTGGTGGAGAGGGTGACGACCGCGTTGCCGTCATAGGCCCACGGCGCCGTATCCACGCTGACCACGATGCCATCGATGGCGACTTGCTGGCCGATGGTGAAGGCACGACCCGCGAGCGCGGTCGCGCATGCGGACAGCATCACCAGGGTCGTGGCAATGGCGGGCCAGCGGATCGCGGGCAGGGTACGGATGCGTCGGGTCATTCGGGATTCCGGCAGGTAAGCAAGGAGATTGGTGTTTCTAACCCATCGAATGTGAGCCGCGTGCGAATGACCGTGCGCTGCATGCCCATGCATGCGCACGCCTTCCCGATGCCTTACCCGGATGGCCGGCGCAGGTGTCGCAATCGCGCCGGGATGCCGTTCCGCACGCAAGGCTGGCATCATCCGCGCATGCCCCTGACCCAGGATCACCTGCGCCGCTACGCCATCGCGCGCACGCTGTTCAAGCCGACCACGCTGATGCGCGCGATTGGGAAACTGGGCTTCGTGCAGGCCGATCCGATTCGCGCACCGGCGCGGGCGCAGGACCTGACCCTGCGCCACCGCGTCATCGGCTACCAGGCTGGCGAACTGGAGCGCCGCTATCCACGGCTGGAACTGGAAGAGGATTTCTTCGTCAACTACGGATTCCTGCCGCGCGCGCACCACGCGTTGATGCATCCGCGCGATGCGCGGCAGGCGTGGACGCCGACGCGCTGGAAGCAGGCGCTGGCGGTGCGCGCATTCATCGCCGAACATGGCACCGTGCATCCGCGCGAAGTCGACGCGCATTTCGCCCATGGCAAGGCCACCAACTGGTTTGGCGGTTCGTCCAACGCCAGCACCCAGTTGCTGGACGGCATGCACTATCGCGGGCTGCTGCGCGTGGCGGGGCGTGCCAGCGGTACGCGCACGTATGCCGTGCGCGAAGACAGCGCGCCGGTGGACAAGGCCGGCATCGATGCACGGCTGGATGCGCTGATCGACGTGATCGTGCGCAAGTACGCGCCCTTGCCCGACGCCAGCCTCGGCCAACTGGTTGGCTACCTGGGCCGTGGCGTGCCGCAATGGGATGGCGCGCGCAAAGCGGCGCTGCTGCGGGCACGCAAGCGCCTGCAACGTGCGCGCGTGGAGGGTATCGATTGGTTGTGGCCGTCGGATGAGCGCGCAGAAAGCCGTCGCTGGAAGCCGGACGAAAACGTGCGCCTGCTGACGCCCTTCGATCCGCTGGTCTGGGACCGTCGTCGCTTCGAACTGTTGTGGGGCTGGGCGTATCGTTTCGAGGCCTACACGCCAGCGCCAAAGCGCAAGCTCGGTTACTACGCATTGCCCTTGCTATGGGGCGACCGCGTGATCGGCTGGGGCAACCTGTCAGTGGTCGCAGGCGTGTTGCAGGCACAGCTGCAGTATGTAGGCGGGGCGGCACCGCGCGATCCATGCTTCAAGGAGGGACTGCAGGCGGAGCTGGCACGGATGCGCAACTTCCTTGCTCTGGAACATGCTTGACGTGCAGGCTTGGGCCTGGCGCTACCCGTGCCATGTCGATGCTTTCAGAACCATCGGAGTGATGGCATGGAACCTTCCGTCCACCCTCCACCTCAAGCGCGATGCGCAAGCAATGCTTGGCCAGGTCGCGCGCCCAGTCCTGCACGTTGCAGGGCAGGATACTAGGCACTGCAAACTTCAGTTGTTCATGTAGCCCACGAAGATTGGGTAGCGTTCGACATGCCCAACCTTGTCGATGGCGGCCACTACATCAGGTCGCGCCAACACGGCCTTGAAATTGGCTTCTGGAACGACGTCCGCGGCTTGAGGGGCGATCTCGATGGAGTGTTGGGCCCAGCCGAGGGCTTCGCTGCGGTCATCCGGAGAAGCCAGGAGTACTTTCAGCAGCTCGGCTGCCTGGTCAAGCTGTCCTGTTTCCAGCAGTGCCCACAGGTACAGGCTATGCGAGGTGCTGCGATGCTTGCGCAGGTACTGCATGGCCTCTCTGGCGGCAGCGTCGTCGCCGGTCTGCACCGCGATGCGATGCTCGGTCGAGGCCTTCACCATCTTGCCGTACGGCGACAGTGCCTCGCCCAGCCGCAGCATGGTTGCACGGGCCTGCTGGGGACGACCCATGCTGCTGTACAACTGCGCGAGGTTGAGTATCTGGCTTACGTTGGCGCCCCCGCCTTCATCCAGTCGGCTAGCGGTTTCCAATTGCTGGATGGCCTCTTCAGGCCGACCCAGCCTGCGCAACGCCACGGCACGATTGTTCATCGTCCATGCCTTCGCATCCATGTCGGTGAACAGCGCGTCCTCTTCGGCCATCTGTGCCATCTTGGACAGGATGAGGTCGGCGTGGTGCAGCGCGGCCTGGGTCATGCCGGCAGTCAACATGGCGTCGTTCAGTTCATTGCGCAATTGCAGCGAGTCGGGTGTCGCGCTGGCGAGTCGCTGCAGCGTTTCGACCTGGTTCTTCGCGGCGAGCCCGACATCGAAACGCGGTGCGTTGCGATCGATCAGCTGATCGAACTGCCGGTCGCTGCGAAGCTTCACGATGGATTCCGGCGAGTCCACGTGCTGGGCGGATTCGCGCGCCTGTCCAACGCGGCCAGCAAGCAATTGCATCAAGGTCAACTCGTACCACAGGCTACTGTTCTGACTTCTGCCCTGCATCCAGTCCGCCTGGGTCAGTGCCTCCAATAAACCGAGCCTGGCCGGCGCCGGCAACTCGGACTGGTACAACAGCTGCGATACCAGTCCAGTATCAATCACGTCCTCTTGCACCGGCCATGTCCGCACCAGGTGGATGATCGCCAGTACCGATGCTTCGCGATTGCCCGCTTCGTACTCCAATGTCGCCAGTGGATACCAGTCTTCCCTGACATCCGGATCCGCCGCCTTGCGTTGCCTTGCGCTTGCCAATGCCCGTGTGTAATTGCCTTCTTGCAGCGCGAGCCAGGTGGACAACGAATAGGCATCGTGGCGCACGCCCTTGTGCTGCGCCGCGAATCGGGGGTCCACCAGCAGGCGTTCCAGCAACTCACGCGCACGCACGGGTTCGCTCTTGGCGATCATGAACATGGAATCCAGCTGATCGGCGAGCGGTGCCTCCGGGTCAACCTCGACCACCATCCGATTCATCGGACTCCCGGCCTTGGCATGAGGCCCCGCGGCGTGCGCGCAAAGCTGGCCGAATGACAGATTGATGACGACCAGGAAAACGATCTTGTGAGATAAGCGCACGCTACCCCCTGCCTTGAATCCATCCAGGATCAACCAAGGCAATAGTAGCGGCCTGATGCGGCCCAGTGACGGTTTTCGACCTGCATGTCTTTCGGCTCGGCTTCACATGGAAAGACAGTGCCGCTAGTGGCCTTCGATTTCGACCACGACGTTCGGGCAATGCTTGGCCACGTCGCGCGCCCAGTCCTGCACGTTGTAGGGCAGCACGTGCTTGTCGGTGAAGCGGATCTTTGCGCCGTCACGACCGTAGAAATGCAGTTGGTCCCTGCTTTCGCTGGGCCGCACCACCTTGATCCTGTCAATGGCATCCAGCGCAATGTGCTGGTGGTCTTCCGATACTGCCGTGTCCCACCAGGTCAACTGCCGTTGCGAAAGGTCAAGCCGACTGCCCCATCGACGGTTCGCACCCAGCAATCCCACGGCCGCCGCGATGGCCAGCAGGCCCATGCCAAACGCCACGTACACCAGCCACGGCGCACAGTCGCGTCCGCTGATATCGCAATTGCTGGCCGGATCAATCGTGGCCCCGGCGTAGGTGAAGGCAAGGCCGACCAGCAAGGCCAGGTAGCTCTGCCAATCCCGTCGCGCCGACATGCTGTACTCGAGCTTTTTCATTGGGCGAAGGATATTGCATGTATTCGTGGAGGATGATGCGTTCCTTCCGGAATGGACATCATCAACCCGGCGCCGGTTTCGCGCTGGACGCGGTCACTCGTAGTAGCCACCACCGATGATGGTGCAGATCTGTTCCTGGTTGAAGCCGTGGTAACGGCGGCCACCGGTGGTGTGGCGCTGGGCGAACAGCTTGCCGCTGGCCGGCGTGCGCTCGCGTTGTTCCTGCAGCAGCCACTTGGCGTAATCGTTGCTGAGGTTGCGTGCCCGGATCGGGTCGAGTTTCGGTTTCGGCATGGCGGGGCCTGCAGGAAGTGCGCCGGAGAAGAGTGAAAAACCTGTCGTGCAGAATACCTTGTCCCTCTGTCCGCGGCATCCGGCACGGTCATCGACGCAGCCTCCTGCGCTTGCCCCGTAGGCATGACTGGATCTCGTCGTTGCCGTCCATGGCCGTGGTGGCGACATGCCTGCGTTGTAGTGGGGTGGCGTTTGCGAAAGGGGCGGGTGATGGCGCAGCGTGGGAAAGCAGCGATCGGAACCGACGCGACAGGCGAGGTCCCGTCGTCCAGGCATGAAGATCCCATCGAAGGGCGGCTGTCGATTCGCAGGTGGTACGACCTGTCGTCGCGCCTTCCGGGCCAGCTTGCGGGGAAATCGGTGAATGGACTGGACACGCGCCGTTTCATCGAGGCCGTGCTGTGGATAGCCGCGACCGATTCCACCTGGCCGCAATTGCCGGCGTCCTACGGCAACTTCCATATCGTCTACCAGCGATTCGTGCGCTGGACCAAGCTGGATGTCTGGGATTTCGTGTGCACGCGCCTGCATGGCGACCACAGGTTGCCCGCATTGCAGCGCCTCGTGCGCCAGCAGCGGGACATCCTGCAGCGACGCGACCTGAAGGCCGCGCCGAAGGAAGCCGGTGCCGCGACGGAATCGATGCAACGCCTGCATGCACTTGAAGCGCGCGTGGAAAGAATGGAATCACTCTTGCTTGCCTTGCTGGATGCATTTCCCCAGGACCCGGACACGATCCGTGACCTGCCTGGGCGGAACCTGCACGACCAGGGCTGACGCGCCCCGGCGAAAGCAGGGCCGCGCAATGGCTGGCCTGCGTGGTTGCGAAGCGTCGTGATCAGTTGCGCAGGTAGTCGCGCTTGAAACCACCCAGCTCCGCGAGCTCAGCCAACGCGACCGTGGCGTGGCCCAGCAGCTTCACCGTCGCAGCCACGTCGTCCCATGCGTTGCTGCCTCGGGCGCCGCCATGGAACAGGTTGTTGCGTACCGTGCGCAACAGGATCGCCATTTTCTGCAGGTCATGTTCATTGGCATCGAAGCTGATTCCGTTCCACGCCAGCTTCGCGTTGCCCGCCATGACCTGCTGCTGCGGACTTGCCTTCACCACGGCCAAGGCATCGGCGGACAGCGTGTACTGCAGGCGCTTGGCCCTGACGAACATGTCCCAGTTCGGCTCTGCCTTCTTGCCCGGCCGGTCGGATTTGAGGAAACCGGCTTCCTTCAGGCAGAACTCGAACCTGGAGAACCAGTAGTTGAACTCGAACGCCGCGCGTTCCAGTTCCGCGGTTATTTCATTGCGTTTCATGCGTTGGTCCGTGGAGGGGATGGAGAGCTGCGGCATGCCGCGGGCGGCATCCGTCCCGGGGCATGGCCATGCCGATGCCATGCTACCCGCAGTCCCTGTGCGGCGCGTCGTCGTGGCGCGCCGTGCGACCAGTCGCGGTGGTTCGCGGCTAGGCGGCCAGGGGTTCGCGGGTGTCGCTGCACACGCGGTTGCGGCCCTCGGCCTTGGCGCGATACACCGCACTGTCCGCAGCGTGGTACAGCGCATCCACGCCCGCGTGCAGGCCGGGGTTGAACTCGGCCACGCCGATGCTCACGGTCATCGCCAGCAGGATGCCGTCCAGCATGATCGGGTGCTGGACCAGGCTGGCGCGGAACTGTTCGGCACGCAGCATGGCGTCTCCAAGCGTGTGCGCCTGCAGGACCACGCCGAACTCCTCGCCACCCACGCGCGCGGCCAGGTCCCCGGCTTCACGGAAGCTGCCGTGCAGGCGTTTGGCGATGGCGAGCAGGCAGGCATCGCCCACGGCGTGGCCATGGTTGTCGTTGACCTGCTTGAAGTGGTCGACATCCAGCAGCAACAGGGTCAGTGGCGCGCCGCTGGTCCTGGCTTGCGCGACGGCACTCTCCAGCACGTCGGCGAACTGCCGGCGGTTGGCCAGCTCCGTCAGCGGGTCGATGCGACTCTGTCGTGAAAACAGGTCGCGCTGGTTGCGCAATTCCTGGTCCAGGTCCAGCCGTTGCTGGTATTCGGCGTGGCTGCGCACCAGGGCGATCAACACGTAAAGCAGGTACACCGCCATCATCAAGGCATTGGCGCGATCGGACGGTGCACCGCTCCACAACAAAAGCGACAGTGCGGGCAGGCACAGCAGGGCAACGCCGGCCAGTGCGAAATCACGACGCATGCTGAAGGCATGCGCGATGGCGGTGGCGAGGCCTAACGTGAACAGCAGCGCGGTGGTGCGGGCTTCGCCAAAACGCATATCCAGCGTGACCCAGCAGAACAGCCCACCCCACAGCGCCGTGGTCGAGAGCACGATGGCCCAATGCAGGTGCAGCCAGCGCGCTACGTGTGGTCCCGCGGCGTCGTCCAGCGGTCGGTGCAGGAAACGCCAGATCGACAGGCCGACGAAGGCAAGCAGCAGCCCCCAGCTGATCCATGGCGCGCGCGCGAACGCACCCCCGTACAAACCCACCAGCAGCCAGGCGGCCGCGTAGAACGGCCCACCGGTCAAGGCGCGGCGATAGGTGTCCACCATTTCCTGGGTCAGGCGGCGGGTCTGTACGAGGTTCATCGTTCCTGTTCCGTGTGCATGGGTGTGGTCGGTGTCGCGTGTGCGGGCAGGATCGTCGACGGCCGTGGGTTGGTCATTGATCCGACCACGCCGTGTTCCTGCTGCTCCAGCCAACCGCCCATGCCTAGGCGCAAGCTTCATGCCATGGCGTATGCGCGCAATCGAGCCTCCAGCGATGCGCAGAGCCGGCACTTCGCACCCTATCGCGGCAGCAAGTGACGTGAATTTGTTTGGGAAAGCGTGGCTGCGACAGGAATTCCGGAATCGAGTGGAAGCCCGTGGCCAACGCCCAGTGCGTTGCTCACCGCGCCTGAACATGACGCGTGGAAGCCTGCACGTCCTTCCCATCACACGGGCACCATCTCCATGGCGGACACCAGGCAACCCCAGACACCCGGCCCGGGCAGCGGCTATCGCGAACAGCAGGATCCGCGTGGCCAACCCGGCCAGCACCAGACCAAGGATGGCAAGCAGCTTCCGGAAGAAGCCGATCCGGACAAGCCCAAGCCGCGCGAGCCCTGATCGGATTGTTGGCATCTTGAAAAATGCCGGCATCGAACGATGCCGGCATTGACAGTCAGCGCAGGTCGACTTCCGCCACCTTGTCCTGGTAATCGGATTTGGGATCCACGCCCAGCAGCATCTTCACACCTGCCAGCAGGCTGGAGGCGTTGAGCCAGATCTCGGCGTGTTCCGCATCCAGGCGCAGCAACGCCAGCTTGGGATCGTCCTTGCCTTCGTACCACGCGGCCACGAAGGGGTTCCACAAACGCTCGACCACCGCGCGATCGGTGTCCACGCTCAGGTTGCCCTTGATGCTGGCGAAGAGTTCGTGGTCCTTGGACGCGAACGCCGCGATCGCACGGTGTCCGTTGCCCAGTTTCTTGACCACGGCATTGTCATTGGCGGTGAAGAACCAGATCGGTCCACCCGCGTCGCCTTCGAACTGCGCGGTCATCGGCCGCGAATGGCCGTCTTCCACGCCGTCGAGGCCGAGCATCAAGGTGCGGTCGGATTTCAGTGATTTCCAGAATCTGGCTTCAAGTTCCTGTGGGGTGGTCATGGACTTCCTCCGTGGGGTGTGATGCATCGCGCGTACGCGATGAGAGCAACGTACTGGTCCCCAGCGTAGTAGGAGTCGTGTTAATCGCGCTGCGCACGCGCATCACGCTGGAATCACCTGCTACTAACGCAGCGGCGAAGTGGGCAGGCACGTGGTGTTTGCGACGAAGTGGACGCGGGGTGGGAGCGGCGTCCCGCCGCGAGCTCTCGCCTTTGATTTCCTTGGGGGCAGTTGATGTGGAGTATCCATACCAGGGCAGCGCAGCAAGCTACGCTCTACGACAGTCGTGCGCCGCGTGGAGCGTAGCTTGCTGCGCTGCCTTGGATGATGCCGCCCACAAGAAGCAGGCCAGGTTGTTGTAGCTCCGAGCTTGTTCGGATGCCTTTCGCGAAGATCAAGAGCATCCGAGCAAGCTGGGACCTACATGGATCAGAATCTTCGTAGGGTGGGCCTAGGCCCACCATTACCGTGTCATTGACAGCGAGGGCGGTCGAACAAAAGGCGGTGGGCCCAGGCCCACCCTACTGGGCTTCGAGCCACCATGCGCTGCCTGCTTGCGGTGCAGTGATGTCGACGTGTTCGCCCATGCGCGGCGTGGTGATGGCGACGTTGTTTTCCGTAGCCAGCGCGGTGATGCGGTCGAATGGCTGGTGCCAGCTGTGCATGGCCAGATCGAAGGTGCCGTTGTGGATCGGCAGCAGCCACTTCCCGCGCAGGTCCTGGTGCGCGCGCAAGGTTTCCTCCGGCTGCATGTGCACGTGCGGCCATTGCGGGTCGTAGGCACCGGTTTCCATCAGGGTGATATCGAACGGCCCGTATTTTTCGCCGATGGCCTTGAAGCCGTCGAAGTAACCCGAGTCGCCGCTGAAGAACACGCGCAGCTCGTCGTCGAGGATGGTCCACGACGCCCACAGCGTCTTGTCGCGATCGCCCAGGCCGCGCCCGGAAAAATGTTGCGACGGCGTGGCTACGAAACGGATGCCGTCGACCACGCTGGATTGCCACCAGTCCAGTTGCTGCACTTTGTCCGCATCCACGCCCCACGCAATCAACTGGTCGCCCACGCCCAGTGGCGCGAGGAAGTGTTCGGTCTTACCCGCCAGTTGCAGGATGGCGGCGTGATCCAGATGGTCGTAATGGTTGTGCGACAGGATCACACCCTTGATCGGCGGCAAGTCGGCGATGCTGATCGGTGGTGCATGGAAACGCGCGGGACCGGCCCATTGCACGGGCGAGGCGCGTTCGGAAAAGACCGGGTCGGTCAGCCAGAACTCGCCGCGCAACTTCAGCAGGATCGTGGAATGACCCAGGCGGAACAGGCTGCGATCCGGCGCGGCCAGCAGTTGCGCGCGCGTCAGTGTGTCGACCGGGATGGATTTGGCCGGCACCGTGTCCGTCGGCTTGTCGAAGAAGAATGTCCAGGCCAGCTTCAGCGTCTTCCACAGGCCCATGTGCGGGGTGGGGATGGCGTTGCGGAAGCGGCCGTCCTCCTGCTGCAACGAGGCGGGGTAGGTGGGCAAGGTGTGGCTGACGTAGGCGGTATGGGCGGTCACGGCTAGGATTCCGAATAGCAGGAGGAGGAAGAGGCGCTTCATGGAAAATGGATCGCTGTTGTTTCTACACTGCACAGTGTAGTTTCACTTCCTGTCAAAAGTAAACCCTTCGGTGTAAAATTCGCGTAATCACCCTCAGACGGCCCCGTCGATGCCCCAGCCGCAACGCCTGACCGACCGCAAACGCCAGGACATCCTGCGTGCCGCCGTGGACGAATTCCGCAGCGCCGGCTTCGAGGCCACCAGCATGGATCGCATCGCGGCCACGGCCGGGGTCTCCAAGCGCACGGTGTACAACCATTTCCCCAGCAAGGAAGTGCTGTTCGCGGAAATCCTGCAACAGCTGTGGGAAAGCAGCATGGCCAGCGTGGACCTGGCGTATCGCGCCGATGCGCCTCTGCAGCCGCAGTTGCAGGAATTGATCCTGCAAAAGCTCGCGATGCTCAGCGAGACGGGGTTTATCGACCTGGCCCGCGTGGCGATTGCCGAAACGATCCATTCACCGGAACGGGCCCGCGAGATCGTGGCCCGCATGGGTGAAAAAGAGGAGGGCGTGACCGTCTGGATCCGTGCCGCCCTGGCGGATGGACGGCTGGAACCGCTGGATCCCGAATTCGCCGCCCAGCAATTGCAGGGCTTGGTAAAAGGTTTCGCCTTCTGGCCACAGATCACCCTGGGCCAGCCGCCTTTGTCGCTTGCGATGCAGCAACAAGTGGCCAGCTCGGCAGTGCAGATGTTCCTGGCTTGCTATGGCCGCGAGTAAGCGCATCCCGTAGAGCCGAGCTTGCTCGGCTACTTTTGATCTTCGCGCAGAGCATCCGAGCAAGCTCGGATCTACAAGGGCAACAGCATCCGGGCAAGCTCGGATTTGAAAGATCGTGACCTCCGACCTATTGACTACATCTGTAGTCATATGCACTATGCCTACAAGTGTAGTCACAGGGCGGTCAGGACATGCGCAACAAGACCATCGGGGACCAGGAACTGGCCCTGCTGCAATACATCGCCGAACAGGGTGATGCCTCGGTAGGCGAAGTCGCCGCCGGCTTCGGCGAGGCGCGCGGCCTGGCCCGTTCCACCGTGCTGACCATGATGGAGCGCCTGCGCGCCAAGGACTACCTGCAACGCAAGCAGGTGGATGGGGGGGTGGGGGTGTTCCGCTATTCCACGACCGCACGCCAGGACGACGTGGTGCGCAATGCTGTCGGCAGCTTCGTGGAAAAGACCCTGCAGGGTTCCGTCTCGCCGTTCGTGGCGTGGATGTCGCAGCGCACCGAGGTCAGCGACAACGAACTGGCCGAACTGGAAGCCCTGGTCGCCACCCTTCAATCCAAGCGCAAGGAGGCCTGAGCCATGGCCCTGGAACTGATCAGCGATACCCTCCTGCCGCGCCTGCTGGCTGCCAGCGTGCAGTCGGTGCTCGTCGTGGTTGCCGTCCTGCTGGTGTGCAGGCTGTTTCCACGTTTGTCCTCGAGTGCCCGCGCCGGGTTGTGGTGGCTGGTCGCACTGCAATTGGTAGTAGGCGTGCTGTGGTCCAGCCCGCTTGCATTGCCGCTGCTGCCTGCAGAAAGCGTGCAACACGCCATCACGCTGTCGCCGCAGGCCGTGGCGCTCGCGCCCGCAGCCATGCAAGTCGCGGCTCCGGTCGGCGCCGGAACGTTCGATGACATGGCTGCAGTGCAAGCCACGACGACGGTGACATGGTCGCTGGCACTGGCGTGGGCGTGGATGCTCGGGCTCGCCTTCATGATTGCACGTACCTTGCGTGGCTACCTCGCCACGCGCCAATTGCTGCGCGAATCACAGCCCTGCCGCGATCGCAGCTTGTTGCATGCACTCCAGCTTGCGGCTGAAGCGCACGGCCTGGAGAAAACACCACGCCTGCGCCTCTCGTCCACGATCGGTTCACCGCAACTGATCGGCCCGTGGCGTCCGGTGCTGTTGCTGCCGCATGACCACGCGCAGGCCATGCATGCCGATGAACTGGACATGGCGCTGACCCATGAGCTGGTCCACCTGCAGCGCCACGACCTGTGGTGGGGCTTGCTGCCGGCGATCGCGCAGCACCTGTTCTTCTTCAACCCGCTCGCGCATGTCGCCGCGCGCGAATACGCACTCGCCCGCGAAGCCGCCTGCGATGCCGCCGTGGTCGCAGGCAATCGCCATTGCGCACGCGATTACGGCCGCCTGCTGGTTCGCCTGGGCGTCGCACCACGGCCCAGCGCTGGATTGGCCAGCGCGTCGCCCACCTTCCACATCCTCAAGAGGAGACTGCTCATGTTGCAGAACACCGCCACCACCCCGCGCGTCGTCGCGCTGCTGGTACTCGGCGTGGTCGCCGTGCTTGGCGTCATGCCCTACCGCATCACCGCGGCCACACCTGCGGTGATTGCGCCCACCGCTCCGGTCGGCAGCGTCAACGCCACGCCATCGATTGCACCGGTTGCCGCAGCCACGCGTGTCTCCGCCACGTCGGCCGTCGCGCCGGTCGCGGCCGTGTCCGCGGTGACGACGGCAGCAGGCATTGCGCCACCGCCACCGCCGCCTGCTCCCGAGTCGCCGGCGCCCCCGACGGAGGCACCCCCGCCGCCGCCTGCAGACGTACCGCCCGCGCCTCCCGCGCCTCCCGTTCCGCCGGAACCGCTGGTCACGCACGGTAGCTTCACCCATGTGACCAACGGTGCGCAGGCCTACGTGATGATGAGTGGCAATGAAACCATTGCCGCCGGTTCCAGCCAGGACATGCGCGACGCACAGCGACAGCGCCGCGGCGACGAAGACCTGCTGTGGGTGCGCAAGGGCAACGCGCGCTACGTGGTGCGTGATCCGGCCACGCTGCGCAAGTTGCAATCCATGCATGACGAAATGAATGCATTGGGCGAACAGCAGGGCCGACTCGGTGCCCAGCAAGGCGAACTCGGCGCACAACAGGGCAAGCTGGGCGCACAGCAGGCGGAAATCGCATTGAAAGCGGCCACGATTTCCGCAGAACAGGCCAGGCAGAGTGCCGCACAGGCGGCAGGCCGGGCGACGTCGAACTCACAGGCGGCACAGAGCGAGCGCATGGCGGCGCTGGAAGCGCAGCAGCGCGGCATGGCCGAGCAGATGGAATTCCTGGGCGAACGCCAGGCCGCACTCGGTAGCCAGCAGGCCGCGCTCGGCAAGAAGCAAGCCGCGGCCAGCGAGCGTGCATCGCGCGAAGCCAGCAGGTTGCTCGACCAGGCCATCAAGAATGGCCTCGCGCAGCCAGTCAATCGGTGAGGGTTGCGTCACCGTCCATGGCAGGCGTCGTCAATCGCGGCGCTTGCCGTACCAGAGGTCCAGGTGCTCGCGCGAGGTCAACAGGTGCTGCCTTCGCCACGCAAACCGCAACACCAGCTTCAGGTGCTCCCACATGCTGAAGGTATGTAGTTTGCGGGCGGAGGTATGCACCGCTTCGCGCAGGATGACGAAGCGGCCTTGCAATGCCAACGCGCGACTCAGCGCCACGTCTTCGCCCGCATAGAACGCCTGGTTGAAACCACCGGCTGCATCGAATGCGCTCCGCGTGCAGAACAGGAAGCATCCCGGTGCGATGCCAGTCAGGCGGAAGGCCCACGCGAAGAATGCCGTGGCCACGCGCACATGCCATGGCACTTCGCCTTGCATGACCACGCGTGCGCCGCCCCCAACCGCACCTTGATCCAAGGCCTGCAGGGCCGCCTTCAACACGCTGGCGTCGATCAGCGTATCCGCATCCACGAAAACAAGTCGTTCACCCGTTGCCACCGTCGCGCCCGTATTGCGCGTGGCCGCGATGTGGCGATGCCCCACCTGCAGCACGCGTGCTCCGTTGTCAGCGGCGACCTGCGCGGTGCCGTCGTCGGAGGCATCGTCGACCACGATCACCTCAAAGGGCTCTGCGACCGCATGGGCTGCGTCGTGCAAGGCGTGCAGGGTTCCCGCGAGCAGGCGTGACTCGTTGTGCGCCGGGATCACGAACGAGATCACGCGCAGGCTCGCTTCATTCCGGCTTCCAGAATGCCATGTCGCCGTATTCCCAATCCCATGGCGCGCCGGTCTCGCCGAGCACGAAGGCAACGAGGTGCGGGAATGCGGCTTCCGCGCGCACGTCGTTGGCCAATATCACCACGCAGCGGCGTCCGTGTTGCACGCATACCCAGGTGTTGCCGGTGCTGTCGTTGTGGCCGCCCTTGTAATAGCCGGGGCCTTGCGGGCCGTCGAAGACGATCACGCCCAGCCCGGCGGCAAGGTCGGCGCGGCGCTTTTCCGCGGGCAGCTCCGGCTGCAATGACGGAAACTGCGTCGCGGTGGTGATGGGCAGCTGCGGCTTCACGATTTGCATGGCGCCCGCCGTGCCCAATCCCTCTGCGCGTATGGTGCCTGCGGCCAGCTTGGCCATGTCGGCAATGGTCGTGTCCATGGAACCGGCGGCGCGGACCTTGCTGCGTTCGTCATGCGGCTCCACGCTGCCGTCGGCGCGCCAGCCATCGGCGAGGTTGTTCGCGAAATCAGGCCGCCACATCATGCTGGTGTTGGCCATGCCGAAACGGTCGAACACGCGCCGCTGCATTTCCTCGCCCACGTCCAGGCCCAATCCGCGTTCCAGCACGAACTGCAGCAGGATCAGGCCTTCGCCGGAATAGGCGTAACGCATGCCGGGATCGAAGTGGAAGCGCAGCTTGCCGTCGGGTTCCAGGAAGGCGAAGTTGGCGAAGCCCGCGCTATGGGTCAGCAGGATGCGCGGGGTGAGTGCGCGCCAGCGTTCGTCGCCGGCCAGGTCTTTCCACGGTGCGTATTTGTCTTCATCCGGATAGTTCGGCAGCGGGCGCGGCAGGTACTCGGCGATGGACGTGTCGAGGTCCAGTTTTCCTTCTTCCGCCAGTTGCATGACGGTGTAGGCGAATGCGGCCTTGGTCAGCGATGCGCCGTACATGACGGTATCGGTGTCCAGCGGATCACCGGCCGCGTTGCGTGCGCCGTAGCTGCGCACGTGCACCACCTGTCCATCCTCGATTACTGCGATCGCAAGGCCCTTTGCCTGCGTCGCGGCCATAGCGCGTGCGACTTCCGCGTCGAGCGCGGCTTGATCGGGAACAGCAGCGTTTGTGGTGTGCAGGCAGAGCAGGGCGAGCAGGGCTGCGATGCATTGACGGAGTTGCATGGGCGTACTCGACAAGATAATGCATGGATTTTGTAGGAGCGAGGTAAGTCGCGATGGAATTTTTCAAGTTCTTTCTGGACACGGATAAGGGCGGAAAAAATCGGAGTGGCTTACATGTTTTCCGCTGTTATCTGCCTTTATCCGTGCCAAATTCTTTTTTCTGTCGCGACTTACGTCGCTCCTACGCGCGGTGATAGGGTTTTGCTGATTAGGGTGAGATGGGTTGCTTGCCGCCGCAACACATGCATTTGCGGTAGTCGCCGGTGGGTGCGTGGCGCAGGCGTCCGAGTGCGCCGCCGCAGCCGCTGCAGGCGGGCTCTTCGCCACGCTGCCAGCGCCACATGCGCAGGGTGGCGATGCCGCCGGCGAGTAGTGCAGCCAGCAAGGCAATCGGTGGCAGCCATTTGGCGTAGGGCACCAGGCGCTTGAGCACGTCGATGTCGCCCAGCGCCGACGTCCACAGCATCGCGCCCAGCGCGACGGCCAAGGCGACCATCGCGGGCAGGTAGGCGCGGAACAGCATCCAGGCGTATCGGTTCATCGGTGAAGATTCCTTCGAATGGGGAAGCTTACGCAGTGCTTGCGATAAGTTTCCGTGAGGAAGGCTTGGATCGATGCATACCGCGCCAAGCCTTCAGGGGTTCTACCCCGAAATCACGGACGGTTGTAAAAGGGTTGAAAACTTCAATT
>CALCNV010000087.1 GCA_937897645.1 uncultured Lysobacteraceae bacterium
CGGCCTGATCGTGCAACCCATCATCGGCTACTACTCCGATCGAACCTGGACCCGATTGGGCCGGCGTCGCCCTTACTTCTTGGTGGGCGCGATCCTGACCACCCTAGCTTTGTTCGTGATGCCGAACTCGCCAGTGTTGTGGTTCGCCGCCATCATGCTGTGGCTGCTGGATGCCTCGATCAATGTGTCGATGGAACCGTTCCGCGCATTCGTGGGCGACCAGCTTCCACCGGAACAGCGCACGCGCGGCTACGCGATGCAGAGTTTCTTCATCGGAACCGGTGCCGTCATTGCCTACCTGCTTCCGGAAATCCTCAGCCAGTTCGGCGTGGCCAACACGGCACCTGCGGGAGAAATACCGGCCAGCGTGCGCCTGTCGTTCTATATCGGTGGCATTGTCCTGATCAGTGCGATCGGTTGGACGATCTACAAAACCCGTGAATATCCGCCTGAAGAATTGCAGGCCTTCGACGACGCCGAACCCGAGCATGTCATCGCTGCCACTCCCGTCACCAGCGCACGCCTGTGGACAGAGATCGCGCTGTTTGCGGTGCCTGCCGCTGCGCTCGCTTATTACGTACGCAGCCACGAACTGGACAAATCGCTGTACCTGCTTGCCGGCGGATTGGCCGCGTATGCCTTGCTCCTGCTGGGCACGGGCGGCGGGCAACGCGGCGGTGGCGTAGGCGAAGTCATCCACGACATGCGCAATATGCCCATCACCATGCGCAAGTTGGCGGTGGTGCAATTCTTTTCGTGGTTCGCGCTGTTCGCGATGTGGATCTACACCACGCCTGCGGTCACGTCGCTGCATTTCGGCAGCAGCGATACCACGTCGGCCGCGTACAACGACGGGGCGGACTGGGTAGGCGTGCTGTTCGCAGCCTATAGCGCGTTTGCAGCGATCGCCGCGTTTGGACTTGCCCCGCTGTCCCGCCGCATCGGCCTGCGCGCTACCCACCTGGTTTGCCTGGTGATCGGCGGACTATCGTTCATCGCCTTCAAGTTCATCAATGACCCACATTGGCTGTTGTTGCCCATGGCCGGAATAGGCGTGGCATGGGCGGCGATCCTGGCGATCCCATATTCCCTGCTCAGTGGTTCGGTGCCGGCACGCAAGATGGGCGTGTACATGGGCATCTTCAATTTCTTCATCGTCATCCCGCAGCTAGTAGCAGCCACCCTGTTGGGCTTCCTGCTGAAGACTTTCTTCGGCAACCAGCCCATCAATGCGTTGGTCATCGGCGGCATCAGCCTGATCATCGCCGGAATCTGCGTACTGCGAGTACGCGAGGAGAAAGTGGCATGAGACTACTATCTCGAAACATGCTGTCCGCAGCGCTGCTGCTGGTCGTTGGCTGCACCACGGCAACCGAATTGCAGGCCGCGGAATCCAGCGACCTCTATGGCACCACCGAGCCCTTCGCCAGCGA
>CALCNV010000088.1 GCA_937897645.1 uncultured Lysobacteraceae bacterium
GCATTACGCCGACGGCCTGCGTGACTACCTGTTGGGCGAACTGACGGGACGCGAGCTGCTACCGCCGGAACTCTTCGTCGGCAACCTGTCCAAGCAGAGCGAGATCGTCGACTGGGCCGTGGCCTGGCTTCCCGAAGGCGAGCTGGTGCAGGAGAGCTACGTCAACCTGATCCCTACCGCGCAGCACGGCACCCACGTGAATGGCTTGCGCAGCGGCCTGACCGACGCATTGCGCGAGTTCTGCGACTTCCGCAACCTGCTGCCACGCGGCGTGAAGCTGGCACCGGAAGACGTGTGGGATCGCGTGGCCTTCGTGCTGTCAGTGAAGATGACCGACCCGCAGTTCAGCGGCCAGACCAAGGAACGCCTGAGCTCCCGGCAGGCTGCAGGCTTCATCGAAGGCGCGGCGCACGATGCGTTCTCGCTGTGGTTGAACCAGCACACCGATTTCGGCGAGCGCATCGCGCAACTGGCGATCGAGCGCGCCAGCGCACGCCTGAAAACCGAAAAGCAGATCGTGCGCAAGAAGGTCACGCAGGGCCCCGCCCTGCCCGGCAAGCTGGCCGACTGCATTTCGCAGGATCTGTCGCGCACCGAGCTCTTCCTGGTAGAAGGCGACTCCGCCGGCGGAAGCGCCAAGCAGGCGCGGGACAAGGATTTCCAGGCGATCCTGCCGCTGCGCGGCAAGATCCTCAACACCTGGGAAGTGGCTTCGGGCGGCGTACTCGCCTCCAATGAAGTACACGACCTGGCCGTGGCGATCGGTTGCGATCCGGGCAAGGACGACATCAGCGGCCTGCGTTACGGCAAGGTGGTGATCCTGGCCGATGCGGACTCCGACGGCCTGCATATCGCGACGCTGCTGACAGCGCTGTTCCTGAAGCATTTCCCGGCATTGGTCGAGGCTGGGAACATCTTCGTGGCGATGCCTCCGCTGTTCCGCGTGGACGTGGGCAAGCAGGTGTTCTACGCGCTGGACGAAGAAGAAAAGCGCCTGCTGCTGGAGAAGATCGAACGCGAGAAACTCAAGGGCGCCGTCAACGTCACCCGCTTCAAGGGCCTGGGTGAAATGAACCCGTCGCAATTGCGCGAGTCCACCATCCACCCAGACACGCGCCGGCTGGTGCAGCTGACCAACGAAGACGATGCGGGAACGCGTTCGCTGATGGACATGTTGTTGGCGAAGAAGCGAGCGGGTGATCGCAAGGCGTGGCTGGAGCAGAAGGGCGACCTGGCGTCGCTGGAAGTGTGATCGGCAGATACGACGCCGATCCCACGTCCGGCAAAGTACCGCGCTAGGCGACTACGCAGCCAAGCAACGCGCGTAGCACTTCCTGCGCCTGCACCGCCTTCGCTTCATCCCACGCAAAACTGTCTTCATCCATGTAGATGCGCTGGCTGATTTCCAGTTGCACGGCGTCGATGCCGTTCGCAGGATCGCCGTACTGGCGGGTGATGTAGCCACCCTTGAAACGACCGTTCACGATGAAGCCGTAACGATCTTGTGAGGCCAACACGGCTTCCAGCCGGGATTGCAGCGACGGGGAACAACTCGTACCTGCCGCCGTGCCCAGGTTGAGGTCAGGCAACCGTCCCTCGAACAGGAACGGCACCACGCCGCGGATGGAATGCCCTTCCCACAAGACCGCACGACCGTGTTCTGCATGGATGCGCTGCAACTCTGCCTGCAGCGCTTGGTGGTAAGGACGCCAATACTGCTCGACCCGACTGGCGACTTCGTCTTCACTTGGAGCCTGCCCCTCGACATAGACAGGTTCGCCGCTGAACTGCACGTGCGGGCACAGGCCGGTCGTGTTCTGCCCGGGGTACAGCGACACGTCGTCCGGCGGACGATTGAGGTCGACGACGTAGCGCGAATACTTCGGCACGAGGATCGACGCGCCCAGCTCGCGCGCGAAGTCGTAGAGCTTCGATACATGCCAGTCGGTGTCCGGCACGCCGCGCGCAGAATCGGTCAGGCGCGCCGCGATGTCGCCAGGAACGGCCGTGCCGTCATGCGGCAGGCTGATGAGCAGGGGCGCGGTACCGCGGTGGAGCGTGTAGGTCGACATGGGCGTATGGGTCTTGTGGGAGCGACGTAAGTCGCGAAAGATCTACCGGTGAGGCTTCATCGCGACTTACGTCGCTCCCACAGATGGATCGCGCGTGCGCGTCAGCGCATCAACACGACTTCTTCGGCGGAAGTGGGATGGATGGCCATGGTGTCGTCGAGGTCGCGCTTGGTAATTCCTTTCTTCAGCGCCACCGCGAATCCCTGCAGGATTTCATCCGCGCCCTCGCCCAGCAGATGGATGCCGACGACGCGCTCTTCTTCGCCCACGCAGACCAGCTTGAACAGGCTGCGCTGCGGTGAATCGGCAAGCGCATGCAGCATCGGGCGGAAGCGACTGGTGTACACCTTCACCGCATCGCCATGGCGTTCGCGTGCTTCCACCTCGTTGAGCCCGACCTTGCCCAGCGGCGGATGTGCGAATACCACCGTGGCGATGTCGTCGTAATCGAGCTTCGCATCGACTTGGCCTCCGAACAATCGATCCATCAGCCGCCGCGCGGCCGCGATGGCGACCGGCGTCAACGCGATGCGGCTGGCGACGTCACCGACCGCATGCACGTTGCCGGCCGTGCTGTCCTGGTGCTCGTCGACGACAATGAAACCCGCGTCATCAATGGCAACCCCCGCAGCGTCCAAGCCGAGCCCCTGGCTGTTGGGCATGCGGCCCGTGGCGAAGATCACGCTGTCGAACGGCCCGGTGCCTTGCCCTGATGCGTCCAGCAAGCGCACCTGCACGTCATCCGCACGCTCCAGCGAAGCCAGCGCATGCCCGAAGTGCGCATGGATGCCGTGTTGGCGCAGGTTTTCGGTGAGTTCGTCCGTCAATTCCTGGTCGAAGGAATCCAGTAATCGCTGGCCACGCACGAACAATTCCACCCGGCTGCCCAGCGCCTGCAGCACACCCGCGAGTTCGACCGCGATATATCCACCGCCAATGATCGCCACGCGTTCCGGCGCACTGCACAGGTTGAAGAAATCATCGGAGACCAGTCCCAGTTCCGCACCCGCGATATCCGGGCGCCTGGGGCTGCCGCCGGTTACGACCAGCACATGCGCGGCCGTCACGCGTAAGCCCTGGTGTGTTTCCACCGTGTGCGCATCGACGAAACGCCCGCGACACGGCATGTGCACGATTCCGGCGGCGTGGAGCCGCTTGCGGTAGCTGTCGTGGATGCCAGCGATGTAGCGCTGGCGATGGACGATGAATTCCTTCCACTCAAGTGCGGGCGGATTGAAATCGAAGCCGAGGCGCGAGGCGAGGTCCATGCGCTGCGCCAGGTCCGCGGCCAGCCACATCGCCTTCTTCGGCACGCAACCGACATTCACGCAGGTACCGCCGAATTCACCCGGCTCCAGCAGCGCGACGCGCGCGCCATGCGACGCGGCGCGGAATGCACCGGCCAATCCGCCGGATCCACCGCCGATGACCACGAGATCGTAGTCATAGCCATGGCCGGCACTTGCAGTCACAGGAAGCGCTCCATGCGGTAAGGCGCAGGATCGATGCTCGGTGCATTCCCACTGATCAGATCGGCCATCAGTTGTCCGCTCGCGGCGCTCATGCTGACCCCAAGCATGCCGTGCCCGGTTGCCAGCCATGTGTGCGCAAGGCCAGGCGCGCGACCCAGTATCGGCAGGTCATCCCAGGTCATCGGGCGCCAGCCGAACCAGCGTTCATGCACGGTGGCGCCCACGGGCTCATGCAGGTATTCACTGGCACCGCGCTCCAGCGCACCCAGTCGCATGGCATTCAAGGCTTCGTCATAGCCGGAGAATTCCATGGTGCTGCCCAGCCGGAAGCCACTGTCCCACGCCGTCACGCAGACCTGGCGATCCTTCAACACCATCGGACGCTTCGGCACGATCGATGGCCGCGAGTAGGTGATCGAGTAACCCTTGCCGGGCTGGATAGGAAGCATCAGCCCGAGCTTGCGCGCCAATTCCGGCGACCAGGAGCCCAGCGCGATCACTGCTTCTTTCGCATTCCTTGTACCCAGCGATGTCTGCACACTGACGCCCTGCGCGGAGGGCTGCAGCGATTCAACCCGGCAGCCCTCTTCGATCACGCCACCGCGCTCACGCAACACGCGCGCAAGTTCGGCGACATAACGATCAGGACGCAGCCGGCCATCGCCCGGGAAACGCACCGCGCCAACCACCCCCGGCTTCAACGCCGGCTCTTCGCGCACGTAATCCACGCCATCGATGAGTTCGCTGGCAATACCGAATTCGCGCAGCGCTTCGCATTCCTGCAGGTAGTGGTCGAAGTTGGCCTGCTGGTTGAATACGTAATCCAGTCCTTCCTCGGCGAATTCGCATTCCAGCCCGTACCTGCCCACCCAATCGGCGAGCCGGCTGCGCGAGTCATCCAGGATCACCGAACGCGATTGCGTGCTCTGGCGCCAGTCCTTGAGGTTGCAACGCGCCGCAAAGTGCAGCAGCCAGCGCCACAAGGCCGGGTCGAAACGCGGCTTGAGATAGAGCGGCGCATCGGGGGTGAACATCCAGCGCAAGCCCTTCAACACCACGCCGGGCGCGGCCAGCGGCGGCGCATGGCTGGGCGTGATGGTGCCGCAGTTGCCATGCGAGGCACCGCAGCCCGCGGTGCCGGCTTCGAGCACGCGCACGCCGCGGCCGGCTTCGACCAGCGCCACCGCCGTGGCCAGGCCGATCACGCCGCCGCCGATTATCACTACGTCATCGCGAGGGGGATTCACAGCGCTAGTTTATGCGCAGTACGGGGCCTGATACGAGAACGGCCCGCAGAGGCGGGCCGTTCCAAAGCTGCCGCGAGCACAGCGATCAGTGCTGGTGGCCACCGTCGCCGTGCACATGGCCGTGCTGCAGCTCTTCGGTGGTGGCTTCGCGCACTTCCACGATTTCCACGTCGAAGTGCAGCGCCTTGCCGGCCATGGGATGGTTCAAGTCCACGTCGACCACGCTCATGCCCACCTTCTGGATGGTCACCGCGCGCGGGCCGAAGTTGGTCTGCAGCATGACCTGCATGCCGGGTTCCAGCTTCTGCGCGCCGAAGTGCTTCTTCGGCACGCGCTGGGTCAGGCCTTCGCGGTGCTCGCCATAGGCATCGGCGGCGTCGACGTCCACGCCGAAGCTTTCGCCGGCTTCATGGTCGAGCATGGCCGTTTCCAGGC
>CALCNV010000089.1 GCA_937897645.1 uncultured Lysobacteraceae bacterium
CATGGACACGCCGCGCTCCCCGGGTGCGGCCGTTGGCCTTACCCGGGCTACGGGTGTTTTCCTACAGCTTTGCATCGGCTGTGCTGGATAACCTTGTTGCATGGTCAGATATCGTCGCAATCGAGTTGTGGGCGCAACGTACTTCTTCACCGTCACGCTGCGCGACCGCAGGAGTGACCTGCTAGTGCGTGAAATAGAAGCCTTGCGTGAAGCATGGCGCAAGGCCGCGAATCGCGTCCCGCATGCGGTGATCGCTGCGGTGGTGTTACCCGACCATCTGCATGCCGTAATACGCATGCAGGACGAAACCGCTGACTTCCCGCGCCTGTGGCAGGACATCAAGAAAGGATTCACGCGACGCACATCCCAACCGGGCGCCGCATCTGCATGGCAATCCCGGTTCTGGGAACGTACCGTGCGTAGCGAAGAAGAACTGAATGCCTGCGTGGATTACGTCCACATCAATCCGCTGAAACATGGCCTGGTCAATACGCTGTCGGAATGGCCGCACTCCACCTTCCATCGCTATGTACGCAAAGGCTGGCTGTCGCCGGGTTGGGCAACACCATCCGACGCGGCCGGAATGTTTGGCGAACGTTGATGCGTCCCCCGGGTGCGCTCCGCTTACCCGGGCTACCTGCTCCCTGTTCCTGCAGCGGCGTTTGTGTAGCATGCAGTCTCACCTGTAGAAACCGGAGGAACCATGGCGGTCTTGGCAAGAGTCCTGATGGCGTGCCTGGCGATGGCAATCTCTCCTACCGTCAACGCAACCGCGCAAGCGTCCGACCTGTTGATCGTGGAGGGGCAGGAATTCGCCCTCAACACCAACCCTTTGGAGACACAGCTTGAGCAGAAGCAGTGGAAACCACCCGAGGACGCGGTGCGCTCTTCGGCCAACTGGCGGGGCTACATCGCGACGTGGGAAATCAAGGACGACAAGCTGTTCCTGAAGGATGTCTCCATCCGGGTCAGAGATCCCAAAGAGGAGCGCAAATACCTTCGCAAGTCCATCACCAACGAACTGTACCCTGGCGCTACCGAAGTCTTTGCCGACTGGTATACAGGCGCACTGATCGTCCCGGACGGCGAGATGACGCACTACGTACACATGGGCTACGGCTCCTCCTTCGACCACTATCAAGTATTCCGCGTGCGCTCCGGCGAGGTCGTCGAGCACCTGTCCATGACCGGCGTCGAGTTCGAGGCCTACAAGGAAAAGAAGTTCGCTGCCTTCCGCAAGACCGACACCTACGCCAAGGCCTACGCCGACTTCCGCAAGCAAGCCCCAGACCTCAATGAGGCGCTTGCCGAAGGTTTCATCAAGTCTTTCTACGCCGAAAACTACCTGTCGCAATAACCAGCGTAGCCTGGGTAGAGCGAAGCGAAACCCGGGGCCTTTGAACCGATCCGCCAACAGCCCCGGGTTGACCAGCTTCGCTGTTGAAGACCGCTGCGCTCTACCCGGGCTACTCGCTTCTTCGCCAGGATTTGGAACCATGACCTATCACCCACTGTTCAAACTTTTGGCGGCCATGCTGCTGGCGGCGCCCCTGGTCGCTTTTGCCGGCAACCTGTCGCCGCGTGTCGTCGAACTCGATGCCAGCCAGGCCACCCAACCGATGGATCGCTTCTTCGACCTGTCGGTGGGTGCCGACTATCCCGGCACCCTGATGCGTGACGACAGCCAGGCGCAGCTGGCGGTGGTGGTGGACGAACTTGGCTTCCGCTATCTGCGCTTCCACGCGATCTTCCACGACGTGCTGGGCACCGTGAAAGTCGTGGACGGTCGCACGCATTACGACTTCTCAGGCATAGACAAGCTTTACGACAACCTGCTCGCCAAGGGCATCCGCCCCTTCGTCGAACTCGGCTTTACACCCGAGGCCATGGCAACGTCGCCACAAACGCTGTTCTACTGGAAAGGAAACACCTCCCACCCCCAGCCCGAGGCATGGCGTGCACTGGTCGAGGCCTTCGTGACGCATTTGCGCGAACGCTACGGGGCTGAAGAAGTACGGCAGTGGTATTTCGAGGTCTGGAACGAACCCAACCTCAAGGATTTCTGGGAGGGTGCCGACCAGCAGGCCTACTTCGATCTGTATGTGCAGACCGCCAAAGCGATCAAGGCCATCGACCCGCAACTGCGCGTCGGCGGGCCGGCCACGGCCGGCGCCGACTGGATTCCCGAGTTCCTGGCCTATGCAAAATCACAGCAGGCGCCGGTCGACTTCGTGTCGACCCACACCTACGGCGTGGACGGTGGCTTCCTGGATGACGAAGGCAAGGACGACACCCGCTTGTCACCGTCGCCCGATGCCATCATCGGCGACGTGCGCCGCGCCCGGCAGCAGATCGCCGCGTCTCCGTTCCCGGACCTGCCGCTGTATTTCAGCGAATGGAGCAGCAGCTATTCTCCGCGCGACCCGGTGCATGATTCCTACACCAACGCGCCGTATGTACTGACGAAACTCAAGCAAAGCAAAGGCCTGGCCGAGGCCATGAGTTACTGGGTCTATTCCGATCTGTTCGAAGAGCCGGGGCCGCCGCCCACGCCGTTCCACGGTGGATTCGGATTGATGACGCGCGAGGGCATTCGCAAGCCGGTCTACTTCGCCTACAAATACCTGCATGCACTGCAGGGACGCGAAGTGGCCAGCAACGATGCATCGACCTGGGCCGCGACCGACGGCAGCACGGTCGCCGCGCTGGTGTGGGATTGGCAGCAGCCCGTGCAGTCGGCCAGCAACCGGCCGTTCTATACCAAGCCGCTGCCGTCGACTGCCTCTACACCGGTGCAACTGCGATGGAAGCAATTGCCTCCCGGTGCCTACCGTTTGGTGGTGCGACGCACCGGCTTCAACGCCAATGACGCACACACCGCGTACCTGCTGATGGGTTCCCCCGCGTCGTTGGACGCGAAGCAACTGGAACACCTTCACGCATTGACCGCCGACGTACCAGAGATCGATCGCCGCGTGCATGTAGGCGACGATGGCCAGCTGTCACTGGACTTGCCGATGCGCAGCAATGACGTGGTTCTGGTCACCGCCGAACGCCAGGCAGACGCCCCACAATAAAACCGTAGGGTGGGCTTAAGCCCACCGCCCTTTCGTTTCGATTGCAGGTGAATCACGCGCCGCGATGGTGGGCCGAGGCCCACCCTACGTGATGGATTGAAGCACCGGCGTCACAGCATTCCGATGCTGTGCAGCCATTGCCTGACCTGGCCTGGCCATTCCGTCGTGACGGGATCGGCGGTGGGCCGCATCCCGAAGGCATGGCCACCCCGCGCATAGAGGCGCATATCGACCGGTACACCCGCCTCGCTCAGCGCCAGCGCATAGGCCATAGGATGTCGTACATCATCGACCGGGTCATCCATCGCGTGGATGATCAGCGTCGGCGGCGCCTTAGGGCTGATGGTCACCCAGGGTTGCAGTTCAAGGCTGTTCTTGCCCTTGCGGTCATCCAGCATGCGCGCCGTATACGCCACGATCGCGAAGTCGGGCCGCGGCGATTGCCGGTCCGCCGCGTCTGCAATCGGAGTCGTGCGAACTTCGGTGTTGCTCAAGTCCGCCGCGAGGTACGCGCCGGCCGAAAAGCCGATCACGCCGATCCTGCGTGGATTGATCCCATAAGCCGCCGCCTGCTGCCGTAGCAAGCCCATGGCGCGTTGCCCGTCTTCCAGGCCCAGCAGCACCTTCGGCCGCTGCTGCTTTCCGTTCGGTGTGGGCCACACCTGCGGCGTCCGGTACTTCAGCAGGACGCAGGTCATCCCCTGCAGGACGACCCAATCGCAGATTTCGGTGCCTTCCAGGTCGGTCGCCACCGCGCGGAAACCACCGCCCGGCAGCACCAGCATCGTGGTGCCGGAGTTCGGCCCCTTCGGTTTGTAAATGGTCATGGTTGGCCGGGTGACATAGCTCGCCCAATGCCACTTCCTTCCGCCGACAAGCGGCGAGCCGTTACCGGTGGCCTCGGGATGATCGCCGCTGTCAGGCTTCGCCAGTACGACACTCGCAGGCCACAGCGGCACTTGCATGCCATCGTCGGTCGGTTGCCATACGCCCTCGCGCTCCACCTTCGCAACTTCGATCCTTGCGGGCGATGCGTCGCGCTTGATGGTCTGGCCATGGCCTGCGCCGGCGAAGCCAATCGCGAGCAGGCAGGGCACGATGAACTGCAGCCGCCACCAACCGTGCCTGCGTTTTCGAGGGCATCGCCCTTGTTGCAGGGGCGGCGTGGCAACAGGGGTCAGGGAAAGCAGCGGTTGTACACGTGTATTCACGCAGGCCCTTTTTTTTGCACACTCTAGCCCCTTTGTTGGCAGGTGCATGGCGCCGCGCGATGGTCGGCCAAGGCCGGGCAGGGCGGAACCCGCATCGCGGATGATCCGTTTTTCGTTTGAAAACCCGCCGGATGTCCCATCGCCGCCATCCTCGTTTGATCATGCACACGCGGCGGGCTTTCAACAGCGAAGCGGGTCATCACCTCCGGTGGTTGCGCCCTGTGCTTGCTGCAGCAGGTGCGAGATTCCCGCAGGATCCGATAGCCAGAGCCGCACCGCATCATTCGCGTGACGACGATCACGATTGATGTAGTGCCCTGTGCGCACTACTTCCTACGCGTTGGTTGCACCCTCTTCACAACCCGTCCACGTACTCCAACGCCGGCTAAAGGCGAATCATGGTGCTGGCGAAAAGGCCGTTATATTCCAGACGCCCCAGACGAAGGAGAATTGGAATGTTCATGAACAAGCAACATCTGACGATGGCACGTACGTTCAGCATGGCGATGATCGCCACACTGGGCCTTGCCTCCTGCGCTACCTATGACGACGAGTTTGCAGGGATCAACTCACGCCTCGATCAACTTGACTCGAGGGTGCAGGGCGCGGCCCAGAGCGCCGAATCCGCCAACCAGTCCGCACAGCAGGCCAACCAACGGCTGGATCAGATAGAAAGCCGCGTCCAGAAACTTGAAACGGTGCCCGGCCGCAAGCCGCGCGGTTAATCGCTCTTGCACCATTACCGACGAACGGCATGAGCCGTGATCCGGTGGCCGTTGCTGGCCACCGGTTTGTTATTTCTACGCAGTCTTCGCTCCAAGGAATCGTCCTATCCGTACGTGCATACGCCCTGCGATCCGTACCATTTTCTGTGCGCTGGCGTTCGCAAGTGTCGGCGTGGCCAACGCCAAGGAGGCCGCCGCGCAACCGGTCGCCGCTGTCGACCAGCTTCCACCGGGCCAAGCGGTGTCCGACACGTTGATTGCGCTGGCGGGCTGGGTGGTCGCCGCCAAGGACAGCCAGGGTTATCCGTTCGCGGTGATAGACAAGGCCGCCGCACAGATCCTGGTGTTCGGCGGTGACGGCCGGCTTCGCGGCGCGGCACCGGGACTCTTCGGCTCGGCGATCGGCGACCATACGGCTCCCGGCATTGCCGGCCTCGCGCTTCGCGAGATTCCGGGCCGGGATCGCACGACGCCTGCGGGTCACTTCGTGGGCGGTTTCGGTCCGTCCATCGACGCGGGCCGCGTGCTGTGGGTGGACTACGATTCCGCGATCTCCCTCCACCCTACCGCTAGCGTCCCGGGCGAGAAACGCGCCGAGCGCCTTGCCTCGCCATCGCCGGACGACAACCGCGTCACCCATGGCTGCATCAACGTCACGCCCGAATTCTACGAGCAGATCATCCGTCCGACGTTCGAGCGGGGCGGGGTGTTCTACATCCTGCCGGACGAGGCGTCGATAGCGGAGACCTTCCCGGAGTTCGCGAAAAGTCGCCGCAGGAAGCGGTAAGCCGCGGGCGCACCGCATCGTTGCCGTGGTGATGCTCGCGATGGATGCGGTTCGCTGCGCTCACCGAACCCTACGAACTTTTCTCCGCATGGACACGTGGGCGCTAGACTGTGCGCCACGATAGTCCCAAGTCCACAAGGAACCTCCCATGGCATTCACCACCACGACCTCCGGCCTGCAATTCGAAGACACCGTTGTCGGCAGCGGCGTCGAGGCCAAGCCGGGCCGCAACGTCACCGTGCACTACACCGGCTGGCTTTACGAAAACGGCGAGCAGGGCGCCAAGTTCGACTCCAGCAAGGACCGCAACGACCCCTTCATCTTTGCGCTCGGCGCCGGCATGGTCATCCAGGGCTGGGACGAAGGCGTGCAGGGCATGAAGGAAGGCGGCCAGCGCACCCTCATCATCCCCGCCAACCTCGGCTACGGCACACGCGGCGCGGGCGGCGTCATCCCACCCAACGCCACGCTGAAGTTCGACGTCGAACTGCTGGGTGCCTGAGAACGTAGGGTGGGCTCAAGCCCACCGCCCTCCGGTCCGAGTGCGTACGAACGACGTGCCGCGATGGTGGGCCAAGGCCCACCCTACGGCTTCACCAACCCAGCGCCTTCATCCGTGCGACGACATGCCGGGTTGATGGAGCCGATCCGGCCTATTCCATCCTGACAACAACCTTGCCTTTCGCCCGGCCCGTGTCCACGTAGGCCATTGCCTCATTCGTCGAGGCGAATGGAAATACCCGATCAATCACCGGCGAGATGACGCCGGCGTCAACCAGCGCCCCCAGCGCGCGCAACTGATCACCGCTGGCCTTCATGAAAAGGAATGAATAGCTCGCGCCGTGCAGCCTTGCTTTCTTCCTGATGCGGTAGCTCAGCAGGCGCATGACCTGTGCCATGAACCAGGGAGCGCCAATCTGCTTTGCGAACTCCGGATCCGGCGGGCCGGAAATCGAGATGAGCATGCCGCCCGGCTTCAGCACCCGCAGTGATTTTTCCAGCACGTCTGCACCCAGGCTGTTGAGGACCACGTCATAGCCGTGGAGTACCTGTTCGAAATCCTCCTTGCCGTAATCGACGACCACGTCCGCGCCGAGTCGTTTCACCCACTCCACGTTGGCCGCACTCGTGGTGGTGGCGACGAAAGCGCCCAGGTGCTTCGCCAACTGGATGGCCACGGTTCCCACGCCACCCGAGCCGGCGTGGATGAGGACTTTCTGGCCCTTCTGCAGTTTCGCCCGCTCGACCAGTACCTGCCACGCAGTCAAGGCCACCAGCGGAAGCGCCGCCGCCTCTTGCATGCTGATGGACGTGGGCTTGTGCGCCACGGCCGCTTCCTGCATCGCGATCATTTCAGCGAAGGCGCCGATCCGCTCCGCGGGCGGCCGGGCGTAGACCTCGTCGCCGGGTTTGAACCGGCGCACGTTGGATCCGACGCGAACCACCACGCCCGCCACGTCATTGCCCAGGACCAGCGGAAGTCGATAGGGCAGCAACAGTTTGAATTCGCCGTTCCGTATCTTCGAGTCCAGCACGTTCACGCCGGCGGCGTGAACCTTGACCAGCACGTCATCGTCACCCAGCGCCGGTTCCGGCAGGTCGCCCATGCGCAAGTCGACTGTTTTTCCATAGCGGTCGAGGATGAAGGCTTTCATGCCGCGCCCCTCGCATCGAGCCGCAGGTCTTTGCGGATTCCGGAGTCCAGCACAGACGCAGGTGCGAACTTGCGCAGCAGGCGCAAGCGCGCGGCCAGCTTGCCTGCCGTGTACCTGGGCTTCGGGTGTGCGTCCCTCGCTGCCTTCAGCACGACGCCTGCCACTACGCCAGGCGGATCGGCAACCTCCATCACGGCCTTCAGCGTGTGGGCAAGGGAGGCGCGAATCTGGTTGTACTCCTCGAGCTTCGCATCCGCTTCCACGAAGTTCGCGTCGAACCGGGTTCTGGTATACGCCGGTTCGATGACCGACACGCGGATGCCGCGCGTGCGCAGCTCATGGTCGAGCGATTCCGAATAGCCTTCGATGGCGTGCTTGGTGGCGGCATACAGGGCGCCGAACGGCAACGGCAGGAAGCCCAGCACCGAGCCGATGTTGAGGATGCGTCCGCTACCCTGCCGGCGCATGTGCGGAACCACGGCACGCGTCATGCGCACGATGCCCATGAAGTTGGTATCGAAGATGGCCTGCGCTTGCTGGATGGAGCTTTCTTCCGCGGCGGCGGGAGCCACGCCGAAACCGGCGTTGTTCACCAGCAGGTCGATGCGGCCTTCCAGTGCGATCACTCGATCGATGAGGGCTTGCACCGATGCGTCGCTGGTGACGTCAAGCGGCAGCATCGTGAAAGGCGCCGGCCCTTCCGGCGCGCCACGCCTGCTGGTGCCGTAGACCGTGTAGCCGGAGGCGGCGAGTCGCTCCGCCGTTGCCTTGCCGATGCCCGAGGAGGCGCCGGTGACGAGTGCGATGTTTTTTTCAGGTTTCATGGAGGGTGCCTTGTAGGTGGGGCGGTGGGTCGCGGGACAGGCTGAAAATCAATATGACGAACATCATATTTGCAGGCAAAGAGCAGGGCGGCGGTGGGTGTGCCGCTTCAGTCAGCTGGAGTGAAATGCTTGAGGGCTGCTTCGCGCAGGGCGTCGGAGAGCCGGGCGTCGTCGACCGCGCGCGCCAATACCAGTGCGCCGACCATGGTGGACACGGCCGCGAGGGCATGTGCATGCGCGCCTGGCTGTCCCCAATCGCTGGAATGGCGGGCAACGAGGTCGATCATCTCCTTGATGCGGCGCGTGGCGGCACGCCGTACTTCAGGCGCCTGGCGTGGCATTTCGGAGCCGAGCGCGGCGGTCGCGCATCCGGTTTCGATGCTGTTTACATGGTCTTCGGAAAGATAGGCCTGCATCATCGCCTGCAGCGCCTGTTGCGGCGGCACGGCAGCGGCGACACGCTCCATGAGCACCACGGCATCGCTGCCGGCACGATCCGCGGCTTCGGCGAGCATTGCATCGCGCGAGGGGAAATGGGCGTAGAAGCCGCCGTGGGTGAGGCCGGCCGACTTCATGATGTCCGCGACGCCCGTGCCGCTGTAGCCACTGCGCCGGATCGCGCGCGCCGCCGCATCCACGATGCGGTCGTGGGTGGCGTCCTTGGAGCGTGTGCTGGTTTTCTTCATATGACGATCATCATATATATCTGTGGCGCCATGTGCAAGGGGCTCAACGGCGGCAATCTGGCGCGGGTGTTCAGCGCACCTGCGACACCGGCGCCGGGCCGCCGGTGACTTTGTGGGGTGCGGTCTTGGCGGTTTCGGCCAGGTAGGCCAGTGCGAACTGCGCGAACTTGACGCTGTGCTGCGCGGATTCGCCCATCGTCGCCAGCGTGTCGCTGGTGGTGTGGATGTAGGGGAAGCTGCCGCTCGGGCTGCCGGCCTCGAACATCATCGCCGCCGGATAACCGGCGTTGGTCCACGACGCGTGGTCGGAGCAGGCGTAGCCGCAGGCCACGCTGCTGCGTGTCAGGCCCATCGGCGCGAGGTAGGCATCGAACAGGGTGATGAAGAAATTCTGCAGGTCGGCATTGGAGTAGTCGCTGATCAATTTCATGTCCGTGACCGCGCCGGCCTTGTAGTTGGTCATGTCCACCTGCAGCACGCTGACCACGTTGACGCCACTGGTGCGGAACGACTGCGCGATGGCATTGGAACCGCGCAGGCCCACCTCCTCGGCGGCATAGCCCATGAACTTCACCGTGCGCCGCGGTTGCCAGCCTTCGGAGAGCGCGATGCGCAGCGTTTCGGTGAGGGTGGCGATGCCGGAGGCGTCATCGTCTGCGCCCGGCGCGATCTGGTTGGGATCGGTGCGGGTGTTGGCGTTGATCGAATCCAGGTGCGCGCCCAGCACCACCACTTCGTGGGGCAGGTCCCAGCCGGTGATGGTCAGGATCACCGAGGGCTGGGTGGAACAGTTGCTGCAAGCGGTGAACAGCTCGGTGCTGACGTCACTGCGGCCGGCGGCGAGTGATTGCCAGTGCGCGTGGATCCATTCGGCCGAGGTCCTGCCGTACGCGCTGGCGTAGTAGCGGTTGCGGTAGCTGGAGAGGTGGTTGATGGTGTCGTAGAGGCGCTGTTCCTGCACCTGCGGCAGCCAGCGGGCCACGGTGGCCTGGTTGTCGAGCGTGTACGCGGCAAGCAGCGAGGCCTTCATCGCCTGCATCGAGCGATCCGCCGCCACGAAGGCTTCCGCTTGCACGCGGCTGGGAAATGCGAAATAGCCGCCGCAGCGACCCTCGCTGGCATGCACGTAATGGCTGATCGCGGCGAGCGCATCGGCGCGGGTTTCCGAAATCACCAACGGCTGGCCGGTGCTGTCGCGCCGCGCGACCGCGTTGCGGGCCACGCCGCGGATGCCCTGGTACGTCTCGCGAGAGCTCACCAGGTACACCGGCGCAAACGGATCGGCCTGCGACCACGCCGACGTCGCCATCGGTGGGGTGATCGCGCCGTTGGTCGGTGTGGTAAGCAGGCGTGGCGTGCTGGCGACATGCACGATGCGCGCCGTGTCGAATCGATCCAGCGCGGCCGTGGCAGGCGCGCGCGCCGCGCGCCTGTCGTCCGCTCGCAACATCACGACGCTGGCCAGCATGGCGAACAGCAGCATCGTCGGACCCGGCAAGAACGGCTTCATGGTGGCATCCCCCGCATCACGGGCTGCAACGTTTCCCACCGCCACACTACCACTTCCATCCGTCCCGGGCCTGTGCCTGCTGCGCGCATGCGTTGGGCCATGGCAGACTGTCCGCGGGGACGGTGCCACGCGGGCGCCAAGGGGAACAACGATGCATGACGTACAGCGGGCCGCCGGCCTGCGGGTGGTGGCTTGGGTGCTGTGCTTGGCACTGCTGGCCGGATGCGGCAGCGGTCCGGACGGAAACGACTACGTGGACTACGACGGCACCACGCTGGTGGTCGAGGGCAGCGAATTCGTGCGCGAAAACACCATGGACCCGCCGGGCACCTTCCTTCCCGGACGCGTCGTCGTGCAGCCCGAGGATGGGAAACTGGACGATGCCATCGGCCTCATCCAGCGCTATGGCTTGATCCTTGAAGGTCGCAGCGCCGAGGGCTGGCTGCTGGTGAAGGCACCCGACGGTTTCGAGATGCAGTGGGCGACCGCCCTGCAGGGGAAATTGGGCGGTAGCAGTTATGCGACCAACGACTCGGCACAGTCGCCCACGCCGGTCGCCGTGGCGGAGGCTGTTGATGCCGCGGTCGCGGACGTGCCCGTACCTGACGATGAGCCCTCGGCGGCGGACGTGCGCCGCATCGCGATCGAGAGTTACGAACGGCTGGAGAAGGCCGGTGGCCTGCCCGTGACCATGACGGCCACCGGGCAGTCGATGGTGCTGCATGCCAAGGTATTCGATGCACGCAAGGAATCCTGCCGCCGGCTTCCCCACGCCAAGCCCGGCGAGTGGGAGTGTGAGGCCGAACTGATGATGGGGCTGTGCAGCGGCGACTGCGATCCGTCTGCCGAAGCGCCCTCGCCCAAGGGCGAGCGCGTGTATATCCGCTGGGATCCGGCGCAGCGTGGCTTCACGCTTGACGACTGATTCGACCCAAAGCGTAGGGTGGGCTTAAGCCCACCGCCCTTCGTATCGATTGCAGTCCGATGACGCGCCTCTACGGTGGGCCAAGGCCCACCCTACGTTGCGTCACTTGCCCAGTTCGTACAGGTACTCGACGAACGACATCACCGCGCCGTCGTAGCCTTGCACGGCCGGGTTGCTGGACTCGATCAGGTAGTACTCGTCCGGTGCATGCGCGCCGCCGCCGGTGCCCAGGCCGAAGTGGCCGGAGGCCAGGCTGAGCGGCGCGTCGGTGAAGGCGAAACCCGGATACGAACCCGCATTGCGCGGCCACATCAGCGGTGTGATGCCGCGGCGTTCCAGCACCGCGCGCTGCGCCTGGATCAGCGGTGCATCGGCCGAGGTCTGCGTGGCGTCATAGCCGCCGCTGACGTTGACCTCGATGTCGCCGTAGCCGCGCTTGGCCAGGTGCGCTTTCAACGCGGCGACCGCGTCGTCCTTTTCCATTCCGGGTACCAGGCGGAAATCCATCTTCGCCACCGCGCGGCCGGGCAACACGGTCTTGCCGCCCGGGCCGGTGTAGCCGGCGACCAGGCCTTCGATGTTCGCGGTGGGTTGCGACACCAGGCGCTCGTTGGCCTGCTGCCACGCCAGGTCATCGATCCAGTGCTGCACGCCCAGTTGCTGCTTGAGCTTGGCTTCGCTGCGTATCTGGGTGGCGGCGGCGATCATCGCCTTGTGTTCGGCGCTGATCGGCGGTGCCTGCGGATAGCCATCGATGGTGATGGTGTTGCCGTCTTCGGACACCAGCGTGTCCAGCGCCTTCACCAGTCGCCAGGCCGGGCTGTCCACCATCGCCTTGAGCGAGGAATGCACGTCCTTTTCCGGACCACGGCCCCATGCCTTGCCACTGGCGACCAGTTCAAGTTCGACCACGCCCTTGGCGCCTAGGGTGATGGTCACGTTGCCGTCGCTGTCCTGCGACGCCGAGGGCATGAATACGCCGACGGTGTCGCGCAAGGCCGCTTCCACCTCCGGGCGATGCACCAGTTGCCCGATATGCGGCGAGCCGATTTCTTCTTCGCCTTCGGCCACCAGCACCAGGTTCACCGGCATCGCCTGGTTGGAGGCCTTGATCGCATGCAGCGCCGCAAGCAGGGCCGACTGCGGGCCCTTCTGGTTCACCGCGCCACGCCCGACCAGGACCTTGCCCAGGCCGGGTTTGTCGACGAGCCTGGATTCAAGCGGCGGCGACGTCCATTCCTTCGGGTCGAACTGCTTCACGTCGTACATGAAGTACAGGCCCACGGTTTTTTCGGCACCGGCATCCAGCGTGGCGAACACGCCCGGCTTGCCGTCGGTGTCGAGGATCTCGACCGTCTGGAAGCCGGCCTCGCGTGCCAGCGTGGCCATGTACTCCGCGCCTTCGCGCGAGTTGAGGTTTTCGGCGGCGATCGACGGCAACGCGATCCAGTCCTGCAGCCGCTTCAGCGATACATCGTGCTGCGCGGCCACCGTGCGCTGGATGGCGGACAAATCGGCTTCGGCCGCGGATGACAACAACGGCACGCCGAGCAGCAGCATGAGCAGGGCGGCGGGAAGCGTGTGGCGACGGACAGGGACGAACGGCTGCATGCGGCGCTCCAGGTCGGGTGGTTGCGCGATGCTACGCCGGTTGCGGCAAGCGCGCCGTGGCCCAGGCCGTAGGGTGGGCCTAGGCCCACCGCCCAACATCTGGAACGCAAAAGGATGACGCGCCGCGAGGGTGGGCCTAGGCCCACCCTGCGTGGCTAGCGGTAACGCTCCAGCCAATGCGCGTACGGCGCAGGCAACACCCACGACGGTTTGTCCTTGCCCAGCGCCTTGGCGGCGGCGTAGGTCCAGTGCGGATCGGCCAGGTGCGAGCGGCCGACCATCACGATGTCCAGGTGCTCGTCCTGCACGGCCGCCTGCGCGACCTCCGGCGTGCCGAAGCCCCAGGCCGACGTCGTGGCCAGGCCGGTCTCATCGCGCACGCGCTTGGTGATGGGCGAAAGGAAACCGGCACCCCACGGAATATCCGTCTCCTTGATGGTGAAGCCGATGCTGACGCTCAGCATGTCCAATCCTTCGGACTTGAACACCTTGGCCAGTTCAATGGACTCGGCCAGGGTTTCTTCATCGTGGCCGTCGAACTCCAGCACGCCGAAGCGCGCGGTGAGCGGCAGGTGCGCGGGCCACACCGCGCGCACGGCACGCAAGGTTTCGACCAGGAAGCGGCTGCGGTTTTCCAGGCTGCCGCCGTATTCGTCGCTGCGCTGGTTGGAATGCTTGGAGAAGAAACTCTGCGCCAGGTAGCCGTGGGCGAAATGCAGTTCCAGCCATTCGAAGCCGGCGTCCAGTGCGCGCTGCGCGGCGGCGGCATAGTCGTCACGCACGCGATGGATCTCGGCGACGGTCATCTCGCGCGGCACCTTGCGCAAGCCGTCGCCATAGGCAATCGCCGAGGGTGCAAGCGTCTGCCAACCGCGCGGGTCGCCTTCGGCGATATGGTCATCGCCTTCCCACGGCAGGTTGGCACTGGCCTTGCGACCGGCGTGAGCAATCTGGATGCCGGGCACGGCGCCACCGGCCTTGATCGCGGCGACCATGGGCTTCAACGCATCGCGCTGCGTGTCGTTCCACAAGCCCAGGCAACCGGGGGTGATGCGGCCTTCCGGCGACACGGCCGTGGCTTCCATCACCACCAGGCCGGCACCACCGCGCGCCATGCCGGCCACGTGCACGTGGTGCCAGTCGTTGGCGAGGCCATCGACGGCGGAGTACTGGCACATCGGCGGCACGGCGATGCGGTTGCGCAGGGTCACGCCTTTCAGGGTGTAGGGATCGAACAGGGACGGCATGGGAATCCTCGGGGGAAACAGGGCGTTCGCGGGGGAGAAGAGTGCGGGACGTGGCCTCGCAGGCCTCGTGCTTTCAGGGTATTCGATAATGTTTGCAGCACAAGCAAGCGCGGAAGAAACGTATCATCCTGCCCATGCACGCATTCATCGCTGGATAAGAGGATCGAAACACATGTTCAACCACATCATGGTCGGGTCGAATGACATCGAACGCTCCGCACGCTTCTACGGCGCGGTGCTGGGCGTGCTGGGCGCAGGCGAGCCGCTGCGCCACCGCGCGGCAAGCGGTCGCATGCGGCTGTTCTATCGCCACGACGGCAACACCTTTTGCGTGGGCGAACCCAACGACGGTGAACCGGCGACCCGTGCCAACGGCGCGACCATCGGCTTCAAGTGCGCGTCGCCGGAGCAGGTGCAGGAATTCCACGACACCGCGGTGGCCGCAGGCGGTACGTCCATCGAGGAACCGCCCGGCCTGCGCAGCGGTGACCTGGGCCCGCTGTACCTGGCTTACGTGCGCGATCCGGACGGCAACAAGCTCTGCGCGATCCATCGGCCTAAGAAATGACACGGCTTGCGTGTCCCCCTGCGTGCATGCCATGCGGCGGGCCCGGGCCCGCCCTATGTGTCGCCTGACAATGAAGCGGCGATGAGCCACATGCGAACGTTTGTACTGCGCGCGCGCGCGGCACCCACCGACAGCCAGAAACTGCTGGCGTCCGTGGGCAAGGACGCGCACGCGGAAATCCTGGCGCACACGCTGATGAACGCCATCTTCGTGGCCCAGTCGCATCGCCCTGATGTAACCGTCTACCTGGTGCTGGAAAGCACGCAGGATTTCAGCCGCACGATCCGTTTCGACGTCAACGCCATGCACGAGATCGGCGGCTTCGACGAACGTGCGCTGCTGGGCAAGATCGCCAAGGCGCTGGATGAGTCGCGTGGCATGGGCAAGGAAGACGCGCGACCCGTCGAGTCCGGCGTGATCGTGCGCACCCTGAGCTTCGAGCGGCTGGTGCAGGAACTGGCCGAAGACCACCAGCTCTTCATCATGGACCGGAAAGGCACCTCGATCCGCGAGCAGGTGTTCGAGGGCAATCCCTGCTTCCTGCTGACCGACCACATCCCGATGCCGAAGAAGACGTTGCCCAGCCTCGAGCGCCTGGGCGCGAAGAAAATATCGCTGGGATCGAAGATGCTGTTCGCCTCGCAGTGCGTGGTGTTGATCCATTACGAACTGGATCTGCGATAGCACGCAAGAGGCTTGGGGCCAGCTCGCGGTTTCCGGTTACGTCATGGCGGATCAAGATCCGCCTTCCATCAAGCTGCGCTGTTCGTTCGCTCATGTTCCAACGGAGGGCGGGTCTTGACCCGCCACGGCACGTTCGCGATGCGTGCCGTCGCCGGGAAATACCTGATCCTTCGAAGCGGTATTTTCCGATAGTAGGCGCGCACCGGTTAAGCGACGTTCTGAGGCATGCCTAATTATCGACGTGTCTGGGTGCCGGGCGGCACCTATTTCTTCACCGTGAACCTGCTGGAACGCAGGCGGTCCCTGTTGATCGACCATGTCGATTCGCTGCGGAATGCTTTCCGCGAGGCGCGTGTTGCGCGACCCTTCGTGATGCCGGCTTACGTCATATTGCCCGATCACCTGCACTGCTTGTGGCGGCTACCCGATGGCGATGCGGATATCGCCACGCGATGGCGCCACATCAAGACCCTGTTCTCGCGTTCCTTGCCGGCCGACGAGCGTCGCTCCGAACGACGCGTACGTAAATCCGAACGTGGCATCTGGCAACGCCGCTACTGGGAGCGCGTCATCCGCGATGAGCAGGATTACCAAAGCCATTTCGACTACATCCACTACAACCCGGTGAAGCATGGTCACGCGCAGTCCGCGCTGGACTGGCCTCATTCGAGTTTCCGGCATTGGCTGGAGAAGGACCACTACCCCGCGGATTGGGCGATGCCGGTGGATTACGAGAAGGTGCCTGACCATCCCAGGACAATCTGAAGCGGCCTCGCGGTTTCCGGCTTCGTTCGTGGCGGGTCAAGACCCGCCTTCCATCGCCTTCATTATTTTTGCATCCGGGTTGACCGGTCGATGCTCTTGATCAATAGCGGGAGCGTCAACCCCGCCGCGCCGCTTCGATCGCGGCGATATCGATCTTGGTCATTTCCATCATCGCGTTGAAGGCGCGCTTGGCGACGGCAGGGTCGGGGTCGGTGACCGCGGCGGTCAAGGCGCGCGGCGTGATCTGCCACGACAGGCCCCACTTGTCCTTGCACCAGCCGCAGGCGCTTTCCTGGCCACCGTTGCCGACGATCGCGTTCCACAGGCGATCGGTTTCGGCCTGGTCGTCGGTCGCCACTTGGAACGAGAACGCCTCGCTGTGCTTGAACGCGGGCCCGCCGTTCAAGCCCAGGCAGGGGATGCCCAGCACCGTGAACTCCACCGTCAGCACGTCACCCTCCTTGCCCGAGGGAAAGTCGCCCGGCGCGCGATGCACCGCACCCACCGCGCTGTCGGCGAAGGTCGCGGCATAGAACGTCGCGGCTTCCAATGCGGCGCCGTCGTACCAAAGGCATAGGGTGTTCTTGCTGGTCATGGGTGGCTTCCTGGAAGTGGGAGGGATGTAGATTGGTCCGGGCACTTTTTACACCTTGGCTGCCGGCGAAGCCAACTGCGCAACCTGCATCCCTCACTACATGCACCACTCAATGCACGCATCGCTCACTACCGTCATCCCGGCGAACGCCGGGACCCAGCGCATCGACGTCGGGTAGTTGGGTCCCGGCGTTCGCCGGGATGACGTCCTTTTTTTCACGTGGGGCGTGGCGTCAACTTCACAGAGCGCAACGCGCGGCCGCTTCCTGATCTACACTCCGTGCCAGCCCAATCACGCAGGCTATGGAGCACGCGGTGAACGACCAGTTCCAGCACGTCATGGTGTTGATCTCGATCATCATCGGCTTGGCCATCACCCACCTGCTGTCCGGCGTGGTGGATGCGGTGGATCGCGCCAACGACGAAGACGATCCGGTGATCTTCAATCCGTTGCCTGCGCTGTGGGCCGGCACCGCCTTCCTGTGGATGATCAATTTCTGGTGGTTCCAGTTCCGCCTGCTGTCGCTGGTCGAAGCGTGGACGCTGTGGCGCTACCTTTTCATCATCCTGTACTCGGTGGTGCTGTACGTGATGACGGTGATCCTGATTCCGCGCGACTGGAACGCACTGAAAAGCTACCCCGAATACTTCATGCGCAACCGGCGCTGGTTCTTCATCGCCCTGCTGCTGGCCAGCCTGGCGGACGTGTTCGATTCGTGGTTGAAGGGTGGCGTGGCGTATGTGGTCGCGATGGGGCCGATCAACTGCATTGTTTCGCTGATTGCCATTCCCGTGGTGGTGATCGGCATCCGCTCGCGCAAGATCCGCACGCAGACCATCATCGCCGCGCTCTACTTCGCGTTGTACGTGCTGGCGGTATTCGAATACACGCCGGTGCTGGGCGTCGATCGCGCCGATCGCGGGGTGCGGGTGGAAGTCAGCGTGGCGCCGTAGGGTGGGCCTTGGCCCACCGCCCTTGGTTTCGATGGCTGCCGATGCTTTTCGAGGAGGAGGCAAGACCCCACTGGGTGTTTGCTATTCTCGGTTCATCCCGCCAACACGCCCCCTGTGGAGGTGTTTGTAGTGACTATCGGTTCGATCCTGTTGCTGGCACTGCAGTTCATTTCCACGCACGCCTACACCTTCAACGACGAGCGCATCCTCCGCCAGGCCAGTGAGCTGGTGCCGTGGTGCAAGGCCAAGGCCGAATACATGTACATGGCCAAGGGTGAATTCACTTACCAGTGGACGGCTTCGTACCACGACAAATCCAACATGCTGTACGTGGATGGAAAACTGCGGGTGCACAGCGACGACGTGCCGGTGCGGTGCCGGATTCCCAGCGGTGGGCGCGAAGCGGATGCGCTGATCGAGATCGATGATCCAAAAGTGTTCGGGTAGGCAGCGTGATGTCGTAACGCGGGGATCACAGGCATGGCGTTTGTTCATTTCAGTGACGACGGGGGCGAACTCATCTACCGCGAACGCCTGTCGCCGTGGGCGCGGTTGTGCGTGGCGGCCATCGGCGTGGCCATGTTCGTCATCCCGCTGATATTCCTGCAGGACCCGGCCTGGAACACCGGCGCGCTCAACCTCCTCGCACTTGGCGCAGGCGTGCTGTTGCCGGTTCTGGCCGGCATCGTCTTCATCGCCATCGCCCTGGTCGGCGTCAAGCAATTGCGCTTCGACAGCGCGCATCGCCGGATGCACCTGACCACGCATGGGCCACTCGGTCGACGCCAGGCCCGGATCGATTACCCGCAGGTCGAATCCATCGACGTGCTTCGGCGCGATGCCGTGGATGATCCGCCGTACTTCGTGATCGTGCTCAAGGCCAGCGGCCGCCGCGCCATCGAACTGGGGAGCTTCGCCACCCATGCCGAAGCGGAATACTGGCAGCGGCGCATGCAGGCGGAATTGCGCGCCGGGTAAAGGATCCCGTGCAAGCGGGTCGCCCGATCCATGAATGCAGCGTTCCAGCCGTGGCCTCGACGCCATTGCTGCATCGCAGCACAATTCGGCATGACTTCCGTTTCCCTTCGCGCTTCCGTCCCCCACGATCCCCTCACCCTCGACCCGCGCCAGGTCGGCCTGATCCTGTTCGCGCTGACACTGGGTGGTTTCGCCATCGGCACTGGCGAGTTCGCCAGCATGGGGCTGATGCCGAACATGGTGGCCTCGCTGGGCGTGAGCGAGCCGCAGGTCGGCCACCTGATCAGTGCCTACGCGCTGGGCGTGGTGGTCGGCGCGCCGCTGCTGGCCATCCTGGGTGCGGGCTGGAAGCGCAAGACCTTGCTGCTGTCGCTGATGGGCTTCTATGCACTGGGCAACCTGGCCAGCGCGCTTGGTCCCGGTTATGGCAGCCTGCTGCTGTTCCGCTTCATCGCCGGCCTGCCGCACGGCGCGTATTTCGGTGTGGCGGCCTTGACGGCCGTGGCGATCAGTCCGCCGGAGCGACGCGGTCGCGCGGTGAGCCTGGTGATGCTGGGCCTGACGCTCGCGATCCTGATCGGCAATCCATTGGCGACATGGGCGGGGCAAGTGCTCGACTGGCGCTGGATCTACGCGGCGGTGGCGATCATCGCCTTGGCCACCGTCGTGCTGCTGGCGGCGTGGCTGCCCGCGCATGTGGATGGGCCGAAGACAAAGCCGCTGGACGAACTGCGTGCGTTCAACCGCTTGCCGGTGTGGCAGGCGCTGGGCATTGGCGCGATCGGTTTCGCCGGCATGTTCGCGGTCTTCAGCTACCTGGCACCGACCATGCTGGAAGTGACCGGCGTGTCGGCGGCATGGATTCCACTGGGGCTGGCGGGCTTCGGCCTGGGTGGCGTGATCGGCAATTTCGCCGGCGGCTGGCTGTACGACCACTACAAGCTGCGCGGCGCGTGGGTGGTGCTGGTGTGGGCCATCGCGGCGCTGTTGCTGTTTCCGCTGATGGCGCAAAGCCTGCCGACCATTCTGCTGGCCACGGTCGCCATCGGCCTGATGGGCGCGCTGGGTCCGATCCTGCAATCGCATCTGATGGATGTCGCTGGTGACGCGCAGACACTGGCCGCGGCCTCGCACCACGCCGCGTTCAATACGGCGAATGCACTGGGTCCGTGGCTGGGTGGCATGGCCATCACCGCCGGGTTTGGCTGGACCTCGACCGGCTACGTCGGTGCCGCCACTGCGGCGATTGGACTGCTGGTCTATGCATGGGCCCGTCGCACGCAGGCCGCGGCGCGCGTGGACCATGGGATAGCGGTGGCCGCGGTGGCCTGCGAATCCTGAAGGCTGCGTACCCGTGCACCCGCGGTACTCGCGGGGCACCCGCCTGATGCCGGGGCTATGGACGCCTGCATTGCTGTTTCGTGTCGATGGCAACGTGCTGCGCGATTGATTTCGCTATGCTCCGCAGCAGCCTTCCGCCCGAACCCAAGGATTCCACCGTGATGACCTGTGCCCGCAATGCAAGAACCCGTCTCGTGAAGCATGTCGCGGCAGCGGGGATCGCTTGCGCGCTCTCGCTCGTCTTCGCCGCGAGCGCCGCCGCCGCGCCGGTGCCGCTGTCGCAGAAGGAGGCCACGGTGTCCAAGTCCGCCACTTCGCTGCCGGGCCCCACGTACCGGTGGGTGGCGATGCCTGAGCAGAAGGACGTGCAGAAAGACGCCCGCGTGCAGGATCCACAACTGATCGCACGCTTGAAGGCGGCGCTGGACAAGGCGATGAAAGCCAAGGGCTATCGCCTGGCGGAAGACCCGGCCAAGGCCGATTTCATCATGGCCTACGGCGTCGGCGTACGCGACGTGCAGCAGGCCACGGTGAAGGGTGACAACGGCGCAACGCCGCTGTCGGTGCTGGCCTGCGATTGGGACGATTGTTCGCAACTCGTGATCATGAATGACAGCAAGCCGGAGCATAAAGTCGTGACCACCGACAGCACGGAAGGCGGCCTGATGATCGAAGTGATCGAGCCGCGCAGCGTGCGCGTGCTGTGGCGCGCGCTCAACCAGGGTGGAGTGAAGCGCGGCGACGGATCGCAGAAGACCCTCGACACCATCGCCACGCATACCCTGGCGCAACTGCCGGCCGCCAGCAGCAAATGATCGATGGGATGCGGAGCGCCACGAGCGCGCCGCATCCAGCGAACAGGCATTGATCGCCAGTCGTCCCGCCCACGGTGGAATCCATTGCCATGCAGAAGACGAATCCCGCGCTGTGCATCACCGGCCTGGTCGCCGCCATGTGCCTGGCCGCCTGCGCGCCGGCGCAGGCACCTGCACCTGAGGCCACGACACCTGCCCCCGCAGCCGCAGATACGGCCCCACCGGCAACCAGCCCTGCACCCGCGCCCGTCGAACCTGCAGCAGCACCGACCACGACGACCGTCGTGGGTGCCGACTTTCCCCTTGCGCGCGATGCCTGCCTGGCCGCAGTGTCGAAGCAGGCCAACGTTGCGCAGGAAAAACTGGTCGCCACCGAAGTGCTATGGGCCCAAGCCGGCGTAGGCGTCACCGTGCAGGTACCCGATGCAGACGCGCCGTGGTCATGCCTGTCCGATGAAAAAGGCAACGTGCAGGGCGCGGCGTATACGGGTTCGGAAGGAAAACTCTGACCGCTCGCTTGAACTTACTCGGCCGCTTGCTGTTTCAGCGTCGCGGCATGTTTCCACAGGTCATCCAGCAAGGCGTTGTACACCGCGGCCTCCTTGCCCGATAGCGAGGTATTGACCATCAGGATGACGGCCATGTCCTTGTCCAGGGTCGACAGCATCTCGGTGCTGATGCCCGGGTCCGAGCCGCCGTGGCCGATGTAGGTGACATCGAACTTGGTGGACCAGAAGATGCCCGAGTTCTTTTCGTTCAGCAGCACGTTGTCGGGCTTGTGCGCTTCGGTGTACTGGAACCGGAGCATCTCTTCGGTCGAGGACGCGCCGAGTATCCGCGCTCCCTCGTACTGTCCTCCGTCCAGCAGCGCGATGAAGAACCGCGACAGGTCGGCCACCGACGTGCGCACGCCGCCATCGGGATAGGTGGTGATGCCATACCGCTGGATCGGAATGCTGAAACCCTCCTGGCCCACGTACAGGGTGGAGTGCGCGCCCGGCGCGATTTCCGACAGCAGCCAGCCGCTGCGATCCATGCCCAATGGCTTGAAGATGCGCTGGCGCGTGTAGATGTTCAGGGGCTCGCCGACGGCGCGTTCCACGATATAGCCCGCAAGGCCCGCCGCGATGTTGGAGTACTCGCGGTGCGTGCCGGGCTTGAATGGCAGGAAGTTGTCCTTCGCATAGTCCTTGCCGCCCGTGGCGAGATAACCCTGCAGGAATTCGCCCAGCGGCTCCGGTGCATCACCGCCCCAGTGGTAGCTGCGCTGGTAGACCTCCCAGCGATCGGTGATGCCGGACGTGTGCGTGGCCAGGTGGCGCAGGGTGATGCGCGCATCGGGGAACGCAGGATTGACCACCTTGAAGGGCAGGTAGGCATTGATGTCCTCGTCCAGCGACAGCTTGCCGTCCTCGACCGCCTGCATCAGTGCGGCACCGGTGAAGGTCTTGCTGATGGAGCCGATGTTCATGACCGTATCCGGCGTGAAGCGCACCGCGTCCTGCTTGTCGGCGAATCCGTAGCCGCGGCTCCACACCAGTTTCCTGTCGAGGATGATCGCCGCGCCCACGCCCACCAGCCCGGCTTCCTGCATGCGCCCTCCGATAATGCGGTCGATGGCTTGCGCATCCACCGGCGTCGTCGTTGGGGCGGCGACGGCCTGCAGGGATACCAGCATGCCGCCGAGCAGGGCGGCCATCGTCGAGGATTGCTTCATGTGCATGGCTCGCAAGAGTGGGAACACAAGGATGCCGCGTGGATCGACGGCCGACTATCGTAATGCGACGAATCCCCCTGATGTGGCGATGGATTGCAAGACAGGGGTGATGAGTCGCGAGGATACCCGGCTCAATGCTGGAACGTCGTCCAGCGCACACGTTCATCGGCAATGGGTATGCTGGCCATCCCCACGCTGTTGCTGCCGACCACCATGTCCCGATTCGCACTGATTCCGTTCGCGGCCGTGCTTGCAGCCGCGCTGCTTGCCAGTTGCGCCAGCACGCCACCCAAGTCGTCACCGATGTTCATCGACGAATCCTTCGACGCGGACAGCATCTATTCGCGCGCTTTCGAGGTGACGCCGGCAGTGGCTTGCGAAGCCGCGCGCCGCGCCCTGCTCGGCCAGGGCTACGTGGTCACCCGCGCCAGCGGTGAAACGGTGGAAGCCACCAAGAATTTCCAGCCCGAAGCCGAGAGCCACGTGCAGCTGGATATCCGCGTGTCCTGCGTGGTGCATGGCACCGACCAGGCGCTGGTGTTCGTCAGCGCGGTGCAGGAACGCTATGGATTGAAGAAGAGCCCGACCTCGGCCAGCGTGGGCGTAGGCGCGCTGGGTTCCTTGTCGCTGCCCATCGGCAGCAGCGACGACTCACTGGTGCGCGTGGCCAGCAACACCGTGCGCGACGCGGAGTTCTACAAGCGGTTTTTTGAGCGGGTGAAGTTCTATGTGCCGGTGGAGGCATCGGCGCCAGCGCCAGCGCAGTCTATTTAGGAGTTAGGCCTGATGATCAAATACCTCGCACTTATGGTTTTGGCCTTATTGATCTGCGGCTGCGCGAGCTGGCAGGAACAGTCAGGCATGTGTTTCCCTGACAAAGCACCGCCCGTCACTCGCAGTGCTGGCGATGTGAAATCACTAGATTACGTGAAACGCCATGTGGGCTCTTCGTGCAGGCAGCCTGGAGTCGAGTGCCACTTGGTGTTGCAGCATGCCGCTAGTGGTGAGATTCAGGTAACTGCATCCAGGGCAGTAGTTCTAAGTGACAATCCACCCACATGCCAACATCTCGACGGCGGATTTGAGACGTATATATTCTCGCCGCAAGGCAAGTATATCCGGGTCGTTCTCGGGCTTTAGGCCTAACAGTCTTTATTCAAGCCGGACCCGGATTAGGTTCGCTAACTTCGGTTGGTTCTGGGTACTATCGACTTCGGTGCCTATCCAGTGCAGGTCGGCTTAACTCAGGCGTTAGATGCTTAAGATACTTCGCCAGCTGGAATCAAAAATCCCAAGCAAAACTCCTGTACCAGTCGTAGTCGGCGTTGGAGTATGGCTCATTGGGCTTGCCCTGATGATGCTCGCTGCCTTTTGCTCTTTCATGCATTGGCGGTTCGCGTTCTACATCCTGTTCGTCATGCTTGCCATCTGCGGCTTCCTCTTCATGGCGACCGTTATCCAAACGGCATTCCAATCATTCGCCGGCACCATCAGACATTGGCGCGACGACGATGGCGCTTCCGACTGATCTGGCAGCATCTAACCATTCATTCAAGCCGGAGCCGCATCAGGCCACATAGGGTGGGCTCAAGCCCACCGCATGAATGCTTCGGCGCGTTCGGTGGGCTTGAGCCCACCCTATAGTTTCCAAGGGTTTCAGCGATCGGCGCGATAACGCAACGTCAATCCCTTCAGGAAATTGCGCAGGATCTGGTCGCCGCACAGGCGGAAATGCTTGTGGTCGGCTTGGCGGAACAGGGCGGTGAGTTCCGGCTTGGACAGCGGGAAGCCGGCGGACTGGAAGATCTCGTGCATGTCCACGTCCTTGAGCTGGAACGCTACCCGCAGTTTCTTCAGGATCACGTTGTTGGTGACGTGTGTTTCCACCGGCCGCGGCGGCAGGCTCTCGTCGCGGCCGCGGTAATACACCACCAGCCCATCCAGGAAATGCGCGAGCACGCGGTTGCTGCACTCGACGAAACCGTCCTCGCCTTCCTTGGTCAGCAGCGCCTGCACGTCGGCTTTCTGGATCGGGAACTGCGGGTCGGCCAGCTGGATGATATCCACGACCTTGCTGTCGCCCAGGTCCAGCATGTAGCGGATGCTGCGCATGACGTCGTTGTTGATCATGGTGTTCCAAGTAGGGCATCGGGTCGCAGGTTGCGTAGTTTAGCCCCATGCGTTCCGTGGCGCGTTGACAGCGCGTGCTTCGTCAAACTTGAGCGCCAGCATCGCCATGGCTAGCATGCAGCCAGTACGCCCGGCCGGGCGTCCACCAAGGCGAAGGCAATGCTTCCTTTCGGCACACGGATTGACATGGCGCGTACGCTGCGCAAGCACGGCGTCTTGCTGCTGGTGGCGGCCATGATCGTGAGCGCCTGTTCGCCGGCCGCCGATCAAACCGCTAGCTCCGCGACCACGAGCGCCGCGCCGCCAGCAGAGAAGAAACCGAAACCCACCCAGGTCGCGATGCAGGCGCGCTTCCAGCAATGCCGCCAGAAGCTTGAGGCGGCGATCCCAAGTGGACTGGTCACCAATGCATCCGTGGACAACGGCCGGCCCAAGCTCTGGGTGGGTCCGGCGTGGCGTACTGCGACGCCCGCCGTGCAGGAAGCGCTAGCGCGTGACGCTGCGTGCTTCTTCCTGTCCGGCGACGACTCCAGCACGATCAAGTTCTCGATCTACAACGCCAACGGCAGGGAAGTGGCGGTGTGGAACCTGACTTACCTGGTCATGGCCTAGCGCGATTCACGCTTCAGCGCGGATGAGCGTCCGGATCGACGCCCGGATCACGCACCGGTGGAAACACGGGATCGGTTGGTTGGTTGGGCGGCACGTCGCGGACCGGGCTGGGGACTTCTCCCGGGCGAGGTTCGGGTGCGCGCAGTGGATCGTTGCCGGGGTCGGGATACTGTTGGCTCATGTGGCTCTCCTGGAATGCGTGGAATCACGCAATGCGTGGGAGGCAACATGCAGGTGGTCGCGATGGATGCGCGTGAAGGAGATGGAAGCGCCGCGTGAATCAAACCCGCGACGATTCCCTCACAGTGCCTGCCTGCAACAGCGCCGGCGTCAACCGAAGCAATTTCATCCCTTGGGCGTCACTGCCTCCACGGCCCCATTGCGCAAGGTACGGTTGAACAGGGCGATGGTCTGCTTCCACGCCTCCGCGGCCGCCGCCTGGTCGTAACGTGGCGTGGTGTCGTTGTTGAAGCCGTGCTGGGTGCCCGGCGGTTGCAGCAAGGTGTAGCGCACGCCGGCCGCCTTCAATGCCTGTTCGTACGCGGGCCATCCGGCGTTGACGCGCTCGTCGTCGCCGGCCAGCACCACCAGCAGTTCAGCCTTGATGTTGGGCACGTCCTCGGTCGCCGGCGCGCCGCCGTAGAACGGAGCCGCGGCGATGACCTGCGGCATGCGCGTCGCGAGGAAATTGGTCATGGCGCCGCCGTAGCAGAAGCCGACCACGCCCAGTTTGCCGTTGCCGCCTTCTAACGCGAGCAAGTAATTGGCCGCGGCGATGAAATCCTCGCGGCTCTTGGGTTGCTCGAGTTTCGCGAATAGCGCGCGCGCGGCATCTTCGTCGCCGGGATAGCCGCCCAGCGGGAACAATGCATCAGGTGCAAACGCGATGAAGCCTTCCAGCGCAAGGCGCCGGGTGATGTCCTCGATATGTGGATTGAGGCCGCGGTTCTCATGCACTACCAGCACCACCGGCAACGGTCCCTTGGCGTCGGCCGGTTTCACCAGGTAGCCGCGCGCGGTGCCATGGCCTTGTGGCGAGGGGAACTCCACAAACTTTGCCGACAGTCGCGCGTCATCCGGCGCCACCTGTTGCGCGGCCGCGAATTGCGGCGTCAGCGCGGCCAGCAGACCCGCGGCACCGGCGCTGCCTACGGCGAAACGCGCCGCGCCCTGCAGGAAACCACGGCGGTCTATGTCGCCATGCACGTACTGGTCGAACAGGCGCATCACGGCAGGGTCGAAGTCGTTGGCGGTGGAGCGGGGCGGGTGGCTCATGGCGGTCTCCGGGCATGGTCGGGAAAGGAATGAACAGTACCGGTCCGCAGCTTACGCACGATCATGCAAAGACGGCGCGAATTCCCATGCTGCCCTGAAGGAGCGCGCGTCAGCACCTTGCAGCCCACTGGCGATTCCCTGCCCGGGCATGGAGAATGTGGTGGGGATTATTCAACAGCCAAGGGGAGTGGACTCATGAAGCAAGTGTTTGCATGCGGGATCGTGCTGGTGGCCGGTCTGTGGGGTGGCGCACGGGCACAGGACGCCGCCGTCGTCGCGCCTGCCAGCGCCACGGGCACGCTCAAAATGGAAGTCAAGGCGTTCACCAGCGAAAAGGAACTGCCCAAGAAGGTGGACAAGCAATTGCGGAGTGGTGGACTGGAGTGGGGCATCCGCGACAACCAGATCGTCTTCACCATGGTCAACAAGCAGTTCATTGATTTCCCGATCAACCACATGACCCGCTACGGCCAGAGCGAGTCACTGGAGTTGCCTGCTGGCGATTACAAGGTAACCGGCATCGGCATGGAGATGACGCCGGGTTTCAATGTGCAGAAAATCCTGGACCGCGGCGCCTTCGTCAACCAGGACGTGCTCACTTTCCGCATCGAGCCCGGCAAGACGACGACGCTCAGCATCAATCCAGTGATCAAGAAGGACAACGCCTTCGTCGTGGATTTCTGGATGCCAACCCTGCTGGCCAGCATCAACGACGGTGCGGTCTCGAGCGAGGAGAAGGCCCTGAATGCACGTGGTGATACCTCCGTCGCATGGCCCAACTACACGGGGCCGTTGAAGTTCGTGGCGAAGTAAGGCGGCGACAGCGCGGGTCGGGACGCGGTTCCCGACCCGCGCACCAATGCCTTACAGGGTGGCCTGCAACGTCCTGTCGCGCCGGCCATGCCACAATCAACCGGTATGCAAACCACTGCCAGCGAACCCAACGAACCTCTTGATGCGCTGGTCCAGCGCGGTCTCGCGCAGCTGCGCGTGCTGTCGCCGCAGGTGGCGGCGTTGCTGGACGATGTCGCGTTCGCGTCACGCGTGACCGCCGTGACCGTGGCCAGTGATTTCGCGCTGGAGACCTTGCGCAGGCAGCCCGAGTTGCTCGAACAGTTCGCCAAAGACGACGGTGCAGAAGCATTCGTGCCGCCTGTGCTCGCTGCCGATGATCCACCGTCGTGGCCCGGCCAGTTGCGTCGCTACCGCGCCGCCGAATCCACGCGCCTTGTGTGGCGTGATGTACTCGGCCTGGATGACGTCGATGCGATCCTCGCCGGCAGCACGCGTCTCGCCGAAACCTGCCTGCAGACCGCACTGGATGCGCTGGAAGTGGAATTCGCGCAGCGCCATGGCGTAGTGCGCGCCAGCGATGGCACGGTGCAGCGGCTGGTGGTGTTCGGCCTGGGCAAGCTGGGCGGTGGCGAGCTGAATTTTTCTTCCGACATCGACCTGGTCTACGCCTATCCACAAGGCGGTGAATCCGATGGTGCACGTGTGCTCGCGGCGGAGGATTATTTCGCGCGCCTTGGCCAACGACTCGCCAAGCTGCTGGACGAACCCACCGTGGACGGCTTCAGCCATCGCGTCGACCTGCGTCTGCGACCTTTCGGCAGCGCCGGGCGCGTGGCGCTGTCGTTCGCTGGCATGGACCAGTACTTCCAGCGCGAAGGTCGCGACTGGGAGCGTTATGCCTGGTTGAAGGCGCGCGCGGTGGCCGGTGACATCGATGCGGGTGAGCAGTGGCTGCAGGGTTTGCGTCCCTTCGTGTACCGCCGCTACCTGGACTACACCGCGCTGGACGGCCTGCGCGAAATGAAAGCGGCGATCGCCGCCGAAGTGGCGCGGCGCGAACTGGCCGACGACATCAAGCGCGGGCCCGGCGGCATCCGCGAAATCGAATTCCTTGCGCAGGCGCTGCAACTGATACGCGGCGGGCGCGAACCCGCGCTGCGCGAACGTCGCCTGCTGCCCGCGATCCGTGCCCTGATGGACACGCGCCAGATCACGGAGCAGGACGGCGTGGATCTCATACATGCGTACCGGTTTCTGCGCACGCTGGAGAACCGCCTGCAGATGCTGCGCGATGCACAGACGCATGTGCTGCCGGAGGACGGTGTGGATCGCGCACGCTTGGCCCGTTCTCTCGGCTATGTCGATTGGACCGCGTTGCGCGCCGCGCTGGATGTGCAGCGTGTACGCGTGGCAGCGGAGTTCGGCGAACTGCTGGCGCCGCGCCAGCGCGACCTGGTCCCCGGCGCACTGGGACAATACTGGCGTGCGCTGCCGGCGGCCGGCGATGCCGCGGTGTTGGCTGGTGCTGGATTCGCGGACGCAGCGACGGCGGATTCCGCACTGTGTGATTTCGCGCAATCCTCGGGCGTGCGCAGCCTGTCGGATGGCGCGCGCGCGCGGCTGGATCGTGTGTTGCCGGCTTTACTGGAAGGTGCGTCCACTTCGTCACAGCCCGATGCGGCACTGAAACGCCTGCTCGTCTTGCTGCACGCCATCCTGCGCCGCGCCAGTTACCTGGCCTTGCTCGACGAGCAACCCAGCGCATTGGCGCGACTGGTGGACGTGGTGGCGCGCAGCGCGCTGCTCGCCGAACGCTTGGCCTTGTATCCGATCTTGCTGGATGAACTGCTGGACACGCGGGTCGGTGGTCCGTTACCGGATCGCGACAGCATGCGCAGTGAATGCGAAATCGCCCTGCAGGAAGACGATCCCGAGATCGCCCTGCGTGCCTTGAACGAACGGCGTCTCGCGCTGAGTTTCCGCATCGCGCTGGCGGCACTCGATCGCCGCCAGTCCGCGCGCGACAGCACGCAGCAGCTCGCATGGCTGGCCGATGTGGTGGTGCGCGTGGTGCTGCAGATGGTGCAGGCCGAAGTGACTGCAGCGCATGGCCAGGTCAGCGGCGGACGTTTCGCGGTGATCGGCTATGGCAGCCTGGGCGGCGAGGAACTGGGTTTCGGTTCCGACCTGGACCTGGTGTTCCTATTCGATGCCCCGCCGGATGCGGTATCCGATGGTGCGCGACCACTGGAAGCGGGGCGGTGGTACGCACGACTCGCGCAGAAATTCGTCGCGCTGCTTGGCGCTGTCACCGGCGCCGGCCGACTGTATGACGTCGACGTGCGGCTGCGGCCGGACGGCGCGAAAGGCCTGCTGGTGTCGTCGCTGGCCAGCTATCGCGAATACCAGCGCGAACGCGCGTGGACGTGGGAGCACCAGGCACTGGTACGCGCGCGCCGCGTGGCCGGTGACGACTCGCTGCTGGACGCATTCGACAGCATCCGCGAACAGACCCTGTCGCAGGTGCGTGACGTGGGCACGCTGCGCGAGGAAGTCGGCAACATGCGCCAGAAGATGCGCACGGAGCTGGATCGCAGCGACGCCGCGCGTTTCGATCTGAAGCAGGGCGCGGGCGGCCTGGTCGACCTGGAATTCCTGCTGCAGTACCTGGTCTTGCAACATGCCGCAAAGCACCCTGGGTTGAGCGTGCCACGCGATACGCCGGGCCTGATCGAGGTGCTGCGTGCGTCATCACTGTTCGATGACGACACCGCCGCCGCACTGTTGCAGGCACACGCCACCTTCGTCGGCGAAGGCCTGGCCTGCACGCTGGACCGGCGCCCGCGCTGGGTCGTGGAAAGCCCTGCCGTCGTCGCCGCACGCACACAAGTGCACGACGCCGTCATCGCGCAAGGATTGGCCTTCGAAAAGAAATAGGACGATCCGGTAGGAGCGCCCCATGGGCGCGAGCTTTTGATCGCGTAACCGGTGTAGCGTGCGCCATGCGCACGACCCCTTAGCCAATTTTCATGCGGTCGTGCGCACGGCGCACGCTACCCAAGCTCGCGCCCATGGGGCGCTCCTACCAGGCCGTCTATTCCAGCGACAGGCGTTGCTTGACCAGCGCCGCTACGCGTGCGGTTTCGCGCAAGGGTTCGACATGGAACGCGACCAGCGCCGTATCCATGGGATGCACGCGTCCGCGTGCCAGCAACACCTCAAGAAAGCGACGTGGCCGCCCATCGACGCGATCCGGATCGAACACGAACACCGGCACGTCGGTGGCGCAGGCTTCGGACAGCATGTTGACCGAATCCGGCGTGGCCACGATGCGGTCGGCCCAGGCCAGCATGCCCGGATAGGGATTGATGCCATCGGCATCGCCACACCAGACCACGTTTGGCGTATCCACGTAGCGCTTGCGCAATGCGGCCACTACGTCCGCCGGCGTGCGTCGCGAGGTCGTGGCCAAAACGCTGCCGCCTTCGCGCGCCAGCACCACGTCGAGCCGGGTTGCCAGCGCTTCAAACGAAGCCAGGTCGAAGCGTGCATGCGCGCTTGGGCCTCCGAGCAACAGCGCAGTGCGCGGTTGTGGCAGGTCGGCGAAGCTGGCGAACGCCGCGCGCGCCTGTGCCAGCCACAAGGTGTCGACGGGATTGAGGCTGCCGACCAGGCTGATGACGTTGTCGCCGACCAGCCCGTCGTGTTCCGGCGCAATCACCAGGTCCCAGTGATGCGTATCGATGCGCGGGTCGAGGATCTGCACGGCCGTGCTTCCACGTTGCCGCAACAAACGCGTGGCGAGTGCCGCCTGGCGGCCGCAGCCAATCGCGATGCGCGGCGGGTGGGCGAGTGCATCGGCAAACGACGCGCCGAACGCGGCGGATGCACCAGGCAGCCTGCGCGGTGCGCACCAGCTCCATGGCGCCTGCGGTTCCAATACCCAGTCCAGCACGGGCCCATGCGCCAACGCGGCGGCCAGTGCATCGGCCTGGCGGCGGTTGCCGGCATTGCCGTCGGTGAGGGTCCAGAGTTGGGTCGAATCCATGGGATGGCCGTTCTTTGTTCTAAAAACTAAAACAATCCGTTCCGGAGTGGCCGGATGTTGCCATTGCCGGGACACTCTACACTGCCGGCCTGGTTTGCAGTCACCGCGATCCGACCCATGTCCCCGTCCCTTTATGGAAGTGCCATGTCTGAAGCCCTGAACGATACCGCGCTGGACCAGCTGTTCCGCACCGCGCGCACCTACAACGCCTTCGGTGGCGAAGTCAGTGACGACACCTTGCGCCAGCTGTATGACCTGCTGAAGTTCGGCCCCACCCAGGCCAACACCACGCCGGCACGTTTCGTGTTCGTGAAATCGGCCGAGGCCAAGGCCAAGCTGGGCCCGGCGTTGGACGAGGGCAACTACAAGAAGACCATGGCCGCGCCGGTCACCGTGATCATCGGCCGCGACGAGGATTTCCACGAAAAGCTGCCGTACCTGTTCCCGCACACCAACGCCAAGGCGTGGTTCGAAGGCCCGCGCGAAAATCGCGTCAAGCCGGCGCTGCGCAACGCGAGCCTGCAGGCCGCGTACCTGATCGTCGCTGCACGCGCGCTGGGGCTGGATGCCGGCCCGATGACCGGCTTCAACGGCGAGAAGGTCGACGAAGCCTTCTTCGCCGGCACCGCCATCAAGTCCGACATCCTGGTCAACCTGGGCCACGGCGACCCGACCACGATCTTCGCGCGTTCGCCACGGCTGTCGTTCGACGAGGCGGCGCGGATCGAGTAATCCACGCCACCACGTTCACCTGTTTGCAACCGCGTTCCTGTTTCCATTCTTCCTAAATATTCCTGGAGTCCATCATGCGCAAGACCCTGCTCGTTGCCGCCCTGTTCGCCTTCGCCGGTTCCGCGTTCGCCGCGCCGGTCACCTACAAGCTCGACCCCAAGCACACCAACGTGCTGGCCAGCTGGAACCACTTCGGTTTTTCCAACCCCAGCATCAACTTCGGCCAGGTCGATGGCACCCTGGTCTACGACGCGGAGAATGTCTCCAATTCCAGCGTGCAGGCCACCCTGCCGTTGACCGGCCTGAGCGCTTTGGCTGACCAGTTCTACGACCACCTGACCAGTGACAAGTGGCTGGATGCGACCCAGTTTCCCAACGCCACCTTCAAGAGCACCAAGGTCGAAGCCGCCGGCGAAGGCAAGCTGAAGGTCACCGGTGAACTTACCGTCAAGGGCGTCACCAAGCCGGTGGTGCTGGACGTGAACTTGAACAAGGCGGGCGAGCACCCGATGACGAAGGTTCCGGCGATCGGCTTCGATGCCACCGCCACCGTGAAGCGTTCGGATTTCGGCGTGGGTGCGTATGCGCCCATGGTCAGCGACGAAGTGACGCTGCGCATCACCACCGAGGCAACTGCGCCCAAGGCGGAGTAGTTCGCTGCGAAAGTAGTGCACAAAACGCCGGCCGCGCTTGTCGCGGCCGGCGTTTTTTTTATCCGATAATTAAAAACCGGTACCGTCATCCCAGCGAACGCTGGGATCCATCTTGATCTTGATCCTGAACTGGCGAGAGCACAAAGCGTTTCGCGCTTTGCGCGAGTCCCTTTTCTTTGAACGGCAAAGAAAAGTAACCAAAAGAAAGCCGCCCTACGTCGCGCCCAACGCATGAAGCCGCGTTGGGTTCGCAAGCGGGCCAGGAATTTCCGGAAGGCACATCCATGTGCCGTCCGGAAACGGCGCACTTCCTGTGCGCCGCCCCTGCGGGGTTTGCCCGTCCCACTTGCCGCGACTCACGGGGCTCTGGAATCAGGAGCCAAAACCAAAGCCAAAGCTGGAACTCCGAGTGGTCTATCCGTCGTTATCCCAACCCTTCGGTAAGCTCAGGGTGAACCGCGCTGCGCGCTGGGACCCATCTCGATCTCGCTCTGAACCTTGAAGTGAGTCCGGCCATGACATTCGGATCATCGTCCCCTTATCAAGCCATCATTCCAGCCCTCCATGCCGGGCTGTTAGACTGCAATCCCCGGTACACCGAACGAATCGCCATGAGCCAGACCGCCACCGCGCCCGCCAATGCCGAAAAGCGCTACGCCGTGCATCGCGCTGACTTGCCCTTGAGCTGCCCGTTGCCTTCGATGGCGCTGTGGAATTCGCATCCGCGCGTGTACCTGGCCATTGAAGACGCGCCGGGTGGCGACGTGCAGTGCCCGTATTGCGGCGCGCATTTCGTCCTGGCTGATTGACGATCCATCCGCGGACGCAGCCTGCATGCGTCGCCTGACCGTCATCCAGCTGTTGCCGGCGCTCGAGTCCGGCGGCGTCGAACGTTCCACCCTGGAAATCGCAAGCGCCCTTGTGCGTGATGGCCACCGCGCGATCGTGGTGTCCGCGGGCGGGCGCCTGCTGCCGGCCTTGCAGCAGGCCGGTGCCGAACACGTCACCCTGGACATCGGCCGCAAATCGCTGCTGACCTTGCGCCACCTGCCTGCATTGCGTGCGCTGTTCGTACGTGAACGTGCCGACATCGTGCATGCGCGTTCGCGGTTACCGGCATGGCTGGGCCTGAAAGCCGTGCAGGGCATCACGCCACCGCAGCGCCCGCGTTTCGTCACCACCGTGCATGGCTTGAATTCGCCCGGTCGCTACAGCGCGGTGATGGCGCGTGGCGAACGCGTGGTGTGCGTGTCCGACACGGTGCGCCGCTACGTGCTGCAGCACTATCCCGACACCGATGCAGGCATCCTGAGCGTGATTCCGCGCGGCATCGATCCCGGGCAGTTCGCCCGCGTGCCCATGCCGGATCGCAGCCTGCGCGAACAGTTCGCGGGCGAACATCCGGCCTTGGCGGGCGATGGTCCGCTGCTGCTGCTGCCCGGTCGCGGCACCCGCTTGAAAGGACACGTCGACGCGCTGCGCGTGCTTGCAGGCCTGCGCGCCGATGGCAGCGATGCGCGCCTGTGGCTGCCGGGTGCACGCGAGCGCGGGCGCGAGGACTACATCAACGAACTGGAAGCGGAAGCAACGCGGCTCGGCCTCCATCATGCGGTCGCCTTTACCCACGCGACCTCGCGCATTGCCGATGCCTATGCCGCCAGCAACGTAGTGCTGCAACTTTCGCGCAAGCCCGAAGCCTTTGGTCGCACCGTGATCGAAGCCCTCTCGGTCGGTCGACCGGTCGTGGGCTGGGCGCACGGCGGCGTGGGCGAGCTGCTGGCCGAACTGCAGCCGCAGGGCATGGTGCCGACCTTCGACGAAGCGGCACTGCTCGCCACGACCCGGGCCTTGCTCGCGCATCCGCCAGCGTCTTTGGCTACGATGCCGTACACGTTGCGCGCCATGCAGGACGCCACGCTGGCCCTCTACCAAGAACTTGCCGATGACCCACTCCAGCGCATTGCCCACTGATTCGTCGATGATCCCGCAGGACGGTTGGCGCTGGGCGCCGGCCTGGGTGCTGGCCTTCGTTGCGTTGTGGCCGGCCCCGGGCATCGCCGAGGGCGTGATGGTGCTGGGTGCACTCGCGGCCATCGTGCTGCTGTTGCTCGGTCGGTTCCGCGGCGGCTCGCGCCTGCTGAGTGGTCCGGCCTGGGCGCTGACCAGCGTGCTGTTCTTCGCCTACTGGTTCCCCCAGCTGATCTCCGCGGTCGATGCCATCGATCGCGGCCGGGCATTGCGCGAATCGCTGGTGGACCTGCGTTACCTGCCGTTCCTGTGGCTGGCGGCGTCGGCGGTTGCCAATGCACGCGGACGCCACGTTACTTTCACTGGACTGGCCGTCATCGTGGCGGTGTGGACGCTGGACGCGTTGTTGCAGGTCGCGTCCGGCACCAGTCCGCTGTTCTGGGGCCTGGATCAGTTGAAGCAACTGATCAGCGGGCACGGCATGTGCGATGCGGCGGAAACCGCGGCACTCGACCGGCTCAGCGGCATGCTGGGGCCCTGCAACCTCAAGTTGGGCGTGATCCTGGCCAGCCTTGCACCGTTTGCGTTGTTTGCCGCCGCCAAGCGCTTCGGCGTGCTGGGCTGGTCGCTGATGGCCGCCGCCGTGGGCGTGGTGGTGTTGCTGGCCGGCGCACGCGCCGCGTGGCTGACCTACGGACTGGTGCTGGTGTTCTCGGGTTGGCGCCTGCTGGGATGGAAGAAGCTGGTCGGCGTGTTCGCGTTTGGCGCGCTGTCGCTGGTGTTGTTGACGGTGGTGTCGCCGCAGTTCCGTGAGCGCATCGAGCGCACCACGCAGGCCTTGACTGCGGATGAGAGCGGCGTGGACGTGGCCTTGTCCGGCCGCGGGCAGATCTGGCAGGCGGCGGCGTGCATGGTGCGCAAGCACCCGGTCAATGGCGTGGGCACGCGTAATTTCCGCGAGGAATTCCCGGCCTGTGATCCCGCGCCAGACGCCACGCCGGCCTGGGGTTCGGGCCCGGCGTTCCACGCCCACCAGATCATCCTGGAAATCCTCAGCGAAACCGGCGTCATAGGATTGCTGCTGTGGCTGGCGGGTGCGGCGCTGGCCTTCCGTGCCTGGCGTTATGCCACGCCGGAGGCGCGTGATCGTGCGCGACCGGCGATGCTGGCGCTTGCCGTCACCGTGTTCCCGTTCAATACCCATCTCGCGTTCTATTCAACTTTCTGGGGCGGACTGACCCTGCTGCTGGCCGCCCTGTATGCAGGCAGCCTGCTGGCCCGGGACGATGACTGACGCCAGCACGGCGCGATGCTGGTTCATCGCGCCGTTGAACCTGCTGGCCGCAGGCATTGCACGCTTGCCACAGCCGCTGTTGCTCGCATTGGGAACGCTGCTCACCTGGCTGCTTTGGCCGGTGATGGGCAAGCGCAGGCACTACGCGCGCGTCAACATCGCGCTGTGCTTCCCCGAACTTGATGCTGCCGCGCAACGCCGTTTGCTCTACCAGAACCTGCGCGCCACGGTCATCGGCACGCTGGAACTGGTGCGCGGTTGGTACGCGCCCGCGTCGCAACTGCAGGGTACATTCGACGTCATTGGCCTCGAACACCTGCGTGCAGCACACGCACGAGGCAAGGGAGTGCTGCTGCTAGGCGCACACTTCACCCATCTCGACCTCGGTGGTCGCATGTTGTCGGAAGCCGCCGGCATGCGCTTCAGCGTGATGGTCCGCCGCAACAACAATGCCTGCATCGAGCGCCTGCAGGACGAAGCACGGCTGCGCGTATTCGCCCAGACCATCGACAAGAAAGACACGCGCGGCCTGCTGCGAGCCTTGTCCAAGGGCGGCGTGGTCGGCTACATCGGTGACCAGGATTTCAATTACCAGCATGCCTTCGTGCCGTTCTTCGGTATTCCTGCCGCGACCCTGACCGCGGTGTCCGTGCTGGCACGGCGCAGTGGTTCGCCGGTGTTGCCGTACTGGTTCAGCCGCGAAGCGGACGGTCGCTACCGCTTGCATGTCGAAGCGCAATGGGAAGGCTGGCCCAGCGATGATCCCACGGCGGACGCGGCGCGCTACATGGCGGGCCTGGAGAAGGTCGTGCGTCGCAATCCCGAGCAGTACCTGTGGGTGCACCGGCGCTTCAAGACGCGTCCGCCGGGTGGCGAAGACTTCTACAAATAAGGGTTTTCGGCGCCGTCCGGCTGGTGCTTGAAGCGGCGGTGGATCCACAGGTATTGCGATGGCACTTCGCGCACCATCGCCTCGATGGCGGCCATCACCCGCGTGGTGTCGGCGGTGGCGTCCTTCGACGGGAAATCCGCAAACGCAGGCGACATCCTCAAGGTATAGCCACCGTCGTCACGTCGCTCATGCGCGAACGCCACCACCGCCGCGCCGGACAGGCGTGCGAGTTGATGGGTGGAGGTCAGGCTGTAGGCGGGTCGATTGAAGAACGGCACGTACACGCTTTCGCCGCGGCGCGTGTCCTGGTCGGGCGCGAACCACAGCAGCCCGCCCTGCTTCAGGTGCTTCATGGCCGGGCGCAGTTCATCGCGGGTGAACATCGCCGCCGCGTAGCGCAGGCGGCCGCGCTTGACCGCCCATTCCATCGCGCCCTGGTCGTGCGGGCGGTACATGCCGGCCAGCGGCGCGTAGTCGCACATCAGGCGGCCGGCGATTTCCAGCGTGGTGAAGTGCGCGGAAATCACGATCACCCCGCGCCCGCCCTCGCGTGCGGCCTGCAGGTGTTCCAGGCCTTCCACGCGCAGGTCGCGGCGCATCGGCGCCACGCTGCCCCACCAGGCGCGCGCGAATTCGAACAGGCCGATGCCCAGCGACGCGAAACTCCCGCGCACCAGCGCGGCCTGCGCGGCGGCGTCCAGTTCCGGGAAGCACAGCGCGATATTGCGCTCGGCAATGCGCCTGCGGCTGGCGAACAACACCCGCAATACCGCGCCGACCGCGCGCCCCAGCACCCGCTGCAGCGGCCACGGCAGGCGTGCCAGCAGTGCCATCAGGCCAATGCCCAGCCAGGTCGGCCACTGGCGCAAGCCCATGGGGGCCGGGTCGTTGTCGGTTCGCGTATCAGACATGGGGCGATTCTACCGGTTCAGTTGGGTATCCTTCCGCGATGCGGATGGACCTGACCGAACGTTTCCTGCGTGGCCTGTACTCGGCCGTGCTCTATGTACTGACACCGGTCACGGTCTACCACCTGATCTGGCGCGGTTTCCGTTTCCGCGAGTATTTCCATCGCTGGAGCGAACGCTACGCGTCCTATCCGGCTGCGGCGCCACGGGTCGACATCTGGCTGCATGCGGTGTCGGTGGGCGAGGTCAACGCCGCCGTGCCGGTGGTGAATGCCCTGCGCAGCGCGCACCCGCAATTGCGCTGGCTCATCACCACCATCACGCCCACCGGTTCCGAACGCGTGCGCGCCCTGTGGGGCGACAGCGTGGAGCATGTGTACGCGCCGTATGACCTGCCGGGCGCCGTGCGGCGTTTCCTGCGCCACTACCGTCCGCGCCTGGGCCTGGTCATGGAAACCGAACTCTGGCCCAACCTGCTGTTTGGCTGCCGCGAGCACGAGGTCCCGACCTATATCCTCAATGCGCGGCTGTCGGCGCGTTCGCTGCGCGGTTACCGCGTGCTGTCGCCGTTGATCGCGCGCGTGGTGCGCACGCTCAAGCGCATCGGCGCGCAATCCGCCGACGATGCACGCCATTTCGTTGCGCTGGGTGCAAACGAAGAGCGCGTCATCAACACCGGCAACCTCAAGTTCGACATCGCCGCGCCAGCCGGGCTCGCCGACTTCGTGCAGGCGTTCAAGGAGCATCACGGTTCGCGCCCCGCGTGGATCGCCGCCAGCACGCACGAGGACGAAGAAGCCGCCGTCATCGGCATCCATCGCCGCCTGCGCGAACGCTGGCCGGACCTGCTGTTGCTGTGGGTGCCGCGGCACCCGGAACGCTTCCCGCGCGTCGCCGAACAGGCGCGTGCGGCCGGCTGGAACGTCGCCACGCGCCGCGGCGCACGCTGGCCGGGCAGCGAGGACGCGGTGTTCGTGGTCGATACGCTGGGTGAACTGATGGCGTTCTATGCCTGCGCCGACGTCGCCTTCGTTGGCGGCAGCCTGCAGGCGATCGGTGGCCACAACCTGCTGGAACCCGCCGCCGTCGGCACGGCCATGGTCACCGGACCGCACCTGCACAACTTCGTCGAGATCTCCCGGCGCCTGCAGGAAGCCGGGGCATTGGAAATTCGCGACGATGCAGCCGGCATCGCGCAAGTGATTGGCGAGCTGCTGCAGGATCCGGCGCTGCGTGCACAACGCGTGGCGGCGGGGCGGGCGCTGGTGGAGCAGGGTCGCGGTGCACTGGCACGCACGCTGGAGATGATTGCGGGCGATTTGCCATCAGCCGAGAGCTGAATCACTGAGCCTATTCGTGGTGGGTCTGTAGACAACCCGCTCGTGGTGGGCCAAAAAGAACCGGTTCGTGGTGAGTCAAAAAAGAACCCGTTCGTGGTGAGCCTGTCGAACCACGCTCTTCGCGGAAAGCCGGAATTGAAGCGATCTGCTGATCTATCGCAAAACACGAACGGATTCCTCGACAGGCTCAGCACGAACGGATTCCGGTGTTGCCTATCCGCTTGCTATGGCCTGAAACGAAAACGGCGAACCGAAGTCCGCCGTAATGTTCAAGCCGATCTGCAGGTTGCCGTGATCAGGGGGTGATGCTCGACTGCAGGTTGGAACCGGTATCGGCCGTCAGCAGGCGATTGATGTTCATCACGTCATCGGCATCCAGCGTGCCGGCGGCCTGGTCCAGCAGCAGGCGGTTCTGCAGGTAGTTGTAGCGCGAGAGTGCGTACAGCTGCTGCGCTTCGAACAGGTTCTGCTGGTTGATCAGCACGTCCAGCACGGTGCGGGTACCCACTTCCAGGCCGACCTGCGACGCCTCGTAGGCGGCGCGTGACGACACCACGGCCAGGCGACGCGCTTCGATCTCGCTGATGCCGGCTTCCAGCACCTGGTAGGCATTGCGGGTATTGCGCACGATCGCGCGCTTCTGCTGTTCGTAGAAGTCCTGGGTGGAGTCGCGGTTGGCGATGGCCTGGCGTACGCGTGACTGGGTGGCGCCGCCGGAGAAGATCGGCACGCTCAAGGTCAGGCCGACGCTGGTGCCGGTGCTGTCGCCCACGATGGTGCCTACCGTCGAATCGCCCCACGCCCTGTCCTTGCCCCAGCTGCCACCCAACGACAGCGTGGGCAGGTGCCCGGCGCGTGCGGTGGATACGTTGGCATCGGCGGACTGCACCTGGTATTCCAGCGACTTCAACGCCGGGTTCTGGGCGATGGCCGCATTGACCCAGCCAGCCGCGTCATAGTCGGTCGGCAGTTCCGGACGGAAATCCTCCGGCAGGCCCTTCAGGTTGTCGATCGGCTGGCCGGTGATTTCGGTCAGTGCCTGGTAGGCGTCCTGCAGGACTTTCTCGCGCGTGATCACGGCGGCGCGCGCGGTGTCGAACTGGGCGCGGGCTTCGTGCACGTCGGTGATCGGGGCCAGGCCCACGTCCAGGCGCTTCTGCGCATAGTCGAACTGCTTCTGCAGCGCGGTCTGCTGGGCCTGGGCGGCGGTCAGGATTTCAATCGCGACCAGCACGTTGAAATAGGCGGCCGAGGTGCGCGTGATCAGCGAGTCGTTGGCGGCTTCCAGGTTGTAATCCGCCGCCACGCTCAGCGCGCGCTGGCCACGCAGGGCCGAGTAACGGCTGAAGTCGATGACTGACTGGTTGAGGCCGACGCCGTAGCCACGGCTGCTGTTGGTGGAGGAACCGGGCACGCCGTCCAGTTCACTGCGCGAGCGGTTGAACGTGGCATCACCGCTGATCTGCGGCAGCAGGGCAGCACGCGCCTGCACGGCGCCTTCCTTCTGGGCCAGGCGGTCGGACTCGGCGGCGGCCAGCTGCGGGTCGCCGCTGCGGGCGAGTTCGTACGTCTGCATCAGATCCGCAGCGTGGGCCGAGCCGGTGATTGCCGAAAACGGCAGTGCCAGGGCGAGCGCGAGGACGAGGGGGTTGCGGCGCATGCGTATTCCTTCTTGGAATTTCAAAAAACGAAGTGCGGGGCCGGGGCGGCACCGACAAGGTAGGGGAGATCGGTTTCAAACAACGATTCGATGCGCGGTCCGTTGACGTCGTTGTGGACCAGCACGGCTTCCATCACCGGAGAATGGCCGCGCACCACGAACAAGCGGCCCTGGGGACGCAGCCACTGCAGGAAATGCGACGGTACGCTGGCCATCGCCGCGGTCACGCAGATCGCATCGAAGCGGCGTTCGGTGGCGTAATGCAGGGCGTCGGCGGTTTCCACGCGCACGTTGCCGCCGTGGCCGCTGGCATCGAGCTGCGTGCGGGCCAGGTTGGCGAGGTCCGGATTGATTTCCAGGCTGACCACGTCACGGGCCAGGGCGCCCATGCAGGCGGCCAGGTAACCGCTGCCGGTGCCGATTTCCAGCACTTCCTCGCCGGGCTGCAACAGCAGCGCCTGCAGGGTGCGGCCCTCGATGACCGGCTTCATCATCTTCTGGCCATGGCCCAGGGGAATCTCGACGTCGGCATAGGCCAGCGTGCGGTGGATCTGCGGCACGAAGTCTTCGCGGGGCAGGGTGGCCAGCACTTCCAGGACGCGCGCATCCAGCACGTCCCAGGGACGTACCTGCTGCTCGACCATCATTTCGCGTGCCTGGCTGTAATCGATCGTCATGGGGGTGGTATCCAACGCAGTGAGCCGGTCATTTTAACGGCTGCCGCGCGGTTGCAGGGCGTTATCGCCGGGGACAGCATGACCTTGGTAGTACACCCATACGCAGTGCCGGAAGTCACCGCGACCTCCGTCATGATCGCGGCCGGGCGTCGCTCAGCGCACCGCATAGGCGCGCAGGAACATGTCCACCGCTGCGTCGATATGTGCGGCCACTTCGCCGCGCGGCGGCCTGGCGCACAGGCCGCAGAGCATGCGGCCGTGCAGCTCGCCCTTGAGCAGGGCGAAAAATTGCTGGGTGGCGCGCTCCGGATCAGCGATTTCCAATTCACCCGCGCCGATGCGCGCCTGCAGGAACGCACAGAACTCGTCCTGGGTGCGCTTGGGGCCGGCTTCCCAGAACAGCTTGCGCAAGGGGTCGTCGGCATTGCCGGGGGCCAGCATCATGCGGTGGGTGCTGATGGCTTCATCGCTGCTGATCAGTGCGAAGAATCCGCTGGCGATGGCCTTCAACTGCGCGCGCAGCGGTCCTTTCAACTCCAGGTTGAACAGGTCGGGCGGCAGCATTTCCTCGCACTTGGCGCGGATGGCCGCGGCGAACAAAGCTTCCTTGTCGCCAAAATGGCTGTAGACCGTGAGCTTGGACACGCCGGCTTCGGCCGCGATCTGGTCCATGCTGACCCCGGTGAAACCTTCGCGCGCGAACAGCCGCTTGGCCGCATCCAGGATGGCGGCACGCTTGCCCAGGTCCTTGGGCCGGCCGGGGCCGGAGGGCTTGGGTGCGGCTTTCTGGCGGCTGGTGGTGGGTGCTGTGCTGACCATGGATGAATACTAGACTAATCGGTTCGATATTTATACTATACCGTCAAGTCCATTTATTGCTGAACCCAGGCGGAGCAACCGAACCATGCACACCCTGCGCGTCTATGGAACGATCCTGATCGTGCTGGCCGGTCTGGCCGGTCTGGCCGGTCTGGCCGGTTGCAGCGACAAGCAAGAGACTACCGAAGCCCCGCGCCCGGTACTGGTGGTGCATCCCGGTGGTGGCGCGCAGGCGGCGATGTCGGCGTATGCCGGCGAAGTGCGCGCGCGTGAAGAAAGCGACCTGTCGTTCCGCGTTGGCGGCAAGCTGGTCCGGCGCAACGTGGATGCAGGCACGCGGGTCAAGCGCGGTGACGTGCTCGCGGTGCTGGACGCCGCTGACCTCGGCTTGCAGGCGCAGGCATCGCAGGCGCAACTGGTTGCAGCCGAGGCTGACCTGGTGCGCGCACGCGGTGACCGCGACCGCTACGCGAAACTGGTGGCCCAGCAGATGGTCAGCCGTTCCGCCTACGACGCCCAGAACGCCGCCTACAAGGCCGCCGAAGGACAGGCGCGCGCCGCTCGTGCGCAGGCGGATGTCGCGCTCAACCAGGCGGGCTACGCACAGCTGCTGGCCCCGCGCGACGGCGTCATCGCCACGCGCAAGGCCGAAGCCGGCCAAGTGGTCGCCGCTGGCCAGACCGTCTTCACCCTGGCGGCGGATGGCGGTCGCGAAGTCCTGATCAGCCTTCCGGAAGGACGCATCCGCGAATTCAGCGTCGGCCAGCCGGTGCTGGTTGAACTGTGGAACGCGCCGGGCCAGCCCTTGCCTGGCACGATCCGCGAAATCTCCCCCGCCGCGGATGCGCAGACCCGCACCTTCGCCGCGCGCGTCAATCTGGCGGGTGATGCCGCCGCGGCCGTCGAGCTCGGCCAGAGCGCACGCGTGTACGTGCAGGAAACCGGGCCGCAGGCGGCGCTGAGCGTGCCGCTGTCCGCCATACAGCGCGGCGCGAAAGGGGCGACCGCGGTGTGGATCGTGGAACCGGCCACCGGCAAGGTGAAGTCGCAGCCGGTGCAGTTGGGTCGCCTCGGTGAAACCGACGCGCCGGTGCTGTCCGGCCTCAACGCCAACGACTGGGTCGTGGGCGCGGGCGGCCATCTGTTGCGCGAAGGCCAATTGGTGGCGCCGGTGGATGGCGACAACCGTCCGGTGCGGGTCGCGCCCGCGACGCCCACGCCCGCAACGGCGGCCAAGCAGGCGGACTGAGCCATGAAGCGCTTCAACCTGTCCGAATGGGCGCTGACCCACCGCAGCCTGGTGCTGTACGCGATGATCGTGCTCGGCATCATCGGCGCGTGGTCGTACCGCCACCTCGGCCAGTCCGAAGATCCGCCCTTCACCTTCAAGGTCATGGTGGTGCGCACGGTGTGGCCGGGCGCCACCGCGGACGAAGTCTCCCGGCAGGTCAGCGAGCGCATCGAGAAGGCGCTAATGACCACCGGCAACTACGAATACATCCGTTCGTATTCGCGCCCCGGTGAGTCGCAGGTCATCTTCGTGGCGCGCGACTCCATGCACTCCGACGAAATACCCGCGCTCTGGTACCAGGCGCGCAAGAAAGTCGGCGACATCCGCGCCACCCTGCCCGAGGGCGTGATCGGGCCGTTCTTCAACGACGAATTCGGCGACACCTTCGGCAATATCTACGCGCTCACCGGCAAGGGCTTCGACTATGCGGTGATGAAGGACTACGCCGAGCGCATCCAGCTGGAGCTGCAGCGCGTCGCCGACGTGGGCAAGGTGGAGCTGGTCGGCCTGCAGGACGAGAAGATCTGGATCGAGCTCTCCAACACCAAGCTGGCCACGCTGGGCATCCCGATGGCCGTGGTGCAGCAGGCGGTGGATTCGCAGAACGCGCTCACGTCCAGCGGTTTCTTCGAAACCCCGAGCACCCGCCTGCAGTTGCGCGTCAGCGGAAAATTCGATTCGGTCGAGAAAATCCGCGAGTTCCCCATCCAGGCCGGCGGCCGCAGCATCCGCCTGGGCGACATCGCCGATGTCCACCGCGGCTTCGCCGATCCGTCCGCACCGCGCATGCGCTTCATGGGCGAAGACGCCATCGGCCTGGCCGTGGCCATGAAGAACGGCGGCGATATCATCGCCCTCGGCGATACGCTGGACAGCGAGTTCACGCGCCTACAGAAAACCCTGCCGCTGGGCATGGAGCTGCGCAAGGTGTCGGACCAGCCGGAAGCCGTGCGCGAATCAGTCGGTGAATTCGTGCGCGTGCTGGCCGAGGCCGTGGTCATCGTGCTGCTGGTCAGTTTCTTTTCGCTCGGCCTGCGCACCGGCCTGGTGGTGGCGGTGACCATCCCGCTGGTGCTGGCGATGACCTTCGCGCTGATGCACCACTTCGGCATCGGCCTGCACAAGATTTCGCTGGGCGCATTGGTGCTCGCGCTGGGCCTGCTGGTGGACGACGCGATCATCGCGGTGGAGATGATGGCGATCAAGATGGAACAGGGCTTCGACCGCATGCGTGCGGCCAGCTTCGCCTACACGTCCACCGCCTTCCCCATGCTCACCGGCACCCTGATCACCGCCGCGGGCTTCCTGCCCATCGCCACCGCGGCATCGGGTACCGGTGAATACACGCGTTCGCTGTTCCAGGTCGTGACGATTGCACTTGTCGTGTCGTGGATCGCGGCGGTGCTGTTCATCCCGTACCTTGGCGACAAGATGCTCCCGGACCTGCATCAACCCAGGCCGCCCAAGGCCGGTTCGCTGGCGGCACGCTGGCGTGGACTGCGCGAACGTGCGGCGGATCGCTATCCCGCGTTCGACCGCTGGCTGGCGCCCAAGCCGCACGCCACGCACGAAGCCGATCCGTATGCGACGCCGTTCTACCAGCGCTACCGCAAGTTGCTGGACGCCTGCCTGCGCCATCGCTGGCTGGTGATCGGCATCACCGTGCTGGCGTTCGTGCTGTCGATCGCGCTGTTTCGCTTCGTGCCGCAGCAGTTCTTCCCGGCCTCGGTGCGTCCCGAACTGATGATCGACATGGAACTGGCCGAAGGCAGTTCGCTACGCGCCACCGAAGTGCAGGCCAAGCGCCTGGAAGCCCTGCTGGCCAAGCGCGAGGGCGTGGCCAACTACGTGGCCTATGTCGGCACCGGGTCGCCGCGCTTCTATCTGCCGCTGGACCAGCAGCTGCCGCAGGCCAATTTCGCGCAGTTTGTGGTGTTGACCAAGGATGTCCAGGTGCGCGAGTCGCTGCGCCACTGGCTGATCGACGAGGTCGCCCCGCAATTCCCGCAACTGCAGTTCCGCGTGACCCGGCTGGAAAACGGCCCGCCGGTGGGCTATCCCATCCAGCTCCGCATTTCCGGCGAGCACGTCGACCGCGTGCAGGCGCTGGCCCAGCAGGTCGCCGCGCAGGTGCGGTTGAATCCGCATGCCTACAACGTGAACCTCGATTGGGACGAACCCAGCAAGGTCGTGCGCCTGCAGATCGACCAAGACCGCGCACGCGCGCTGGGCGTGAGCACGGCGGACGTCTCGCACTTCCTCACCAGCTCGCTGTCCGGCCTGCGCGTCAGCACCTACCGCGAAGGCAACCAGTTGATCGAGATCCTGCTGCGCGGCCCCGAGCGGGAGCGTGCGCGCGTGGACATGCTGGGCAGCCTGTCGGTACCCACCGCCAATGGCAGCGTGCCGCTGTCGCAGATCGCCACGATTGAATACGCGTTCGAGGACGGCATCATCTGGCACCGCAACCGCCTGCCCACGGTGACCGTGCGCGCGGACATCCGTGACGGCGTTACCGCGCCAACGGTAGTCGGGCAGATCGTGCCCACGCTGGACAGGATCCGCGCGGAACTGCCGCAGGGCTACCTGCTGGAAACTGGCGGCGCGGTGGAGGATTCGGCGCGTGGGCAGAAGTCCATCGCCGCCGGCCTGCCACTGTTCCTGCTGGCGGTGGTCACCCTGCTGATGCTGCAGCTGCGCAGCTTCTCGCGTACCGCGCTGGTGCTGCTGACCGCGCCGCTGGGGTTGATCGGCGTGACCTTCGCCCTGCTGGTGTTCCGGGTGCCGTTCGGCTTCGTGGCCATGCTGGGCACCATCGCCCTGTCCGGCATGATCATGCGCAACTCGGTGATCCTGGTGGACCAGATCCAGCAGGACATCGACGCCGGCCACGACCGCTGGCACGCGATCATCGATGCCACCGTGCGCCGTTTCCGCCCCATCGTGCTGACTGCGCTGGCGGCGGTATTGGCCATGATCCCGCTGTCGCGCAGCGTGTTCTTCGGCCCCATGGCGGTTGCCATCATGGGGGGCCTGGCCGTGGCCACGGTGCTGACCTTGCTGTTCCTGCCTGCGCTCTATGCGGCCTGGTTCAAGGTGAAGCCGGAAGAGGGCGGGGCGCACTGACGCGTTCCCAACCGGGCAGTCCAGGCCCGGTCAGGTGAATTGCTGGGCTGCAGCAACCGCTCGGCCCCTTGTCGCGCCTATAATTCGCCGAATGTAAACGGTTACATAGAGTGAACGATGCGCCTGGATGATCGACTGGAAGCGCTTCTCGCGCAGATGAGCCTGGAAGAGAAAGTCGGCCAGCTCGGCATATTCGCCGACATGCTGCGCCCGTTCGTTCCCGGGATAAATCCGGAAATGAACGAGCGCGACGCCACCCAGACCCTGGACCTGGTCCGTTCCGGCCGGGCGGGCGCGCTGTTCAATGGCGTCGGCGCGGCGCTGGGCCGCGAGGCGCAGCGCGTGGCGGTGGAAGAAACCCGCCTCGGCATCCCGCTGTTGTTCGGCGCGGATGTCATCCACGGCATGCGCACCGTGTTCCCGATTCCGCTGGGCGAGGCCGCCAGCTTCGAGCCCGCACTTGCGCAGCGCACCGCGCGCGCCGCCGCCATCGAAGCCACCGCCGCCGGCCTGCACTGGACCTTCGCCCCCACCGTAGATATCGCCCGCGACCAGCGCTGGGGCCGCGTGGCCGAAGCCGCGGGCGAAGACGTATTCCTGAGTTGCGCATTCGCCGCCGCGCGCGTGCAGGGTTTCCAGGGCGACGACCTGAAGGCCGCCGACGCCATGCTGGCCACGCCCAAGCACTTCGCCGCCTACGGCGCGGTGATGGGTGGGCTGGATTACAACAGCGTGGAAATTTCCGAAGGCACCCTGCGCGACGTGCACCTGCCGCCGTTCAAGGCCGCACTCGACGCCGGCGCGCTGACCGTCATGAGCGCGTTCAACGACATCAACGGCGTGCCGGCCTCGGCCAGCCACCAGCTCATGACCGTCATCCTGCGCGAGGAATGGAAGTTCCGCGGCTTCGTGGTGTCCGATTACACCGCCGATTTCGAACTGGTCGCGCACGGCTATGCCAGCGACGATCGCGAAGCTACCGAACTCGCATTCAATGCCGGCCTCGACATGAGCATGCAAAGCGGGCTGTACGGCGCACACCTCGCCGCGCTGGTGGAAGACGGCAAAGTGGATATGCAAACCGTGGACGACAGCGTGCGCCGGGTGCTGGCGATCAAGGGTGCGATCGGCCTGTTCGACAATCCGTACCGGTCGCTGGATCCGCAGCGCGAAAGCGAACTTGATCCCTCGCAACATGCCGCCTTGGCGCGCGAAGCGGCGCAGCGTTCCATGGTGCTGCTGAAGAACGACGGCGACGTGCTGCCGTTACCGAAGTCGGGCAAGAAAATTGCGTTGATCGGCCCGTTCGCGGAAGACCGCGACCATCTGGAAGGCTGCTGGAGCCTGTTCGGCGACAAGCGCATCCAGGTCAACCTGGCCGATGGCCTGCGCGCGGCGATGGACGATGGCGATGACCTGCTGGTCGCGCCGGGTTGTGGTTTCGAGGACGCGATCGAAGGCGGGATGCAAGCCGCGCTCGCCGCGGCCAACCAGGCCGACGTGGTCCTGCTGGCGGTGGGCGAGCCGCAGAATTACAGCGGCGAAGCGCAGTCGCGCAACCAGATCGTGTTGCCCGCCGTGCAGCAGGCGCTGGCCGAAGCCGTCGCCAGCACCGGCAAGCCGGTGGTGGTGCTGTTGCGCAATGGGCGCGCGCTGGCGCTGGAAGGCGCCGTGCGCAATGCCGATGCCATCGTGGTCACCTGGTTCCTCGGCAGCCAGACCGGCACGGCGGTGGCGGACGTGGTGTTCGGCGACTTCAATCCCTGCGGAAAATTGCCGGTGAGTTTCCCCAGCCTGGTCGGCCAGCAGCCGCTGTACTACAACCGCGCACGCAGCGGCCGCCCCGAATTGCCGGACATGACCGAATTCAAGACGCGCTGGCGCGAAGGTTCGCACCTGCCGCTGTACCCGTTCGGCCATGGACTTTCCTACACGCGCTTCGCGTATTCGGCACCGGCACTCGACGAGGCCAGGCTTGCGTGGGATGGCACCTTGACCGTGCGCGCCACCGTCACCAACACCGGTGATCGCGCAGGCGAGGAAGTGGTGCAGCTGTACGTGCATGACCGCGTCGCCAGCCGCGTGCGCCCGATCCGCGAACTGAAGGGCTTCCGCAAGATCGCCCTGCAGCCCGGCGAACACGCCGACGTCGAGTTCGTGCTGGACCGGCATGCGCTTTCGTTCACCCGCGCGAATGGCGGATTCGGTGCGGAGCCGGGCCTGTTCGACCTGTGGGTCGCGCCGTCGTCGGAAGCGGGCGAAGCGGTGCGGTTCGAGTTGTCGAAGGCCTGATTGCCTACAGGTTTCGCCACGGTACGCACACTTCGTATTGCCGCACCCTGCAGGCGTTGGTCGCACGCCGCCTCCATGGCGTGGTCCAGCCGCAGGGTGTGCCCGCATTCAGGCTGGGGCGATGAAAGCCCGTGATTGAATGTTTTGTTGATGCCCAACTTACAACTGAGTAACAAGCCGCTAATAGAGACTTAATCGGGCGCCACCAGCATGGCGCCATGTCCGAATCCATGCTGTTGCGCGGCACTCGCGCCGCCCATTCCCAGTTCGCCACCCGCACGCTCGTCGATGCGCGCCATCCGGCCCGTGCCGAGGTCGAGGCGTACATCGCGCGCATCTATTGGCAGCGCTACGGCGCGGTACTGCGCAGCTTCCTGCCACACCTGATGGTCTACCGCGATGCATCCGGGGCCATCCGCGCGGCCGTGGGGCTGCGTCGCGGCGGCGAGGGCGGTTTCTTCGTGGAGCAGTACCTGCAGGCATCCGCGGAACAGGCGATCGCCAGCGTCACCGGTATTGCGCCAGCGCGCGGCGAGCTGGTGGAGGTGGGGAATTTCGCCTCGGCATCGGCCGGGGATGCGCGCGAACTCATCCTGCAGCTGACCGCCAGCCTGCATGCAGAAGGATTGCGCTGGGTACTGTTCGCGGCCACCCGGCAACTTCGCAATGCCTTCGATCGCCTGCACCTGTCCACGGTCGAGCTGGCCGAGGCGCGCAGCGAGTGCCTCTCCGGCGACCACAGCGACTGGGGCAGTTACTACGACGCGCAACCCAAGGTCATGTTCGGCGACATCGCCGCAGGCCACGCGTACCTGGCGCGCATGGCGGCCACCCGCGCCGCCGATGACGCCGCCGCGCCTGCGTTCGGTTTCCGCATGGCGGTGGCGACATGAGCGATTTCGAAGCCCTGGTCGACGGATTGCGTGGCACGTCGCCGCGGATCATCGCCGGCGACACCGTCCTCAGCGATGACGACTTGCATGCGCGCATCGAACGCATCGTGGAAGCACTTGCCAGGCACGGCATGACGCGCGTGGCAAGCCGGCTGGACAACGGGCCGGAATGGCTGGCGCTGGACCTGGCCCTGCGCTATGCCGGCGCGGTGCATGTGCCGCTGCCCACGTTTTTCAGTCCCTCGCAGGTGGAGCACGCACTCGCCTCCAGTGGCGCGCAATGCATGGTGTTCGATACCCGCATTCCGCTGCCTGCGGGAATGGGAATGCATGCGCAGTCGCACCTCGACGGACACCTTGGATGCCTCCACCTGGATTCCGCGCCTACGCTGCTGCCGCCCGGGACCGCGTGCATCACCTACACCTCGGGCACCACTGGAACTCCCAAGGGCGTGTGCCTGGGTGCCGATGCCATGCTGGCCGTGGCGTCCTCGTTGCAGCAGGCATCACGCTCGATTTCGCCGCGCCGGCACCTGTGCTTGATGCCCCTGTCCACCTTGCTGGAGAACATCGCCGGACTGTATGCCGCCTTGTTGTCCGGCGCGCAGATCGTGGTGCCGCCGCTGGCGGAGATCGGCTACACCGGCTCGGCGGGACTGGACGTACCGACCTTGCTGAACTGCCTGCATCGCGCCCAGCCGGAAAGCGTCATCCTGGTCCCCCAGCTGCTGCTCGCGGTGGTGATGGCGGCGGAGCAGGGTGCTGCACTGCCTGCCTCACTGCGTTACATCGCGGTCGGTGGCGGTCGCGTGGGCCCGGCATTGCTGGCGCGTGCCGCGACCCTGGGGCTTCCGGTGTTCGAAGGCTACGGCCTGACCGAATGTGCATCGGTGGTCTGCCTCAATACGCCCGAAGCGCATCGTCCCGGCAGCGTGGGCAAGCCGTTGCCGCACGCACGGGTACAGATCATCGATGGCGAGATCTGCGTCGATGGCGTGCGTTGCCTCGGCTACCTGGGTGAACAAGGCCCGCCACCCGGTCCCATCGCCACCGGCGACCTGGGACATATCGACGACGATGGTTTCGTGCATGTCACCGGTCGTCGCAAGAACGTGTTCATCACCGCCTTCGGTCGCAACGTGTCGCCGGAATGGGTGGAAAGCGAACTGCTGCAGCATCACGCGTTGGCGCAGGTCGTGGTGTCGGGCGAAGCGCGGCCATCCAACGTCGCGGTGGTATGGCCACGCCGCGCCGACCTTGACGATGCCGGCATCCGCCGCGCGCTGGATGAGGTCAATGCCGGCCTGCCCGACTACGCCCGCGTCAGCGATTTCGTCCGTGCCGAGCGCCCCTTCAGCGCGGACGATGGCCTGCTCACTGCCAATGGCCGGCCACGGCGCGAGGCGATCCTCGCGCGCTATGCCGACGCCATCGACCGGCGTTACCACGCTTCGCCCTCCCTCTCTCCCCACGAGACCACCGCATGAACTTCCACCAGCAGCTGCTAGAGCAAACCCGCGCAGAGCGTGAAACGCTGATCGGCATCCCCATCATCCAGTCCGCGCTGGCGGCGCGCATCGATCGCCAGGACTACATCGCGTTCCTGACCCAGGCCTTCCACCACGTGCGGCATACGGTGCCCCTGCTGATGGCATGCGGCGCGCGCCTGCCGGCGCGCCTGGAGTGGCTGCGCGCGGCCATTGGCGAGTACATCGCGGAAGAAATGGGCCACCAGGAATGGATCCTGGACGATATCGCCGCGTGTGGCGTGGATCGCCAGGCCGCCGAAGACTCACAACCCTCCATCGCCACCGAGCTGATGGTGTCCTACGCCTACGACACCATCATGCGCGGCAATCCGGTCGGGTTCTTCGGCATGGTCCTGGTGCTGGAAGGCACCAGCGTCGCGTTGGCCACGCGTGCGGCGGAGAGCATCGAGGCATCGCTGGGCCTGCCGCGCAACGCCTTCGGCTACCTGCGCTCGCATGGCGACCTGGATATCGAACACGTCGGTTTCTACGAAGGCCTGATGGACCGGCTGGAGGATCCGGATGACCAACGCGCGGTGGTCCATGCCGCGAAGCGCTTCTACAAACTCTATGGCGACATCTTCCGCACGCTGCGTGACGACGTCGCGCTGCCGCTGGCCGAGGCCGCGTGATGGAACTCAAGGGAACCACCGTGCTGCTCACCGGCGCCAGTGGCGGCATTGGCTCCGCGCTGTGCGACGCGCTGGTTGCGGCCGGTGCGCGCGTCCTCGCGGTCGCACGCGATCCGGCCCGGCTTGCGCAACTGGCGAAACGGCATGAACCCGGCGACATCATGCCCTTCGCCGCCGACATCACGTTGGCGGAGCAACGCGCCGCATTGCTCGCGTTCGCGCGCGGCCTGCAGCCTACGCCGTCGCTGCTGGTGCTGGCCCATGCACAGGGTGCATTCGGCATGTTCCAGGACCAGTCCGAGGCGCGCATGCAGCAGATGCTGGACGCCAACCTCAGTGCACCCCTGCTGCTCATCCATGCATTCCTGCCCACGCTGCAGGCACACCCGCGCAGCGCCGTGGTGGCGGTGGGCTCCACGTTTGGCAGCCTTGCATTCCCGGGCTTCGCCGCCTACAGCGCCAGCAAGTTCGGGCTGCGCGGACTGATGGAAGGGTTGTCACGCGAATTCGCCGACCGCCCGATCCGTTTCCAGTACCTCGCGCCACGCGCCACGCGTACCGCATTCAATCCGGCCGCCGTCGACGCATTCAACCGCGACAGCAAGGTCGCGGTAGACGAGCCGGATGACGTGGCCCGGATCCTGGTGGCCGCGATCGCGCGCGGCGACAAACGCCTGCAGGTCGGGTGGCCGGAAAAACTCTTCGCACGACTCAACGGCATGTTGCCGGAACTGGTTGACCGCAGCCTGCAATCGCAACTTGCCCTTGTCCACCGCCATGCGCGCGCGCATGCATCCACCCTGCCTGTCCTGGAGAACGACCATGAACCCGTTTCGCCCTGAGCGCCTTCGCGCCATCGCCGTCGCTGCGCTACTCGTCCTGCCCGGCCTTGCATCCGCCGCGGGCAACAGCAAGCCTTCCCCGCAGGTGGTCGAAGTCCGCGACCGCTGGGCCGAAGCCACCTACAACACGCCCAAGCCGCAACGCGTGGCGGCCCTGGAGTCTTTGGCCAGCCGCAGTGAAGCCTTGCGCAAGGCGCAACCGAAGGATGCCAATGCGTTGATCTGGGACGGCATCGTATTGTCCAGCCTGGCCGGCGAGCGCGGTGGCCTGGGTGCACTGGGACTGGTCAAGCAGGCGCGCGTGAATTTCGAAGCGGCGCTGGCGATCGACCCCACCGCGCTGGACGGTGCGGCCTACACCAGCCTGGGTGCGCTGTATTACCAGGTGCCCGGATGGCCGGTTGGTTTCGGCGACGACAAGAAGGCACGCCAACTGCTGCGCAAGGGCATCGAGGTGAATCCCGATGGCCTGGACGCCAACTATTTCTATGCGGATTTCCTGCGCGACCAGGGAGACTGGACGGGCGCTGCGGCCGCACTGCAGAAGGCACTTGCCGCGCCGGCGCGCCCGGGCCGCGAACTCGCCGACCGTGGCCGTCGCGCGGAAGCCACGGCGCTGCTTGCACAGCTGAAGCCGCACCTTGCAAGCCATTGAAGCCAGACACACACTGGGTGCATGCGCATCTTGCTGGTGGAAGACGACCGTTCCCTGGGTGAAGGTATCCGCACGACCTTGCGGCGTGCGGCGTACTCCGTGGACTGGATCCAGGACGGCGCGGGCGCGCTGGCCGCGATGCGTGACGACGCTGGCATCGACCTGGTGATCCTGGACCTGGGCTTGCCGCACGTCGACGGCATCGAAGTGATCAGGCAGTCGCGCCGCGCCGGCGCTTCGGTGCCGATCCTGGTGTTGAGCGCGCGCGAGCGTGCAGCAGACCGCACGTTGGGCCTTGATGTCGGTGCCGACGATTACCTGGGCAAGCCATTCGATTCGAATGAACTGCTGGCGCGCGTACGCGCACTGCTGCGGCGCAGTGCCGGCCGGGTCAGCCCGAAGCTGGAACTGGGCGAACTGGTGCTCGATCCCGCCACGCTGTCCGTCACCTGGCGCGGCCGCCCGCTGGACTTGCCGCGCAGGGAGTTCGCGCTGCTGCGGCTGTTGATGGAGAACCGCGGCAAGGTCATCAGCCGCGAATCCGTGCAGCAGGGCCTGTACGGTTGGGATGAAGACGTGGCCAGCAATGCGGTGGACGTGCATGTGCACCAGTTGCGTCGCAAGCTGCACCCCGCCCTGATCCGAACCATCCGCGGCGTGGGCTACGCACTGGATGAGCGCGCCGCGGCCTCCGCGAGCGACCAGGACGCCGCCGCGCCATGACCTCGATCCGGCGCGTCTTGCTGGTGTCGTTGATCGGCATCCTGTCGGTGGTGATCATGGTCACCGCCGGCTTCAGCTATCGCGCCGGCTTGCAGGAAGCGGGGGAAATGTTCGACGCCAAGCTCGCGCATTCCTCGCGCGTGCTGATGAGCGTGGTGGACGAATCCCTCGGTGAGTTGCGCGAACACGGCCCCACCGAACCCATCCTCGTGCGCGTCTGGCATGGGGAAGCGGAAGGCGTGGGCGAGGCGCTGGCTTTTCAGGATGGCCATGCCTATGAAACCAAGCTGGCCTTCCAGGTGCGTGAAGCCGACGGCAGCCTGCTGCTGCGTTCGGACAGCGGCCCGCAACAGGCGCTGGCCCCGCTGGCGCCGGGCTTCGCCGACGTGGTGATCGATGGCGAAGCATGGCGCACCTTTACCTTGCGCTCGCCGGGTGGGCACTGGTACCAGTCCGGCGAGCTGGCGGACATCAGGCGCGAGCTTGCCGGCGAAATCGCCTCCAGCACGCTGTTGCCGCTGTTGGTCGCGTTGCCGCTGCTGGCCGTGTTCGTGTGGCTGGTGGTCAACTGGGCCAGCCGCGGCCTGACCCGGGTGTCGCAGGAAATCGGCGAACGTGCGCCCCATCGCCTCGCGCCGATCAAGCTCGATCGCGTGCCCAGGGAAATCCAGGGACTGGTGGTCGCGGTCAACGGACTCTTGCAACGCCTCGATGCGATGCTCGCGCGCGAACGCCGTTTCACGGCCGATGCGGCGCACGAACTGCGCACGCCGGTAGCGGCACTCAAGGTGCATGCGCACAACCTGCGCCATGCGCGCAGCGAGGCCGAGCGCGATGAATCACAGCAGCAGCTCGATGCCAGCGTGTCACGCACCGAGCGGCTGGTGGCGCAGTTGCTTGCGCTGAGCCGGGTGGAACCGGGTGCCGCCGCCGCCGAACCGCGCGCGGTCGACCTGCGCATGTTGGCCGAACAGCACCTGGCGGACTATGGGGCGCTGACCGCGTCCCGCGGCGTGCACATGGCATTGCAGGCGGAGTCGGTGTCCGTGCGTGGTGACGAGGCGGCGCTGGACGCGATGATGCGCAACCTCATCGACAACGCCGTGCGTTACAGCCCGCGCGATGGGCAGGTGCGCGTGCAGTTGTCGCGCGAGGGTGCAGACGCCGTGCTGGCCGTCGAGGATTCGGGTCCGGGCATCGCGCCGGAAGCGCGCACGCGCGTTTTCGAACGCTTCCACCGTGAACTGGGAAGCGGCGTGGAAGGCAGCGGCCTGGGCCTGTCCATCGTCAGGCAGGTGGTGGAGATGCATGCCGGCAGCATCGTGCTGGACGATTCGCCGCAATGGGGTGGGTTGCGGGCAACGGTCAGGCTGCCCGCGCTGTAGCCTCGTTGGTCAGGCCGTGTTGCCGGGCTTGAACAACCGCTTCATCTTCGGCGTCACCACCGGGATCGTCAGCATGGTGCTGGCCACGGCCATCAGCAACAGGGCAGTGAACGTCGCGTTGGTGATGATCTGCTTGTCCAGCAGGATGTTGGCGAAGATGATCATGATCAGGGCCTTGGTCTGCAGCAGCCAGCCGATGAAGGACGCTTCGCCGGGTTTCCATTTCAGGATCCTTCCGGCGATGTGCACGCCCACCAGCTTGCCGGCCACCGAGGCCACCAGCAGCACGGCGGCGGCGATGAACACCACGTCACCACCGACCGACCAGGCCGTGCGCAAGCCCGTGCTGAGGAAGAACACCGGCATCATCACCAGCAGCACGTTGTGGCGCAGGCGGTCCATCTGTTCCTGGTCGAACCAGTCGCTGTCGATGACCACGCCGGCCAGGAACGCGCCGACCATGAAGTGCAGCCCCGACCAGTCCGCGCCGAATGCGCACACGCTCAGCCAGATCAGCATCACGTACCAGCGGTCGCGCTCCGGCAGCCGCACCATCAACTTGCGGAAGCCGATGCACGCCACCACGAACGCGAGCAGGAACCCGACCTGCCGGCCCATGCGTTCCCAGTCCAGCAGCACCAGCGCCAGCACGCCCCAGATGGCCACGTCGTCCAGGCTGGCGTAACGCAATATGCGCTGGCCGATGGGCTGGCGCAGGATGTCGAGCTTTTCCATCAGCAGGATCAGGATCGGCAGTGCGGTCACCGCGCAGGCCATGCCCACGCCGACCACGAATTGCCATGACTGGCCTTTTTCACCTATCCATCCAGGGAACATCAGCATGCCCAGCGCGGCGATGCTGCCGGTCACCAGCGGCACGCCCAACGCGAAGCCGGCGGTGACGCCGCTTTCCAGGCGGTTCTTCCACGCCTGGCGCACGTCCAGTTCGATGCCTGCGATCAGCACGAACAGCATCACTGCCCACGCGCCCAGGCCATTGAGGATCTTGATCACGTCCGGCGTGAACACGAATTCGTAATACCCCGGCGCCACCGCGCCCAGCACGCCCGGCCCCAGCAGGATGCCGGTGATGATCTGCACCACCACCAGCGGCGCGAAGTAATCGGTACGACCGAGGCGCCAGATCAGGTACGGGACGGTGAAGATGATCGCCATGGCGATCAGGAACAGTTCCATCGTGCTTATGGCGTGCGGCATGTGCCCTCGTTGGCAGCGGATGCTGCGACTGGTCGTGGAGTTCCCCGGGTTGGCATGGCCTCGTCGTGCAGCCTTGGCCGGGCCGTGTGCACGCTAGCCGACTTGCCGGTTTATTCCAAGCGGTCCGGCGGTCTTATGATGGGCCGGCCGGGCTCGCGGCCGGCTCTTTCGTTTGGAAGGAGGCAGCATGGATACCGATGTGCTCATCGTGGGCGCAGGCCCCACCGGATTGATGCTTGCCAACCAGCTCGCCAGGCGTGGCGTGCGCAGCGTGATCATCGATCGCCATGCCGGCCCTTCGCTGCAGACCCGTGCACTGGGCGTGCAGGCACGCACGCTGGAGATCTACGCGCAGCTTGGCATCGTCGATCGTGCACTCGCGCTGGGAAAGCGTGGCAACGGCGTGCAGTTGTGGGCGCAGGGCCGCAAGGCCGCGCATGTGCCGCTGGGCAACGCGGGCAGCGAGCTCACACCGTATCCCTACGTGCTGGTGCTGGGCCAGGACGACAACGAACGCATCATGGGCGAACGCCTGCGGGACTTCGACCAGTCGGTGCAATGGAACACCGGACTGGTCGCACTGCAGCCGCATGCAGGCCATGTCACCGCGACGCTCGCGTCCGCGGATGGCGTGACCCGCGATATCAACGCGCGCTGGGTGGCCGGTTGCGATGGGGCACACAGCGCCGTGCGCACGCTCAGCGGCATCGCGTTCGAGGGTGCGCCGTACGAGCACGTCTTCTACGTCGCCGACGTGCAGGCCAGTGGCAACATGGTGCCCGACCAGATCAACGTGTTCCTGTGGAAGGAGAGCTTCCACCTGTTCTTCCCCATGCGCGGCGACAACCACTGGCGCATCGTCGGCATCCTGCCGCCCGCCTTGCGTGGCAGGGAAGAGGTGGCCTTCGACCAGGTACTGCCGTCGCTGCTCGATGAAACAGGACTCGATCTGTCGGTTGCGCAATGCACCTGGTTCTCCAGCTATCGCATCCACCATCGGCGCGCGGCGCGTTTCCGTTCGGCTCGCTGTTTCCTGCTCGGTGATGCGGCACACATCCACAGCCCGGTCGGCGCGCAGGGCATGAATACAGGTCTGCAGGATGCGTACAACCTGGCGTGGAAGCTCGCGCTGGTGGTGAAGCAGCAAGCCGCGGAATCGCTGCTCGATTCGTATGAGGAAGAGCGCATCCCGGTCGCCGCGCGGCTGCTCGACACCACCGACCGCGCCTTCCGCCTGATCATCTCGGACAACCCGCTGGCCGGGGTGCTGCGTACGCAGGTGCTGGCACGCATCGCTGCGCAGGCGATGCGCCGCAAGCGCATCCAGGAATTCGCGTTCCGCACCGTTTCGCAGATCGGCATCCGCTATCGCGACAGCGGTCTGTCCGTGTCGACCACGCACCTTGCGTCGCCGTCGCCGCAGGCAGGAGATCGTTTCCCGTGGCTGCGCATGCGGCTGCAAACCGATGGCCCGGTCGAAGACATGTTCCAGTCGCTGGACGACCTGCATTTCCATTTGCTGTTGTTCGGGCAGCCAGCGCCCGGCGACGACGCGAGAGCGTTCGGCGACCTGCTGCGCATCCACGTCATTCCGGACGATGCGCACAACCAGGCTGAACTTGAACGCGTCGGCATTCCCGGCCGATCGTTCTTCCTGTTGCGTCCGGATGGCTACATCGGCATGTGTGGAGCGCTGTTGGAAACAGAAGAGCTGGCGTCCTATGCAAAATCGCGACTTGGCCTGTTGGCAGCGGGCAAGAGCGTGTCGTGACCTTCTGCAGACATGCCCTGGTTCGGTCCCAGTACAAGCGTTGCTTCCCGGCATTGCGTATGGAACGAATATGAAAAACGGCGACCCGAGGGTCGCCGTTTCGTAAATCTTTCTACCCTGGTCGGGCAGTAGAGGGCAGGGGTCAATCCTTGCCCTTGTCCTTGCCTTTACCTTTTCCGTTGCCGTTGCCGTTGCCGCCCTGGCCCTTGTCTTTGCCAGAGTTGCCTGGGGCATTGGATGCCGACTTGCCCTTGCTGCCGTGGTCGTCGCCATGCGAGCTGTTGCCATGCGATTTGCCCGGTCCATGCTGCGACCAGTCAACGCGCACCGGGCGATCCACGACGACCGGGTAACCCCAGTGGCCGTAGGTGGTGGCCGTGCCGCGCTTCAGCGCGTGGAAGGCCGGCGAACCCGGCTTGATGCCGTAATGCTTGGCCACGTTGCCCCAGCCCTTGCCCGGGTTGCGGTCGTATTCGCGCACCACGTTGATGCAGGGAATGCCCAGCGAGTGCGCAAGCGCGCAGGCGTAGTAGACATCGGCCGGCGCCCAGCGGCGCTGGTCCAGCAGCTCGTTGATCAGGCTGCGCGGCGCACCGTAATACCCGGTCATCTCGCCCACGAACGGGTCGCGGTAGCGTGAGCCGTAGTCATTGATTTCGCCGAGCCGCGAGTCCACCCACACGTCGCCGGTACGAATGTTGTAGCCGACGGTCTGTGCATTGGCGGCACCGCCCATGCCCAGTGCGACGGCCATGGCAGCGATGAGTCCGTACTTCCTGATGGTCTGCATGACGACTCCTGTTGGATTGAAAGTGCGGCGAGTGTCGGGGCGCACGCATGAATTCAACTTAACAATCGTCCTCACATCTCGCCGAGGCTCCGGAATCGTTCAGGTCGGGCTATTGGCGTGTGAGGTGAAGGTCGTCTTCATATCCCCCACCGGGCGTCCACGGCGACGCTGTATGCCAAGTTCGCCATGTCGGTGCACAACACGCACTCTGTGCGCGAAGGCCTTCAGACGGAATAGCTTTCGACACCCAGCTCGCGCAGGATCGCTGCGCGCAGTTCCTGCACGGGTGCGCTGGAAATTTTGCGTGGATGCGCGAAGGGGACTTCGAACGTCGCCTGGATGGTGGTGGGGCGGGTCGACAGCACGATGATGCGATTGGCCAGGTGGATGGCCTCTTCCACGTCGTGCGTGATCAGCAGCACGGTGTGGCGCTCCTGCCCAAGGATCCTCAGCAGTTCGGTGCGCATGCGCAGGTGCAACAACGCATCCAATGCGGAGAAAGGCTCGTCCATGTACAGGATTTCCGGCTTCACCACCAGCGCGCGTGCAAGTTCGGCGCGCTTTAGCATGCCGCCGGAAAGCTCGTGCGGATAACGCGCCTCGAAGCCTTTCAGGCCGACCATCTCCGCGTAATGGTCCGCGAGTTGTTTCTTCTCTTCGTAGTCGCGGCCATTCAGGCCGAACATCAGGTTCTGCTGCACCGTGAGCCACGGGAACACGGAACCGGCCTGCGAGATCAGGATGCCACTCGAACTCGGCCCGCTTTGCGCCACGCCGTCCACGTGGATGGTGCCGTGGTCGGGCCGGTCGAATCCTGCGAGTATCCCCATCAGCGTCGACTTGCCACAACCCGAAGGGCCGACGATGGCCACGGTCTCGCCATCGGCCACCTCCAGGCTGATGTTGTCGAGCACGTGCAGCTTTCCCTGTTCCGTGTCGAAGCTCTTGCCTACGCCGTCGACGCGGATCTTAGCGGGCATAATGCCACCTCACCGTTTTCAGGCCTTCGAGCAAGCGCATCAATCCATCCAGCAGCAGGCCAATGAGTCCGATGATGATCATGCCGGCGATCACCAGGTCGTAGCGGTTGCCCGCGTTGCGTGAATCCATGATCAGGTAACCCAGCCCGGAACGCAGCGCGATCATTTCCGCGGCTACCACCACCAGCCAGGCCACGCCGAGGCCGATGCGCATGCCCACGATCACCTGCGGCAGTACCGCCGGGATCACCACCTGGCGGAACAAGGTGGCGCGCGAGACGCCGAAGTTCGCCGCGGCGCGCAGGTAACGCTTGTCGATGGTGTGTACGCCCACCGTGGTCTGCACCACCATGGGAAACACCGACGCCAGGAAGATCAGGAAGATCGGTGACACGTTGCCGACGCCGAACCACAGGATCGCGATCGGGATCCATGCGATCGGCGAGATCGGACGCAGCATCTGGAACAGCGGGTTGAGGGTGACGTACGCGCCCTTCACCCATCCCATCCACAGGCCCAGCGGCACGGCGACCAGTACAGCCAAGCCGAAGCCGACACCAACCCGGAACAGCGACGCGCCAATGTGTTCGAACAGGGTGCCGTCGCGCACCAGTTCCATGGTTCCCACGACGACCTGCCACGGCGTCGGGAAGATCACGCTTCCGGTTGCGACCACGATGCCCCACCACAGCGCGATGATGAGGGCGAAGATGGCCAGCGAGGGCAGCGATCGCTGCAGCATTTTCATGCGATGGCACCCCACAACCGGCTCGCGCGCCAGCGCAGGCGACCCCATGCGGATTCGGGTTGCGGCGCGACCACGACCGACATCTCGCCGCTCGCATGCGCGGTACACGCGAACGAATAGGTGGAGGCGACCTCGAACGGCAGGCGGAAACTCTGCCCCGGCATGATCACCGTGGGACCGAACACCTGCGGCACGTCATCAAGATTCCGTAGCAGCAACACGTCGTGCACGCCCAGGACCAAGTCGATGCGCGACGGCAGTATCTCCACCGGGTCACCCGCCATACGTTTCGCCCACGTGCCTTTGGGGATCTCGAACACTTCTTCGCGCGACTCGAAGCGTACCGGCGCGAAAGCTGCCCACGCAACCACGCCCAAGGCGCCAGCAAGAAGTACAACCGTGAGCCAACGCAACGTACTCAAGGCGAGGCCAGCAGCAGGCGCACGTCATGGACATAATCGTTGGCAAGGCGTCCGTATGGCATCAATGCACGCAGGCGGCCCTTGCGGTCGATCAGGTAGATGAAGGAGGAGTGGGTGAACCTGCCATCCGGACCTGCCACTTCCTTGGCGAAGATGCCGTACTGCTTGCGCACGGCGGCCAGTTGCGCGTCGGTACCGGTGCCGCCGATGAAGGTCGGGTCGAACAGGGCCAGGTATTTCTTCATTTGCGCGGCGCTGTCGAGCTTCGGGTCCACGGTGATGTAGAGCACCTGCACGTCGCGTGCCTGTGCGCCCAGCTGTTTGTTGGCCTGCTTCAGCGTCGCCAGTGTGGTCGGGCAGACCGAGGCGCAGGAAGTAAACCCGAAGCCGAGTAGCACTACCTTGCCGCGGTACTTGCTCAGCTTCAATTCGGAGCCGTTAGAACCGGGCAGGGTGAAATCCGGCGCCATGCGCGGCGGATCGAACACGCCGGCTTTCAGTTCTGCACCATCCGCGGCACGTGCCGATGCCGTGCCGACGAACAACAGGGACAACAGGACGAGCGTACGCATCATTCGGATTCGTTCCACCAATCAGATCGCGATGTGCGCGGCTTTTGCGTTGCGCGCGAACCGCTCATCGACATAGGTTTCGTAGGCGATCGGGTGCTTGATGGTACCGGCCTCGACCGACAGCTGCATCAGGTCGTCGAACTCGGCGCGGATCATGCGCAGGTCGCCGTAGGTCACGCGGTCGGTGGGGTTTTCCATCACGAACTTGAGGATGTTCGGGTCCTGGTTGAAGAAGTCGCGGCCAGCGGCAATACCGACGGCCTTGTCGCGGTTGCCTGGCTGCTCGTCAAGCCACTGGCCGGCGCCCAGCACGTGGTTCACCAGGTCCTGCACCAATGCGGGATTCCCGGCGATGAGTTCCTCGCGCACGGTCAGCACGCAGCAGATGTAGTTGCGCCATTCGTCACGGGTCATGCTCAACGGGCGCGCATAGCCGGCGCTTTGCGCGGCGGCACCGAAGGGTTCGCCGGTGCAGTAGGCATCCACGGCATTCGCATACAGCGCGGCGGGCATGTCGGGCGGCGGCATCTCCACGATCTCCACGTCGGCGGGCGTCATGTTTTCCCGTGCCAGCATCTTGCGCAGGAACAGATAGTCGACGGCGAACCGGCTGGGGATGGCGACGCGCTTGCCGGCAAGCTGCTTGAAATGCTGGAGTTGCGAATCTGTGCGGACCATGATCACCGCGCCGGAGCGATGGCCCAGCGAGACGATCTTCACCGGGATCTTCTTGTCGGCCAGGTCCATCACCAGTGGTGCCAGCATGAAGGCGGCCTGGATGCGACCGGTCATCAGCGATTCCTTGATTTCCGGCCAGCCGTTGAACTTGCTGTAGGTGTACTGCAAGGCGGGCGCCTGGCCAGCGGCCGCCTTGTTGGCGGTGTCGCGCGCGACGCAGGCGACGGGCAGGGTGAGGTTGCAGGTGACCGGCAGGCCGCCCACCAGCAGGGGGCCTTGTTTGCGATCCGAACATGCGAGTAGGCCAAAGGGAACCGTCGCTGCCAGTCCGGCCTGCAGCAATCGCCTGCGTTGTAGTGACTCTATGGTCATGACCAGCGTTCTACCCTCGTCGCCCCATAGGCTCGCTTCATTCTAGCGGACGGTGTCCGTTGGTAGGGAAGCCGGCCCGTGGGCAGCGCAGGATTTCGATGGTTGGTACCAGCCCGTCAATGATCGTAGGGTGGGCCAAGGCCCACCTCGCCATGTCACGGTTTGCGATGGCTTCAAAGACAAGAGCGGTGGGCCAAGGCCCACCCTACATCAAGGTGCGGCCGTGCTGGCTTGCTTGCCCAGTTCCATCAGCATGCGCGACGCCAGGTAGAGGCGTGGCGGGATGGAATCGATCTCAATGTATTCATCGCGGGCGTGGTAGCCCCAGCCGGCGAGTCCCAGGCCTTCCAGCACCGCGGCGTGGCCGGAACGTCCGGCGAAACCGGCATCGGTGCCGCCGTTGGTGGTGGGGTGCATCAACAATTTCCGGCCATCCAGTTCGGCATAGATGTCACGCGCCAGGTTGGCCAGCGCCTGCCCGCGTTCGCCAGCGACGTAGATGGGTCGCAGTGGCTCCAGCGTGACGGTGGTGGTGGTGTCGGGCACGGCGTGGCTTTCCTGCACCTTGGCCTGCAGCGCGGCGCGCAGGTTGTCGTTGGAATCGGCCTGCATCACGCGCACATCGCCGCCGGCTTCGGCGCGCTCGGGAATCTGGTTGCGCGCATTGCCGGAATTCGCGGTGGTCCAGTTCAATTGCGCGCCCGGCACGCTGGCGGCGATGTCTTTGGTCTGCATGAGCTGGTGCGCCAGTTCGACCAGCGCATTACGGCCCTGCTCGGGCGCGGCACCGGCATGTGCGGAACGGCCTTCGACGGTCATGCGGACTTGCGAAGTGCCTGCGGCGCTCAGCAGCACGCCTTCGTGTTTGATCACGGCCTTGGCCGGAGACGGTTCGAATGACAACACCACGTCGTGCTGTTCGGCCAGCGTGGCGATGGTTTCGCCCGAACCCGGCGAACCGATTTCCTCATCCGGATTGAACAGCACGGTGATGCGCGCGTAGTCGTTCCAGCCCTGCGCCTTCAGCAGTTCCAGCGCATGCAGGATCACCGCGATGCCGCCCTTGTCATCGGCGATGCCGGGGCCGTACAGCAGGTTGCCGTCCTGGCGGTAGGGCTCCTTCTGCAGAATGCCTTTGTCGTACACGGTGTCGGCGTGCGCGATCAGCATCACCTTCAACGCGCCATCGCCTTCGAACACGCCGCGCACCAGGTCCGGCCCGCCGGTGGCCGATGCCACGCGGTCCACCTTCGCGCCCAGCGTGCCAAGGCGGCCATCGAGGTAATCCATCAGCGTGGACACGCCGGCGTGGTCGTTGGATCCGCTTTCCACGGTGACCAGGTCACGCAGGGTGTCGATGACCGCAGGCTGTTGCGCGCGCGCCGCTTCAATCAGGCGCGCATCGGCTTCTGCGGCCTGCGACTGCGTGGCCATGCCCATTGCACTTGCGAGCAAAACGGCCGTGCACAGTGAAGTGGTTGCGATACGCATGGGGTGGCTCCGGTTGCGGCGCTTCTGGCGCGGCGTGGGGGAAATCAGAATTTGAATTCAAGCCCAAGGCCGGGGCCTTGCATGGTGGTGTCGTAGCGGAAGCCGCTGGAGGTTTCGAAATCCGTCGACAGCCAGCGGTAGCCGGCCACGACGGCCGTGCGCTCGCTGAGGTGGTAGCCGGCCATCAGCATCACGTCCGTCGACAAGTCGGATTCGCCAGCGCCGGCCATCACCCAGCCGCCTACGAAGCTGCCGTTGCCGAACTCGCGCCGGCCTTTCACGCCCACCTGCAGGTCCACCCAGCTTTCTTCCTGCTCGCCGTCGAACTGCTGCGGAATCGGCGGCGGTGGCGGCACGGGGATGGCGTAGGACAGGCGCGTGCGTGCGGACCAGAAGCGTGCGCCCGCCACCAGGTCCAGGTGTCCTTGTTCGCTTTCCTTCCAGCCGTAGCGGAAGGCAACCAGCCCGGTGCGGGTGCGTGTTTCCAGGTCCACGGGCAGTGCGGCGCCGGCGACGGGTGCATAGACGGTGGAAGACAGGCGCGCAAACAGGCCGTCGGCGAATACGCCATAGCGGCCCTTGCGCGCTTCGAAGGCACCCATGCCGCCAAGTTCCAGGTTTTCCCAGACGTCGCCGAAGTCCATCTCGGCACTCAGGTCGATGGGCAGGCGGTCGTGGGCGACGGTGCCTTCAATCGCGGTGCCCCACAGGTACGGGGTCAGGTGGTAGCTCCAGCCGTCGCTTTCCGCCGATTGGGCGTGGGCGAGGGGGCTTGCCAATGCGAGTGCTGCCAATGCGAGGAACGGCTTAATGTTCATGGGCTCACCTTTTGTGCGGGATGCTACCGGGGTGCAGTGGCAACTGCCAGCGTGGGGCGAATCCGCAGGCAGGCACTGCCCGGTCGCCATCGCCATGCAAGGGATTGCGGCATCGCAGCAGACTGGTTAGGCTGCGCGCGGCCTTCCTGCCTGGCAGGTGAGCCATTCCCTTGGGGAGTAGCCGGCTTCCGCGTTTTCCGGAAGCGCCCGCGTCAACACGATTGGCCTGAACCGGCCATGGCGCGTGCACCATACGGGTGGCGAGACCAACGGACAGCGGCGTAACCCGGTCGGGCACGCTGGTGTTCGTTCGTCCGCACCGTCCCGACCGCAGGCACACTTCCACCATGAATCCAATTTCCATCCTCCTGCTTGGCTTGGCCATGTCCACCGACGCCTTCGCGGCGGCATTGGCCAAGGGCGCGGGCATGCTCAAGCCCACCTGGCCACAGGCGCTGCGCATCGGCCTGATCTTCGGCGTGGTCGAAGCCATCACGCCGATGATTGGCTGGCTGCTGGGCTCGGCCGCCGCCCGCTTCATCGAACGCTGGGACCATTGGCTCGCGTTCGGGTTGCTGTTCGCGCTGGGCGTGCACATGCTCTACAAGGCCTTCTTCGCCAAGGAAGAGGAAGGCGAGGCGCCCAGCGGGTCGATGTGGAGCATCGCACTGACCGGGCTGGCCACCAGCATCGATGCGATGGCCGTGGGCGTGGGCCTGGCCTTCGTGCAGGTCAACATCCTGGTGGTGAGCGCGGTCATCGGCCTGTGTACCTTCGTCATGGTGAGCATTGGCATCATGGCGGGCAGGGCGCTGGGCAGCTTGATCGGCAAATGGGCCGAGGCGTTTGGCGGCGTGGTGCTGATTGCGGTCGGCGCCACCATCCTCTATGAACATCTTTCAGCGGCAGGTGCGGCATGACGTCTTCGACCCACACAACCGATCTTGCGAATGGGGTGCCGGCCAGTTACTCGCCGCTGGCACGTCGACTGCATTGGGCGACCTTCGTGCTGGTCACGCTGGCGTACGTGTCCATCAACGTGCGCAAGCTGTTCGAGCGCGGCACGGACGAACGCATCTTCGCCAGCGAGTCGCATTTCCTGATCGGCATGGTGGTGTTGATGTTGGTGGTGCCCAGGCTGGTGAATCGTTTCAGCGAACGCGCGCCGCCGATCGTGCCGCCGCAACCGTCGTGGATGGGCTGGCTGTCTTCGCTCACCCACGTGTTGCTGTATGCCTTCCTGGTGGTGCAGCCGTTGACCGGCATGGTTGCGCGGCTTGCGGAAGGGAAGGGCATTGGCCTGCCGCTGACGGAGCGCGTCATTCCGTCGTTCTTCGGCACGGACAAGGCGTTGGCTGATTTGCTGGAGTCCACGCACGTCTGGATCGGCGAAGCGTTCTATTGGGTCATCGGCCTGCACATCCTCGCGGCCCTGTTCCATCTGCTGGTCCGCAAGGACAATGTGATGCAGCGGATGTGGGGCAAGTAAGCACGCAGTACTCCGCTGACTTCCCATAGGGCGGGCCCCGGCTCGCCGCTCACGACGCGATACAAACCGCATGCATGCGGTGGGCTTGAGCCCACCCTATGGCGGTGTCGTGCAGACGGTCCGGTACCACGCGGCATAGGGCGTGTTCTTCACCAGGTGGCGGTTGTAGTCCGGGCTGCCGTCGGTCCACCAGGCGGGGCCGCGTTCGCCGAGCGCGAGCTTGGCGGCATGCACGGCGGCGCGGGCTTGCGCCAGTCGCGTGTCGTCTTGGTTGCGGAGCGCGCCGCCGACGTCGCGCCTTGCGGTCATCAAGGCGCTGACTAGTTCGGTTTTTGCTACGGCACTCAATCCTGGGTTCGCCGCGCGCCACAGGCGATGGCGAACGATCAGGTAGCGGCCATCGGGAGTGGAGAGTCGATCCAACGCAGTCTCGCAGGGTGGGCCTTGGCCCACCATTGCCGAGTGATCGTTGTGATGGTGTCAAAAAGGAAAAATGTAGCCCGGGTAGAGCGAAGCGAAACCCGGGGCCTTTTGACACGACCTGAAGAGCCCCGGGTTTCGCCTGCGGCTCTACCCGGGCTACGTCACTACGCTGGCTACGTCACTTAGCCGGAACCGGGCCAGTTGCCTTGGCCGCAGCCTGGAGGTAGGCGTACCACTGGGTCTGTATCCGGTCGATCGGACCGATGAGTCGTTCGAAGTTCTCCAGGCTGCCTCCGGAAACGATCAATTGCCGGTAAGGGGCGGCATATTTCCCGTCCTGATAGTGGAACAGGAAATGCGTCAGGCTCCAGTATTCGATGTAGTACAGGTTGACGTTGCGGTTGATGTCCGGGCCACCCTTGCCGGAGACGATGGCGCGCAGAGGAATGATCTTGCCGGTGGAGATATCGTCCTGCAGGTTGCCGGTCAGTTGCAGTCTGGGTAACCACCAGATGGGGTAGGTGGCGGGATCGATGCTGCCGGGCGTCAGTTTTCCATCGGCAATCCAGCTACTGCCAAAGTAGTCGGCCAAGCCTTCGTCGATCCATTTGGTTTTTTTGAAACGCGCAACTTCGCGATTCAGCTGGTGCGTGACTTCGTGTGTCATCCAATGGACGGGGTTATCACCATCGCCGTAGTAGGCGTGGCTGCGCGGCGGCAGGTAATACGCTTCGGCCCAAGGGCTGCTGCGGTTGTGGGCCTTGAATTCGGCCTGGTCCTTGTAGAGCACCAGCTGTAACTTCGCCTTGGTCGGCTGCATCCCGGGCATGCCATCGAAAAACGTGGTGTAGGCCAAGTGCAATGCTTCAGCGGCTTCACCCACGCGTGCGGTCTGTTCTTCGGTGGCGGAGGAGTGGATGAGGTAATGGGTGGTCTCCACCGGCTTGGCGCCAGGTGGCAAGGGCGGTGAGGCTGCCAGTGGGGTTGGTGATGTCGTAATCGACGTCGGCGTGTCCGTCGTCGCTTGTGTTGCCAGTAGCCGGTAACCGATAAAGCAGCCAACCGCGATGGCGCTCGCACTCAGGACTACCGTGACGAAACGTATCTTCATTGCGGGATTGTCGCTGATTCGCAAGAGAGTTGGAGCTGAAGGCGATACCGATCCAAAGGGGGACCTAGCAAGACGGGCGTTGGCCGACCATTGCCGAGTAGTCGTTGCGATGGTGTCAAAAGGAAGACGAGTAGCACGGGTAGAGCGAAGCGAAACCCGGGGCTCGCCAAGTCGTGCCGAAAGGCCCCGGGTTTCGCCTATGGCTCTACCCGGGCTACGTCACTTCGCCTATGAATCTACGCGGCTATGTCACTAATTTCAGCATTATTCATCACTGATATTAAGTAATCGAACATGCCAAGTACCTGCATTACGCGCTCTGGGGCAAGATCAGCCATAAGTTTGTGTTGAACTTGATTTCGAATGAACCCAAAAGCACCAAGAAAAAGTAGATGAGCGGCGTCTTGCTCCGCCCGAACTTTGCTAATGACAAGTCGGGGCTTATCAGGATTGAACGCAAGAGTTGACAATTGTTTTGCATTCATTCCGCTGTCAGATTTCAACAAATCTCGCAGTCTGTTCTCTAGAATTCTAGAAGCTTCAGAAATGACCGTGTCATTTCTTTCAGACTGACCGCTTTCCTGAAAGTTTGCAAAGAGATCTAGGCAGCGGGTCCGTAGCTCCGCATCGATAATTTCGATGGCGCTCACTGTCACGGGTCTAGGTCGTACCGCCATTGATAAATAATCTTGGCTTTCTGCAAGTGTTGGCTTTGTATCTGTTTCTTGATATTCAACAAGAAGAGGAATTAGTGATGCATTTTTGAAAATTCCACCCGCCTGAAAAATCTCTTCCTTAGCAAGTATTTCTCGGTCAATTGAAGCCAGCGCATTAGTTGTGACGTTTGGTTTGCATGCGAGGATATCTCTCCTTGATCTAAGTTTCGATAGATATAGCGCCCCAACTGATTTTAAGAATCGCGCCATCCAGTGACTCAGTGAAATGTAAATGTGTTGGCGGTCCGGCTCTTTGTTTATCTTGTCAGATATCCATTCCCGGACGCGCTCAGCGCTTTCTTTGTCTTTGCCAAGCCCCAGTTCGCGACGTGTATCGTCCGAAACGAGTGCCGAAAGATCTGGATCAGCCGCAACCAGATCATCCTCAGCGTGGATTAAAGACAAGTAGAGGTCTATCGACCGCAGCATGAAGTCGAGAGTCCTTCGATCGAACATGACCATGCTGTAGGTGTGATTGTCATGTGGTTCGGTGCGATCAGTCGCAGTGGTCATTTTGTTTTCCTGCTTATTTGTGACGTATTGCACGCAGCAAGTTAGAAACGAACTGCATGGTTCGCATGCGCCACATGTTGAGGCAAGTGACCGCGCGATTTGTGTAATTTAAGTGACTCACCACATCGTGCGATCACATCGCGTTTGGCAATCAATCTTACCCATCCCCAAACACCAACGTAGCCTCCACCGCCCGCTTCCACCCCGCATACAACTTCTCCCGCCGTTCCGCGCCCATCTCCGGCACGAACGTCCGCTCCACCTGCCGCTGCTGCGCAATCTGATCCCGGCTTTCCCAGAAGCCCACGCCCAGGCCCGCCAGATACGCCGCCCCCAGCGCCGTAGTTTCCATCACCGCGGGCCGCTCCACCGCGACATCCAGGATGTCCGCCTGGAACTGCGCGGTGAAATCATTGGCGATCGCGCCGCCGTCCACCCGCAGCGCCTTCAGCACCAGCCCCGCATCCGCCTGCATCGCCGACAATACATCGCGCGTCTGGTAGGCCAGCGATTCCAGCACCGCGCGGATGAAATGCTCCTTCGTCGTCCCACGCGTCAAACCGAACATCGACCCGCGCACATCGCTGCGCCAGTACGGCGCACCCAGCCCCACGAACGCCGGCACGAAATACACCCCGTCCGACGACAGCGCCCGCTCCGCATACGCCTGCGTGTCACTGGCCTTGCCCAGCATGCGCAGGCCATCGCGCAACCACTGGATGGCCGAACCCGCCGCGAACACACTGCCTTCCAGCGCGTACTCCACTTTGCCATCCAGCCGCCACGCCACCGTCGTCAACAAGCCATTGTTCGACTGCACCGCTTGATCACCGGTGTTCATCAGCAGGAAGCAGCCCGTGCCATAGGTGTTCTTGGCCATGCCAGCTTCGAAGCACGCATGCCCGAACAACGCCGCCTGCTGGTCACCCGCGATGCCGCTGATTGGCACGCGATGGCCGAACACCGACTGCGCGCTGGTATGCGCGAACACCGTGCTGCTATCGCGCACCTCCGGCAGCATCGCCGCCGGTACGTCCAGCATCTTCAACAGATCCGGGCACCACTGCTGCTTGTGGATGTCGTACATCAGCGTGCGCGAGGTGTTGCTCAGGTCGGTGGCGTGGGTGCGGTCTTCGGACAGGTTCCACAGCAACCACGTGTCGACGGTGCCGAACAGCAACTCGCCACGCTCGGCGCGCGCGCGTGCACCGGGCACCTTGTCCAGGATCCACTTCACCTTGGTGCCGCTGAAGTAGGCATCGATCAGCAGGCCGGTGCGTTCGCGCACCAGTTCCGCATAACCGTCGGCCTTCAACTGTTCGCAGATCTCCGCGGTCTGCCGTGATTGCCAGACGATGGCGTTGTGGATGGCTTGGCCGGTCTTGCGGTCCCACACCACCGTGGTTTCGCGCTGGTTGGTGATGCCGATGCCGGCGATCTGCGACGCACTGACCTGCGCGCGTGTCATGGCTTCGACGATGGTGCTCTGCACGCTGCCCAGGATTTCGCGCGGGTCGTGTTCCACCCAGCCCGGTTGCGGGAACTGCTGCTCGAACTCGCGCTGCGCCTTGCCCACCACCGCGCCACTGCGATCAAACAGCATGGCCCGCGAACTGGTAGTGCCCTGGTCGATGGCGAGGAGGTAGGGCTGGTCCATGCGTGCTGTCGTCGCCCGAGGAAGATGGGGCGATCTTAGCGGGTGTGGGGCAGGGTCGTCGGTGTGCCGTAGGAGCGACGTGAGTCGCGAAGGGACGCCTGTGGATGCCGGACGCGGGTCGGAGAGGGTCGTTTCGCGACTTACGTCGCTCCTACGCAGGTGTCGCAACCCCGCGGCGTCGAGGGGAACACCTCACTCTTTTTCAAGGGAGAGGTCGACGCGCCTGCGCGGGCGGGTGAGGGCGGGCGGAATGGGATGCTGTGCGGGACGTGGTTGGCTCCGCGTTCGCCAAGGGCGCTTGTTGCCAGATTGCTGGGGCTAACAGGGTTGCGATTTCGCCGCACCCTCATCCGTCGCTTCGCGCCACCCCGTATCAAGTACGGGGCAGGCTCTTCTCCCGGAGGGAGAAGGGATCAAATCATTCCTGCAGTGAAGGGATCAAATCAATCCCGCAATTCCGCCACGTAGCAGTTGGTCTGCATCTGTGCGACCACCGCATTGGCCGCTTCGGTGGTGGACAGGTGCTTGCCGCCGGAAGCCAGGTCGGCAGTGAAGGCGTGGGCGTTGAGCGCAGCATCCACCGAACGCTCGATGCAGTCGGCTTCGTCGTGCAGGCCCAGCGAATGACGCAACAGCATGGCCGCGCTCAGGATCGTCGCGTAGGGATTGGCGATGCCCTTGCCGGCGATGTCCGGTGCCGAACCGTGGATGGGTTCGTACACGCCGGCCTTGCCGTCGCCCAGCGAGGCCGAAGGCAGCAGGCCAAGCGAGCCGGCCAGCATCGAGGCTTCGTCGGTCAGGATGTCGCCGAACATGTTTTCGGTGACGATAACGTCGTACTCGCGCGGGTGCGCCAGCAGGTGCATGGCCATGGAATCGACCAGCGCGTGCTCCAGCTTCACGTCCGGGAATTCGTCGCGGCCGATGCGTGTGGTGACGTCACGCCACAGGCGCGAGGTTTCCAGCACGTTGGCCTTGTCCACCGACACCACGTAGCTGCGGCGCTGGCGGGCCAGCTTGAAGGCGCTGCGCACCACGCGTTCTATCTCGGCCACGCTGTAGGTGCACAGGTCGCTGGCGCTGTCGGCGCTGCGGGTTTTCTCGCCGAAGTAGATGCCGCCGGTGAGTTCGCGCACTACCACGATGTCCACGCCGGTCAGCAGGTGCGGCTTGATCGGCGACGCGTTCAAGGCGGCAGGATGCGGGCGCACCGGGCGCAGGTTGGCGTACAGGCCCAGGCCTTTGCGCAGGGCGAGCAGGCCCTGCTCCGGGCGTACTTTCGCGTTCGGGTCGGACCACTTCGGGCCGCCCACGGCGCCCAGCAATATCGCGTCCGCCTGCTGGCAGGCAGCGAGCGTGGCAGCGGGCAGCGGTTCGCCGGTTTTGTCGATGGCGATGCCGCCGATGTCGTGCTCAACGAAATTGAACTGGTGGCCAAAGCGGCGCGCCACGTCTTTCAACACGGACAGGGCGGCGGTGGTGACTTCCGGGCCAATGCCGTCACCGGGCAGGACTACGATGTCAGCTTGCATGGGGAAATCCTAACAATGGAATGAGAAAAAATTGAAAATGATAAAAAATAAATCCGTTCGTGGTGAGCTTGTCGAACCACGCTCTTGGCGAAAAGTTTGGGTTGTCGTCATCCCGTTTTCCTGCGAAAGGCGTGGTTCGACAGGCTCACCACGAACGGAGTTGATTGGATTCATCAATACCTGACTTCGGCATTGACTGATTCAAACTGACTGATCTGTTCCGAGCGCAGCAACAGGTAGCCCAGTTCGTCCACGCCTTCCATCAGGCAGGTGCGGGCGAAGGCGTCCAGCGGAAAGGGGTGCACGTCACCAGTGGGCGTGCGCAGTTCGCGGGCTTCGATATCGACGGTCAGTTCCTCATCGGGGCGCTGCATCAGCGACTGCACGATGGCCTCGTCCAGCACGATCGGCAGCAGGCCGTTCTTCAACGAGTTGTTGCGGAAAATGTCGGCGATCTCGCTGCTGACGATGGCGCGCAGGCCCAGGTCGGTCAATGCCCACGGCGCGTGTTCACGCGAGGAGCCACAACCGAAGTTGCTGCCGGCCAGCAGGATCTGGCGGCCGGCGTTCTGCGACTGGTTGAAGGCGAAGTCGGGATTCGGCGAACCATCGGCCTGCCAGCGCCAGTCATTGAAGGCGTGCTTGCCCAGGCCGGCGCGTTCCGTCGTCGAGAGGAAGCGCGCGGGGATGATCTGGTCGGTATCGATGTTGCTCTGGCGCAGCACGACGCTGCGCGAGGTGAGGGCGGCGAAGGCGGTCATGGGAATGTGATCCAGGGGATGATCGAAACAAGTGTGGGAGCTGCTGTTGTGGGAGGGGCTTCAGCCCCGACAGCTTTTCGCGAAGAGCGTCGGGGCTGAAGCCCCTCCCACAAGAGCAACCCCTCCCACAAAAGCTGGCAATGGAAGGATGGCGACATCACGCCACCTCCTTCGCAAACAGCTCACGCGGGTCCGACACCTTGCCGTTCACCGCCGCCCACGCGGCGGTCATCGGCGACGCCAGTAGCGTGCGCGAGCCCGGTCCTTGGCGGCCTTCGAAATTGCGGTTGCTGGTGCTGACCGCAAGTTGCCCCGGCGCCACCAGATCGCCATTCATCGCGATGCACATGGAGCAACCCGGCTCGCGCCATTCGGCGCCGGCGGCGCGCACGACCTGGTCGATGCCTTCAGCTTCGGCCTGGCGCTTGACCAGTTCCGAACCCGGCACCACCAGCATGCGCACGCGCGCATCCACGTGGCGATCCTTCAACACCTGCGCCACTTCGCGCATGTCGCTGAGGCGGCCATTGGTGCAGGAGCCGACGAACACTACGTCCACCGGCGTGCCTTCCAGCGAATGGCCGGAGTCGAAGTGCATGTAGTCCAGCGATTTTTGCGCGGCTGCATCGTTCGCAGCGGGAATCGGTATATCCACCGCAATCGCGGTACCCGGGTGCGTACCCCAGGTGAGGGTGGGGCGGATGTCACGTGCGTCGATCACCACGTCCTGGTCGAAGCGTGCGCCTTCGTCGCTGCGGAAGTGCGACCAGCGTGCCTTGGCTTCTTCGAAGGCGGCATCCTTCGGCGCACGCGGCGTGTTGGCCATCCACGCGAAGGTCACTTCGTCCGGTGCGACCATGCCGGCGCGTGCGCCGGCTTCGATCGACATGTTGCACAGGGTCATGCGTTGTTCCATGTCCATCGCGCGGATGGTGGAGCCGCGGTATTCCAGCACGTGGCCGGTGCCGCCGTTCACGCCGATCACGCCGATGATGTGCAGGATCACGTCCTTGGCGCCGACGCCGCGTGCGAGCGGTCCATCGACGGTGATCGACATGGTCTTGGCTTTGCGTTGCAGCAGGCATTGCGTGGCCAGCACGTGGCCGACTTCGCTGGTGCCGATGCCGAAGGCCAAGGAGCCGAATGCGCCGTGCGTGGAGGTGTGGCTGTCGCCGCACACGATGGTCATGCCGGGCTGGGTCAGGCCCAGTTCCGGCGCGATCACGTGGACGATCCCGCGCTCTGCGGACTGCATGTCGAACAGCTCGATGCCATGTTCGGCGCAGTTGCGCGCCAGTGTGTCGACCTGGGTTTCCGAAGCCTGGGTGAAGTAGTGGAATTTACCGTTGGCATCGGCCGACGTGGTCGGCGTGGAATGGTCCATGGTCGCCTTGGTGCGGTCCGGCCGGCGCGGCGCGATGCCGCGCGTGCGCAGTTCGGTGAAGGCCTGCGGCGAAGTGACTTCATGGATCAGGTGCAGGTCGATATACAGCACCGCCGGGGCGGCCTCGGTCTCAGCGACGACGACATGCGCGTCCCAGAGTTTGTCGAAGAGGGTGCGTGGGGTAGAAGTCATGGATTATTTCCGGTCAAGCAAAAAGTGGTTGAGGCATTGAGCCTCCCCCTTTGCAAAAGGGGGATTGAGGGGGATTTGCTTTTCGCGCGGAGAGCAAATCCCCCCTGCCCGCCTTTTTCAAAGGGGGGAAGAGCAACGGCGATGGCATAGCGCCCAAAGACGAGGTGCTTCCAATCACGCCGCCGCCAACTCCGACTGCACCTTGCCGCGCTCGCGCAGCAAACGGTTGGCCACGTCCAGCCACGCCAGCGCGCTGGCTTCGATGATGTCCTTGCTGGTGCCGGTGCCGTCGTATTCTTCGCCGTCGTGTCGCACGCTGAGGTTGGCTTCGCCGCGTGCGTCCGCGCCTAGGCCGACGCTATGCACCTGGTAGCTTTCCAGCACCAGGTCCACGCCGGTGGCGGCGGCCAACGCGGCGAACAGCGCATCGACCGGGCCGTCACCTTCGGCGGTCTCGAAGACGCGGTCGCCATCGGGATCCGAAAGTTCCACGGTTGCGCGCGCACGATGTCCCGCGTCGCTGACCGTCATCGATGACAGGCGATAGCCTTCGCTGTCGGTACCGTCCTGCATCAGGGTCTGCAGGTCGGCGTCGTTGACCACGCGCTGCTTCTCGCACAGGGCCTTGAAGTCGGCGAAGACCAGGTCCAGCTCGGCTTCTTCCAGCAGGTAACCCAGCGCGCGCAGGCGTTGTTCGACGGCGGCGCGACCGCTGTGGCGGCCCAGCACCATCTGCGAGGACGGCCAGCCCACGTCTTCCGGGCGCATGATTTCGTAGGTGCCGCGGTGGCGCAGCATGCCGTGCTGGTGGATACCGGCTTCGTGCGCGAACGCATTGGCGCCGACCACGGCCTTGTTGCGCTGTACCGGCATGCCGACCAGGCGCTGCAGCAATTGCGAGACAGGCACGATGCGCTGCGTATCGATATTCGTATCCGCGCCGAAGTACGCGCCGCGTACCTTCAGGCCCATCACCACTTCTTCCAGCGCGGCGTTGCCGGCGCGTTCGCCGATGCCGTTGATACTGCATTCCACCTGGCGTGCGCCGCCTTCGATGGCCGCCAGCGAATTGGCCACGGCCAGGCCAAGGTCGTTGTGGCAATGGGTGCTGAAGATCACATCGCGCGCGCCCGGCACGTTGGCGATCATGCGTTCGAACAGGCCGCGGATTTCAGTCGGCGTCGTGTAGCCCACGGTATCGGGCAAATTGATCGTGCCTGCGCCAGCCGCAATCGCGGCGGTGATAACTTCCGCCAGGAAATCCTCTTCCGTGCGCAGGGCATCCTCGGCGGAAAACTCCACGTCGTCCACGAAGCCACGCGCCGCCCGCACGTTGCGGGCCACGGCTTCCAGCACCTGCTCGCGGCTCATGCGCAGCTTGTGTTCGCGGTGCAGCGGGCTGGTCGACAGGAACAGGTGGATGCGCGGCTTCGCGCTGCCGTCGAGCGCACGTGCGGACGCTTCGATGTCGTTAGGCAGGCAGCGCGACAGCACGCACAGGGTGGTATCGCGCAACTCGCGCGCGATGAGTCCGGCCGCTTCGCGGTCGGACTGCGAACTGGCGGGGAAGCCGGTTTCGATCACGTCCACGCCAAGCTCGGCGAGTGCGCGCGCCATGACCAACTTCTGCGAAGGCGACATGCTGCAGCCGGGGGACTGCTCGCCGTCGCGCAATGTAGTGTCAAAAATCCGGACCTGGGCCGGCTGGGTAATGTGGGTGTCGCTCACCAGGTGTACTCCTCTTCGGTAACGGTGTGACGCGCAAGGGGCGCGTGCACGGCAATGGGAGAAATCGGGGTTGGGGCCAGGGACGGGACGAATTCGACGGCAGGCGCGACCGGTTCGATCGGCTGCAGTTCCTGGGTGCGGCGGCGTGGCTTGCGTGGTGCGCGCGGGCGCACATCCGACAGCAGGCCAGCCAGGGTCGCGGCGTCTATGTTACCGCCGGAGACCACGGCGCATTTGCGCTTGCCCGCGACGCGCCGACCGGCGGCCAGCGCCAGCGCGCCTGCGCCTTCGGCAATGAGGTTTTCTTCCAGCGCCAGCCGCACCAGGGTTTCGCGCAGTTCGGCTTCGCGCACGATCACCACGTCGTCCAGCAGGCTGGCGCAGAGTCGACGCGTAATGAAGCCGGGGGTCTTCACGCGCACGCCATCGGCCAGGCTGGCGACAGGTGCAATCGCGCGCACGTCGCCTTTCAGGGCGCGTGCCATCGAATCGACGCCTTCCACCTGCGCGCCGACGACGCGCACGCCCTGCGATTTCAGCGCCAGCGCCACGCCCGAGGCCAGGCCACCACCACCGATGGGCACGATGACCACGTCCGGTGCATGCGGCGCGATTTCGATGCCCACCGTGCCTTGCCCGGCGATCACGTCGGGGTCGTCGAATGCGGACAGGAAGCGGTAGTCGTTCTGTTCGGCCAGTTCGCGCGCGAAGGCATAGGCCTCGTCGTAACTGTCGCCATGCTGGCGCACGGTTGCGCCCCAGTGGGCGACGCCGGCGATCTTGTTCTCCGGCGCGCCATGCGGCATCACCGTGATCGCCTGCACGCCCAGGCGGTAGGCAGCCCAGGCCAGGCCCTGCGCGTGGTTGCCGGCGGAGGCGGCGATGACGGGGCGCAGGTCGCCACGCTCGCGTGCCGCCAACAACGCGTTCAACGCACCGCGCACCTTGTATGAACCGGTGCGCTGCAGGTTTTCCAGTTTCAACATCACGCCGAAACGCTCGGCGTGGTGCATCGGCGTGGGCGGCAGGAAACGCCGCAGCCGCGCCTGTGCCGCCAGCACGTCGGCCACGGTGACGACTACGTCACTTACATCAGGCTCCTGTACGGCAGGTTCCTTGCTGGCAGTGGCGCGGCCGGCATCAGGCATCGCGGCACGCGAACGGCTGATGTCGAAGAAGACGCCTCCGGACCACGACGTCGGCGTTGCCGGGCGTGGCATTCATGCGGCGCGCTCCTGCTGGCGACGATCCATGCTCAGTTCCTGCACGGCACTGAAGGACAGCTCCTCGACATCGTAGATTTTCAGTAGTTGCTGGCGCAGGGTTTCCGGCGCGCGGGTACTGTCGATCACCAGCGCCAGTGCCCAATTGCCTTCGCTGTCGTGGGTGGCGTGCACCGCATGGGGCGGAAAACCGCGGCGCTCGATCATGCCCAGCACGCGCACCAGCGCGCCCTCGGCAGGTTTGAGCTTGAGTTCAAGCCGGTAACGCATTCTTCTTCTCCGGGCCGTCGGCCGCGACGGCAGGCTCGCTGGATTGTTTTGCGGGATTGGCATCCAGCATCGAGCTGTTGGCATGGTTCGGCGGCACCAGCGGCCAGACGTTCGCCTTGATGTCGATGGTGACGTGCAGCAGCGCAGGGCCCGGCTGGGCCAGCAGGTCGGCCAGGCCATCCTCGACTTCGTCGCGCTGGCTGATGTGGCGGGCCGGTATGCCGAACACGCGGGCCAGCGCGGCGAAGTCCGGGTTGTCGGACAGGTCGATCTCGCTGTAGCGCTCGGCGAAGAACAGTTCCTGCCACTGCCGCACCATGCCCAGCGCGCTGTTGTCGATCAGCACGATCTTCACCGGCAGCTTGCAGCGGGCGATGGTGGCCAGCTCCTGCACGTTCATCATGAAGCCGCCATCGCCGTTGACCAGGATGACGGTGCGGTCCGGGCAGGCGAACTGCGCGCCCATCGCCGCCGGCAGGCCGAAGCCCATGGTGCCCAGCGCGCCGCTGGTCAAATGGTTGCGCGGGTGGTTGAACTTGCAGTGCTGCGCGACCCACATCTGGTGCTGGCCCACGTCACACGCGACGATCGCGTCGGCCGGCGCCACTTCGCTCAGCCGCTTCAGCAGGCCGGGCGCATAGATATCGGTGCCGGGCGCGTCGTAGCGGAAGCCGAAGCGCTCGCGGTTCGCCGCGCAGCGCTTGCGCCATTCTTCGCAAGTGCTGCGTGCTGCACTCAACGCGCGCAGGCTGGTGGTCACGTCGCCCGGTACCGCGATATTGGCAGTGCGCAGCTTGCCGATCTCGTAGGCGTCGGCATCCACGTGCAACACGCGGGCGAACGGCGCGAACTCGGCCAGCTTGCCGGTGGCGCGGTCATCGAAGCGCGCGCCGATTACGATCAGCAGGTCGCATTCCTGCACCGCCATGTTGGCCGCACGCGTACCGTGCATGCCCAGCATGCCCAGGTAATGCGGATGGTGGGCGGGCAGCGCGCCGAGCGCACGCAGCGTCAGCACGGTGGGGATCTTGGTGGCGTCGACGAACTGGCGGAACGCCTCCACTGCATCGGCGATGCCGATGCCGCCGCCGCCGTAGATCACTGGCTTCTCCGCACCGGCGATCGCCGCCAAGGCCTCAGCCAGCTTCGCGTCTTCCGGCGCTGGCAGCGGATCGACGCTGGCCGGCACGTGGTCGGGAAGATGCGAGGCATCGGCCATCTGCACGTCCTTCGGCAGGTCGATCAGCACCGGACCCGGGCGGCCTTCGCGCGCAATGCGGAAGGCTTCGCGCACGACTTCCGGCAGGTCTTCCACGCGTCGCACGATGTAGCTGTGCTTGACGATGGGCAGGGTCAGGCCGAACACATCCAGTTCCTGGAAGGCATCGGTGCCCATCAGGTGGGTGGCGACCTGTCCGGTCAAACACACCATCGGCACCGAATCCAGCATCGCATCGGCGATGCCGGTGACCAGGTTGGACGCGCCTGGTCCGGAGGTCGCCACGCACACGCCAACGCGGCCACTGGCGCGCGCGTAGCCGTTCGCTGCCAGTGCCGCGCCTTGTTCGTGGCGCACCAGGATGTGTTTCAGTTTCGAATCCACCAGTGCGTCGTAGAACGGCATGATGGTGCCGCCCGGATAGCCGAACAGCGTTTCCACGCCTTCGGCCTCCAGCGCCTGGGTCAGCCAACGGGCGCCATTGCGTGGGGCAGTGGCAGCGGTTGCGTTCATGCAGCGGCGGCCTTGTCGGTTGAGGTGGCGTCATCGGCATCCGGCTGCGCGGCGTTGGCCGACAGCCACACCATCTTGGCGCGCAGCTTCTTGCCGACCACTTCGATCGGATGGTCCATGTCGGCCTGCTTGAATCGGTTGTAGTTGGGCAGGCCGGCTTCGTACTCGGCGATCCAGTTCTTGGTGAAGGTGCCGTCCTGGATGTCGGTCAGCACGTCCTTCATGCGCTGCTTGGTGCCGGCGTCGATGACGCGTGGGCCGCTGACGTAGTCGCCGTACTGCGCGGTCTCGGAGATGAACTCCAACATGCGGGTGATGCCGCCTTCGTAGAACAGGTCCACGATCAGCTTCAGTTCGTGCAGCACTTCATAGTAGGCGATCTCCGGCTGGTAGCCGGCTTCCACCAGGGTTTCGAAACCGGCCTGCACCAGCGACGAAGCACCACCGCAGAGCACGGCCTGCTCGCCGAACAGGTCGGTCTCGGTCTCTTCCTTGAAGGTGGTCTTGATGATGTTGGCGCGCGCGCCGCCCAGGCCGGCGGCGTAGGCCAGCGCCAGCGCTTCGGCATTGCCGCTCTTGTCCTGGTAGACGGCATAGATGCAGGGAACGCCACGGCCTATTTCATATTCGCGACGCACCAGCGCGCCCGGGCCTTTCGGTGCCACCAGCACCACGTCGATGTCTTCGCGTGGCTTGATCAGGTCGAAGTGCACGTTCAGGCCGTGTGCGAACAACAGGCAGGCGCCGGGCTTGATGTTGTCCTTCAGCACTTCGTCGTACAACTTCTTCTGCACCATGTCGGGCGTCAGCACGGCGACCAGGTCGGCATCCTTTACCGCTTCTGCAGGCGTCTTGACCACGAAGCCGTCGGCCTTGGCCTTGGCTTCGGTGGGGCCGCCCGGGCGCAGGCCCACGGTGACGTCGAAACCGGATTCACGCAGGTTCAGCGCATGCGCGCGGCCCTGGCTGCCGTAGCCGATGGTGGCGATCTTGGTGTTGGGAAGCGTCGTCATTGCGGTGGGTTCCATGGAAGGTTGAAAGGAAAGGGTGGAAGTCTGGATAGGGTCCTGAAACAAAAAACCCCGCACTTCTCAGTGCGGGGTTTTGCGAATCTGGCGTTGTTCGTGCTTACGCGCCCATTCGTCCCGCATCGGTTGGCGAGGTAATAAGTACGAGTACGAGGAGGGCGGCCGCAGTGGCGGCGTAGACATCCTGCGCGGGCGTGTGGCGTTGCAACATGGGGCTAGGGAAACATGCGCCCGCCGGGCTTGTCAAGCGCATGCAGGCAACGAACGACGATTGGCAAAATGGTTGCAGATGAAACATGGATGGTTGCAACTGAAACATTGAAAACGAAGCAGAATCAGCGCCCCTGCATGCATGCGCTGGCCGCACACTCCACCAATGCCCGAGTACCGTTCCAAGACCTCCACGCACGGCCGCAACATGGCCGGTGCCCGTGCGCTGTGGCGCGCCACCGGCATGAAGGACGAGGACTTCCACAAGCCCATCGTCGCCATTGCCAACTCCTTCACCCAGTTCGTGCCCGGCCACGTGCATCTGAAGGACCTCGGCCAGTTGGTCGCACGCGAAATCGAACGCGTCGGCGGCGTGGCCAAGGAATTCAACACGATTGCCGTGGACGACGGCATCGCCATGGGCCACGACGGCATGCTGTATTCGCTGCCGAGCCGCGAGATCATCGCCGACTCGGTGGAGTACATGGTTAATGCGCATTGCGCGGATGCGCTGGTGTGCATTTCCAACTGCGACAAGATCACGCCGGGCATGTTGATGGCCGCGTTGCGCCTCAACATTCCCACGGTGTTTGTTTCCGGCGGGCCGATGGAAGCGGGCAAGACCAGGCTGTCCGAGCATGGCCTGGATCTTGTCGATGCGATGGTAGTGGCCGCTGACGAAAATGCATCCGACGCCAAAGTCGCCGAGTACGAGCGCAGCGCGTGCCCGACCTGCGGTTCCTGCTCGGGTATGTTCACCGCAAACTCGATGAACTGTTTGACCGAAGCGCTGGGACTGGCGTTGCCGGGGAATGGATCCACCTTGGCCACGCATTCGGATCGCGAGCAGTTGTTCCTGCGCGCCGGTCGCTTGGCGGTGGAGCTGTGCCATCGCTGGTATGGCGGCGAAGATACGTCGGCATTGCCGCGCTCCATCGCCAGCTTCGAAGCGTTCGAGAACGCGATGACGCTGGATATCGCCATGGGTGGTTCCACCAACACCATCCTGCACCTGCTTGCCGCGGCGCAGGAAGCGGAAGTCGATTTCGACCTGCGCGACATCGACCGCCTGTCACGCAAGGTGCCGCAGTTGTGCAAGGTCGCGCCGAACATCCAGAAGTACCACATGGAAGACGTGCACCGCGCCGGCGGCATCTTCTCCATACTCGGCGAATTGTCGCGTGGCGGCTTGCTGCACACCGATGTGCCCACGGTGCACAGCCGCAGCCTCGCCGACGCCATCGTGCAGTGGGACGTCACCCAGACGCAGGACGATGCGGTGCACACCTTCTTCAAGGCGGGCCCCGGTGGCATTCCGACGCAAGTCGCCTTCAGCCAGTCCACGCGCTGGTCCACGCTGGACATGGATCGCAGCAACGGCTGCATCCGTGATGTCGAACATGCGTATTCGCAGGAAGGCGGCCTGGCCGTGCTGTACGGCAACCTCGCCGTCGATGGCTGCGTGGTGAAGACCGCGGGCGTGGACGAATCCATCCACGTGTTCGAAGGCACTGCAAAAGTATTTGAAAGCCAGGATGCGGCGGTGAAGGGCATCCTGGCCAACGAAGTCGGCGCGGGCGACATCGTGGTGATCCGCTACGAAGGCCCCAAGGGCGGGCCGGGCATGCAGGAAATGCTGTACCCGACCAGCTATCTGAAATCCAAGGGCCTGGGCAAAGTCTGCGCGTTGCTGACCGACGGCCGTTTTTCCGGTGGCACCTCCGGGTTGTCCATCGGCCACGCATCGCCGGAAGCGGCGGCGGGTGGTGCGATCGGCCTGGTGCGCGAAGGCGACAAGGTGTTGATCGATATTCCCAACCGCAGCATCAACCTGCTGGTTTCCGACGGAGAACTCGCATCGCGTCGCGCGGAGCAGGACGCCAAAGGCTGGAAGCCGGTCGAGGTGCGTCCGCGCAAGGTGACTACTGCATTGAAGGCCTATGCGTTGCTCGCCACCAGCGCCGACAAGGGCGCGGTGCGCGACAAGGCGATGCTGGACGGCGTCTGATCGCCGTTCACTTATTGGTGCGCTGGTGCGCTGCTCTTGCTCCGCCCCCTTTGAAAAAGGGGGCCACGGGGGATTTGCTCTTGCTCTCGCTCCTGCTCTGACACTCAGATCAAGAGCAAATCCCCCTCGATCCCCCTTTTTCAAAGGGGGAGGCGAAGCCAGGCTGATGCGAGAGTGTGGTGTGCATGGAAATCCTTTGCCGTTCCTTGTCTAATAGGAGCCGAAGCGGGGGTATCCCCGGCCCTGGGCCGGAGATTGAGACAGTCCCTTCGAACCTGATCCGGATGAGACCGGCGTAGGGAAGCTTCGCAGTCAGGATGTAGGAGGGGCTTGAGCCCCGACCGCGCAAGCGTAGGGGCTGAAGCCCCTCCCACATCGACCCTGCGCCGCCGCTTCGTCCCGTAGCCCTTTGGACGAACGCCATGAACGCAGTACCTTCTTCGCTCCTGCAGCAGACCGAGCAACTTTCCGAATCCGTGACCCGGCCGATTCCCGGTTCGCGCAAGATTTTCGTGCAGGGCTCGCGTGCAGACCTGCAGGTGGCAATGCGCGAGATCGCGCAGACCCAGACGCCCACGTTGTTCGGTGGCGAAGAAAATCCGCCGATCACCGTCTACGACCCCTCCGGCCCGTACACCGATCCCAATGCTCGCATCGACCTGCGCAGCGGCTTGCCCGCCTTGCGCGCCAAGTGGATCGAGGAGCGCGGTGATACGGAACTGCTGTCGCAACTCAGTTCCGAATTCGGCCGCGGCCGCGAAAACAACGCGCGCCTGGACGCCGTGCGCTTTCCCGCTCGCACCCTGCCGCGGGTGGCCAAGGCCGGCGCCAACGTTAGCCAGATGCATTACGCGCGGAAAGGGATCATCACGCCGGAGATGGAGTACGTCGCCATCCGCGAGAACCAGCGCCTGGACGCGGTGCGCGATGCGCTGCTGTTGAAGCAGCATCCCGGCGAGTCCTTCGGTGCCAGCATCCAGAAATTCATCACTCCGGAATTCGTGCGCGATGAAATCGCGCGTGGTCGCGCCATCCTGCCCAACAACATCAACCACCCGGAAAGCGAGCCGATGATCATCGGCCGCAACTTCCTGACCAAGATCAACGCCAACATCGGCAACAGCGCGGTGTCGTCGGG
>CALCNV010000090.1 GCA_937897645.1 uncultured Lysobacteraceae bacterium
CCGTTCCAGCTGGTCACCTACCGCGACCGCATCGCCCACGACCTGCATTTCGCACTGGTCCGCGGCACGCTGGACAAGGCCACGCCCACGCTGGTGCGCGTGCAGGTGGAAAACCCGCTCAGCGACCTGCTGCACTGGCGGCGCGACGATTTCGGCGTGCATGCCACGGATGCACTGCGCGCGATCGCGGCCGAAGGGCAGGGCGTGATGGTGGTGCTGTCCGAACCGCGCAGTGCCGATGCGCTGCTGGCGCGCATTCGCAAGCAACCCGGCGTGGCTGTCAACAGCGGGCAGGCCAACGCCAAGGACGTGGGCCAATGGCGCCGCAATGGTGCCGGTGCGCAGATCCTCGCCGACCTGGGGCTGGGCAAGCTGCGCGCGCTGGGCACGCCGCGCCGGCAGGTGGGGTTGGCGGGGTTTGGGCTGGACGTGGTGGAGTATGTGTCGCACTGACGCAGCGCTTTGCCCCCTTTTTCAAAGGGGGCTACGGGGGATTTGCTCTTGATCTTGCTTCGTGGCTAGAGCAAATCCCCCTCAATCCCCCTTTTGCAAAGGGGGAGGCCCCCCTGCCTGCTAAACTTCCCTTCCCTTACGGTATTGCCCACCCATGCCCCATTTCGAAGGCGAGCTGCGTGCCCCTGAGGCTGCGCGTTTCGCGATCATCGCCAGCCGCTGGAATTCGCGTATCACCGATGCGCTGGTGACCGGTGCGCGGCAGACCTTCGCCGGCAATGGCGTGGCGGAGCAGGCCATCGACGTGATCCGCGTGCCCGGCGCCTGGGAAATCCCGGTCACTGCCGCCCGCATCGCGGCCGGTGGCCGGCATGCGGCGATCATCGCGCTCGGTTGCGTGATCCGCGGTGACACGAGGCACTACGAACACGTGGCCGACTGCTGCGCCGATGGCCTCATGCGGGTCTCGCTGGATTCCGGCATTCCGGTGATGAACGGCGTGCTGGCCGTGGAGCGCATCGAAGACGCGGAAGTCCGCGCCGGTGGCAGCCACGGCAACAAGGGCGAGGAAACCGCGCTCGCCGCCATCGAAATGGCGCAACTGATGGAGCAATTGCCATGAACCGTCCCACCCGCAAGGAAGGTCGCCGCGACGGCGTCGATCCCGTCACCCGCGCCCGTGCGCGTCGTCGTGCGTTGCAGGCGGTGTATGCATGGCAGATGTCGGGTGGCGAAGTCGGGCAGGTCATCGCCCAGTTCGCACACGAACAAGCCCATGAAATCGCCGACCTGGAATATTTCGATGACCTGGTGCGTGGCGTGGTCAGGCATCGCGCCGCGCTGGACGAAGCCTTGTTCGGTTATCTCGACCGCACGGTGGATGAGGTCGATCCGATCGAGCGTGCGGTATTGCGCCTGTCGGCCTACGAGTTGATCCACCGCGTCGATGTGCCGTACCGCGTGGTGTTGAATGAAGCCATCGAAATCGCCAAGCGTTTCGGTTCCGAACACGGCCATACCTACGTCAATGGCGTGCTCGACCGCGCCGCCGCGGAATGGCGGTCGACGGAATTCCACGCCGCCAAATAGGTTGGCGTCCTGCTCGTGGGAGCGGCGTCCCGCCGCGAGCTTTTGCCTTTGATGTGGGTGCTCTGTCTTGGTCGGCCAAAGGGCTCGCGGCGGGACGCCGCTCCCACGTCGCTGCGCTTTCCTGCACATCGCCGGTGATTAATGTGGCTGCCGGCTTTATGCTGCCACCATGGGCAACGCCGAATTCGACCTGATTTCCCGCATCCGCTCGCGCGCACGTTCGCGTGCAGACGTGGTGCTGGGGATTGGCGACGATGCGGCGCTGCTGCAGGTTCCGCCCGGCCAGCAACTGGTGGTGACGGCGGACACCTTGAATGCCGGGGTCCATTTTCCTGAAACCACTGCACCTGCCGACATCGGCTGGAAGGCGCTGGCAGTGAACCTGTCCGATCTCGCTGCGATGGGCGCACGTCCTGCGTGGTGCACGTTGTCGCTGTCGCTGCCCCATGCCGATGACGCGTGGATCGACGGGTTCCTGGACGGTTTCATGATGCTCGCCGATCACCATGGAATCGCCCTCGTCGGCGGCGATACCACGCGTGGCCCGTTGTCGATCTCGATCACTGCGATGGGCCTCGTTGAAGCGGGCTGCGCCTTGCGTCGCGATGCGGCGCAGGTCGGCGATGACGTCTGGGTGACCGGCACGCTCGGCGATGCGGCCTTGGCACTGGAGGCGGTGTTGCAGGAACGTGGTGTGTCGGCGGCCTTGCGCCAGCGACTGGATCGTCCAACGCCGCGTGTCGCCGCCGGGCAGCGGCTGTCCGGGCTGGTGCATGCCTGCATCGATGTGTCCGACGGCGTGCTCGCCGACCTGGGCCATGTGTGCGAGCGCAGTGGCGTCGGCGCTGAAATCCGCATGGCGGACCTGCCCTGTTCCGGCGAATTCGCCACGATGCCTGCATCACGGCGCTGGCCCTTGCAGACGGGTGGCGACGATTACGAACTGTGTTTCACCGCATCGCCGCACCATCGCGAACAGATCGTGCAGGCGCTCGATTTCACCGAGGTGCCCGCCACCCGCGTCGGTCGCATCGTGGCGGGGCAGGGCGTGGTCGCATTTGATGCGGAAGGCACCCCATGGCAGCCAGCCAGCAGCGGCTATACCCACTTCATGTAGGAGCGCCCCATGGGCGCGAGCTCTTGCGGCAGGCGTAGCGTGCGCCATGCGCACGACCGCGCGGTCCGGGGTACACGTGCTCGTGCGCATGGCGCACGCTACCTGGGAGCTCGCGCCCATGGGGCGCTCCTACCTAAGATGCGCGTTCGGGTCGATGGATCGCCACGCCAGCGTGTAGGCTAGGAGGCTTGCGGCGCTGGGGCCGCCGAGGCGCTTCCATGTCAGATGGCAACAGCTCGCTTCCTGCCGCGAACAGCCTGATCGTCGGCATCACCGGCCACCGCAAGTTGCGCAAGTCCGAATTGCCGACCCTGCAGGCGCAGGTCAAGGCGTTCCTGCAGGATCTGCAGGCGCGCTACCCGGAGTTGCCACTCGTCCTGCTGTCCTCACTGGCTGAAGGTAGCGACCAGTTGGCCGCACAGGTTGCGCTGGACATGGGCCTGCGTGTCATCGCGCCCTTGCCGATACCGGTGGAGCTCTACCGCGATGATTTCGACACGCCGGCCCGCGACTTGCTTGACCAGCAACTGCAGCGCGTCGAAGTGGTCACCCTGCCGCTGCGCCAAGGCCATGGCATCGAGGCGGTGGCGAGTCACGGACCGGCCCGCAACGAACACTACGCGCAGGCCGGCATCTTCGTGTCCAGTCATTGCCACATCCTGCTGGCGCTGTGGGACGGCAAGCACTCCGACCAGTTGGGTGGCACCGCCCAGGTCGTGCATTTCCACCTGCATGGCGAGATGCCCGGGCAGATCGAACGCCGCCACATCGCGGCCACCTTGCTGGGCCTGGACGAGGAAACCCTGGTCTACCACCTGCCCACCAACCGCGAAGGCGATGCGGACATCACCAATGTCGGCCCGCGCTGGTTGACCGCCAACGAAGGCGTGCGCAGCAGCACGGACATGCCATCGCTGTTCGATTTCATGTTCCGCCGGCACGCCGGCTTCAACGCCGACACGCACAAATACGCCGTGGAAATCGCCGCACAGGACGAACCGCTGTCCGACCCCTTGCCATGCCCGATCCAGCGCGAATTCGCCGCCGCCGACTGGCTGGCGCGTACCTACCAGCGTCGCGTGACCCGGGTGCTGCGCATCACCTACGTACTGGTGGCGTTGATGGGCCTGGCCTTCTTCACCTACAGCCACGTCGCGTCCCACGACATGGTCATCTATTCGTTCCTGCTGTTGTTCCTGATCGGCGTAGGCGTGGTGGTGCTGGCCGGTCGCCGCGAATGGCAGCGCAAGTACCTGGATTACCGCGCGTTGGCCGAAGGCCTGCGGGTGCAGTCGTACTGGCGTCGTGCCGGCATCGTCAACCTGGCCACACCCATCTTCGCGCATGACAATTTCCTGCAGAAGCAGGACGTGGAGCTGGGCTGGATCCGCAACGTCATGCGGGGCGCCAGCCTGGACGGCATGCTGGTGCCCGTGCCCGACACGGCCGAACAGGTGGATGCCGTGATCCGCGAGTGGATCGGCACCGCGCAATCCGGCGGCCAGCTGCAGTATTACGCGCGCACCTCGGTGCGCAAGGAACGCCTGCACCACCGCGCGGAATTGCTGGGCCTGTACTGCGTGGGGCTGGGCGTCGCGATCAGCGTGGTGCTGGCCATCTTCGCGCGCCAGTTCGACGCGCACCTGAAGCACAACCTGGTCTCGGCGATGGGCATCCTGTCGATCCTGGCGGGCGTGCACGAGGCCTATGAGTACAAGAAGGCAGACAAGGAACTGATCAAGCAATATCGATTCATGCAACGCATCTTCGGTGCGGCGCAGCGTCGACTGGTCACTACCCGCGACGTGGAAGACAAGCGCCGCATCCTGCGCGCGCTGGGCGAGGCGGCGTTGACCGAACACGCCGAGTGGACCCTGATGCACCGCGAGCGCCCGCTGCAGCATTCGCGCATCTAGGCGTGTCCCCATAGCCTCGGCAGGCCCGGTTCCGCAACGGGATGCCGCCCCCACCAAACGACCGTTGCTGGCCGGCGAACGGGTGGCCGTTACCTGAATCAATGTGCGTTTTCTCACATTCACACAGGCCATTCGCCCTATGCGTTTTCGTGCCTTCCTCAGCTACAGCCATGCCGACGCCGCCTGGGCGGGCTGGTTGCTGCGCCGCCTGGAAACCTACCGGGTTCCATCGCGGCTGGTGGGGACGCAGGGTGCCCATGGGCTGATCGAGCGCCGCCTGGGCAAAGTCTTCCGTGATCGCGACGAGTTGCCCAGTGCAGGCGACCTGGGCGTGACCATCCGCGAGGCGCTGTCAGACTCGGCCGCGCTGGTGGTGATCTGTTCGCCCACGGCCGCGCAGTCTCGCTGGGTCAATGCCGAAGTAGAGGCATTCCAGGCCAGCGGCAGGGCCGACCGCGTGTTCTGTTTCGTGGTCGGCGGGGTACCGGGCAGCGTGGATCCGGCGCAGGCCTGCTTTCCGCCGGCGCTGGTGCGCCCGGATGCCAATGGCGACCCGCACGAGCCACTGGCCGCCGATGCGCGTGCCGAAGGCGATGGGCGCGAGCGCGCGTTCCTCAAGCTGGTCGCAGGCCTGCTGGGCGTGGGCTATGACGCGCTTGCGCAGCGTGAAGCACAGCGGCGCACGCGCAAGTTCGCAATCGTGGCCGCGGCTTCATTCGTGGGCATGACGATCGCGCTGGGCCTGGCGGCGACGGCTTATGTCGCGCGCAACGATGCGCAGCGACGGCAGGCGCAGGCGGAGGACATCCTCGGCTTCATGCTCGGCGACTTGCGCGAGAAGCTGACCACCGTCGGTCGCCTGGACCTGATGCGTTCGGTGGATGACAAGGCGACGGGATATTTCGCGACGCTGGATCCGCGCGACATGACGGATCGCGCCTTGGAGGAACAGACGCGATCGCTGACCCGCATAGGCGAGGTGCGACTGGGCGAAGGCAACCACGATGCCGCTATGTCCGCGTTCCGCGAAGCGCACGCGCGCAGCACGGCGTTGTACCAGCGCGCACCGGATAACGGCCAGCGTTTGTTCGATTTGGCGCAGGCGGAGTACTGGATAGGCTTCGTGGCGTTGGAGCAAGGCCGCTATGAAGATGTCGAAATTTGGTTCAGCAAATATCGCGACAGCGCAATCAAGCTTGCGGCGATGGATCGTGGGAATTTCGAATGGCAGCAGGAAGTTCTGTACGGCTATCACAATCTCGCCGCCCTTGATGAAAGTAGAGGACGCTATGTGGAGGCGGAGAAGGGGATGCGCCAAGTCCTCCGGATGCTGAGCGAGTGGTCAGCGACGCGGCCTGCCGATACAGCGATGCGAAGTGAGTTGGCGGAAACCATGTCGTGGTTGGGTCAGGTATCTGCCAAACAAGGCAAGTTGAAGGAAGCAGAGGCCTATTTCCTCCAAGAAGTCGAAGCCTTCCGGCGGAACGCCACGGATGATCCCCGGAATTCGGAATGGAAACAGCAACTCAACGAAGCCCTGCTGATACTGGCCAAGGCGCAGTGGCAACTAGGTAGGCGAGGTGAAGCCCTTGCTGTCGTTGATGATGCGGTACGACGCAGCGAGGAATTGGCAGACAGCGATCCGGACAACTCGGATTGGCAGATCGCGCGCGGCGTGGCGCGGTGGTGGCAGGCGAATGTTGCGACTGGCGAGCAGGAAGGGCTCGCATTGCGTTGGGCGTCCGAAGCAGTTTCCGTGTTCGAAGGGGCACTGCTTAGAGAGCCGAAGAACGGGCGCGTGCGCAACTGGCTGGTGCGGGCGCATCAAGCGCACGCACGGCTGGAATTGGTGGAGGGAAAATTTTCAGGGGCGAGAGTGAGCTTGGCCAAGTCGGCAGATCTCATCGAAACGGGATGGACAGCAGATCCGGACGAACAGTTGCGCCTGCTCCGCGCCGAGAATCTTTTGCTAACAGGCGAGCTGAACCTCGCGGCTGGCTCGCCGGAGCGTGCGAAAGCTGCATGGGAGCAGATCGAACCGCTCTTGCTTGCAGAGCGGGGCACGCAAACTCCGTTCGAGCGCTTGGACCCCCTGGTGCGCGGCCTGCATCGTCTTGGTCGCATGGACGCCGCGGTCTCTCACAAGCAACGTCTGGCTGATGCAGGCTACGTACCTGATCGGCCGTGGCCTACGCCGGCATACACGGCACGTACCGAGGTGGCTGCCCGCTGACGACACAAATTTGGAACAGGCAGAGAACACCTGCCCATCGGCCCGGAGCGGCCACAACCCTGAGGAGTGATTCGTATGCCAAGCGTAAGCGTAAGTCTGGACTGCCGGAATTGGCCATCCAGTGGAAGCGATGGATACACCACCACGACCGCCAGCAACAATGGGCTGTATTCCTACAAATACAGTGGCGGTACCGATGGCAACGGCAACGTCGACGAGACGGTCGGGATTGGGGCCGTGGCCATCACCGTCACCATCTACGCCGATGAGCGTTACATCGTGGATTCGGTGAGTTTTTCAGGTGATATCGAAGGCCAATTAAGTTCGCTTCCGGGGAACTCGCCCACCAGCGTTGTCATCACCGACAGCGACAGCCAGACCGGCACCGGTTATTTCAAGATTTCCGTTCGCGATACTTCTGCCAATTGCACTTTTCCATGCGATCCGCGCGTTACCAACAAGCCCAACTAGTGACTGTTCGAGACGGTGTACTTGCGTACGCCGTCTCTTGGGTCATTTCAGGAGCCTGCGTTGAGGGTGGAGGTCCGGCGTTGCAGCAGCTTCCATGCCATCCCTGCCGCGAATAGCGGCAACCACACCCAGCGCAGCTCCGACCACAGCGTCGCCATCCCGCGCGCGCTGAAGAATCCGTTGGCGAACGGCGACACCAGGATCGGTCGCCACGGCGCGAAGAACCTGTGGTCGGTAAATGGCCACAACAATGCGACGCCGAGACCTCCCGACGTCAGCGCATCAAGCAAGGGATGCGACAGCGCACACGCGAATATCCACGCAGCGGCCTGCAGCGGTCGACTTCGCAACGGACGGTGGAGGACGCCGCCCACGAATCCGAGCAGCAAGGCGAACACGATTGAGTGGCTTGCTCCACGGTGGCCCAATGCGTCTGCATACGGAATGCCGAATGCGAACGCGACCACGTCGAGGTCCGGCAGGATGGCGGCGATGATGCCAGCGCCGAGCAATCGCTTCGATACCTTGCCGCGGCCAGCGGCGTAGTACATCGCCAGGGGAACCGCTGCATGCGTGAGGATGCTGGGCATGCTTTTGCCTAGATGTCATCCGCACGGAATGCATCGCGTAGCCACGTGACGCGCGGTGCCTGCGGGTCGCCTTCGGCGTCCACCACGTCGAAGCGGCATGCGGCGTTCGCGTACTCGTGGTGTTCGGCCAGGAACAACTGCGCGGCATGCACCAGCTTGCGGCGCTTGCCGATGTCCACGGACGCCGCGCCACCGCCGAAGGCACGTGACTGCCGGTAGCGCACTTCCACGAACACCAGCGTGGCGCCGTCGCGCCCGCTGCCGTCCAGCATCACCAGGTCAAGTTCACCGCCGCGATAGTTCACGTTGCGCGCGATCTCGCGCAACCCGGCTTTCAGCAGCGCATCACGCGCTGCGCTTTCCGCCTGCTTGCCGCGCGTGTTGCGGTCGATGGTGGTGCGCTCAGCCACCGCCGCCGACAGGCACGCTGCGACCGCCACTGAACGTGGACCAGGCCGGCGCGCGCACCACGTTGCCGAAGCCATCCATGCGCAGTTCACCGGTCGCACCTTCAAGCTGCACGTTGTTGCCGGTCGCCAGTTTTTCTAGGTAGGCCGTCAACAACCACGCATCGAAGCCGAAGGCGAACAGGCGTGCGGCCGGGCCGCGTGCCGTCGGCAGTTGCGCGCCCACCACGCTTGCCGCCGGCAGGCCCGGCACGCCACGCGCCGTCCACACTTCGGTCGGATAGATGATGCCGTCCAGCGCGCTGTCCTGCTCGGGCTTGCCGGTACCGGAAATCAGCTGCGAGGTCGCCACTCGACTCTTGCCACCGAGTCCGGCCATGGCCAACTGCGGTGCTATCGCGCGTGCGGTGTTGCCCTTCAATGCCAGGAACACCGAGTCCACGCCGCGCGCTGAAGCGGCAGACAGCGCAGCGGAAATATCGCCGGGGATTTCGGCCACGCTGAGCGTATCCACCACCGTGCCACCGCGTTCGCTGAAACGTGCACGGAACGCGCTTGCCGCACGCTTGCCGTTGTCGTCGTTGCCACCGATCACCAGCGCGGTCTTGCGTTCGCGGCTGAGCAGGTATTCGGCGGCGGCGATGCCGTCGTCTTCCGGTGCCAGCGAGAAACCGGCATTGCCGGGTGGTGGCGTCACCACGCCGCGATTCAGGGCCAGCGTCGGCACGGCCAGGCTGGATTCGCGGAACACCGCGCTGACCTCATCGCGGCCCAGTGGCCCGATGATGAAATCCACGCCCGCGGCGGCCGCCTTGCCATATGCATCAATCGCACCGGTGGGCGTACCGGCGGTGTCATAGAAAGTGATTTCCGGGCGACGACGGTTTTCGCCGTAGTAGCCGGCAAGCAGGCCGTCACGTACCGGTGCCGAGGCCGTGGCCAAGGATCCGGACAGGGGCAGCAACACCGCCAGTTTGACCGGCGGGCGGTAACCGTCGCGATCCGCGGCCGGTCGGTCGTTCAGGTCGAAACGCCAGTTGGCACTGCGGTCGAAGGGACGCGGCAACGGCAGGCCACGCTTCAACAGCGCCTGCCCGGCGAAGGCATACAGCGGATCGCCGACCGGCAAGGCGGCGGCGTCGCGGGCAAGGGTGTCGTTGTCGATGGCGGAGAGCAGGCGCTCGATCTCGCGCGCGTTGTCGGTCTTGGCCTGGCCGCTCAGGGACGCGTGGTTGTGGGCAAGCTGGCCCGCACTTACGAACGCTGCGCTGCTGCTGGTCTTGGCCGGGCCGCTGACCTGGGTGGTGGCGCAGCCGGCGAACAGGGCTGCCAACAACAACAGCAGGAAGATCCTTCCGAATCGCTTATCCATGGGTATGCTCGACGGCCATGCGTGGGAACCGGCTAGGATTGTACCTTCGGCTGCACGCGACTGCGTTCAGCCAACGCCCCCAGGATCGTCCCCATGTCCGCTGGAACACTGTTCATCGTCGCCACGCCCATCGGCAACCTCGCCGACCTGTCGCCACGCGCGCTGGAGACCTTGCGCAGCGTGGCCGGTATCTGCGCCGAAGACACCCGCCACACCCGCCAGCTGCTGTCGCATTTCGGCATCGACAGACCGCTGCTGGCCCTGCACGAGCACAACGAAGAGGCGATGTCCGAACGCATCGTCGAACGCATCAACGGCGGTGACTCGCTGGCCCTGGTCAGCGACGCCGGCACGCCGCTGGTCAGCGATCCCGGCTATCGCGTGGTGCGTGCCGCGCGTGCGGCCGGGCTGCGGGTCAGTCCGATTCCCGGGGCTTGTGCGGCAATTGCGGCACTCAGCGTCGCGGGCCTGCCCAGCGACCGCTTCACCTTCGAGGGATTCCTGCCTGCGAAATCATCCGCACGGCGTGAGAGGCTGGGTCGGTTGGCCAGCGAAACCCGCACGCTGGTGTTCTACGAATCCTCGCACCGCATCGCCGAATCGCTGGCCGATATGTGCAGTGTGTTCGGCGACGACCGCGTAGCAGTGATCGCGCGCGAACTCACCAAGCTGTTCGAGACCGTGCTCGACGGCACCCTCGCCGAACTGCAGGCGCAGGTGGATGCCGATCCCAATCAGCGCAAGGGCGAGTTCGTGGTGATGGTGCACGGCGTGGAGGATGACATCGAGGCGCAACTGGTCGAGGGCCACCGCCTCTACGCCAAGCTCAGTGAACACCTGCCACCTTCGACGGCGGCCAAGCTGGCGGCGGAGATCAGTGGCGCGCCACGAAAGGCGTTGTACGGACGTGGCGACTGACTGGTTTCGACCCAAGGCGGAGATCGTGCAGATCGCTGCTTTTTCTTTGGGGCGACACTCCCACAGGATCGCTGAGTAAGAATTCACACCGCTCCGCTGCACGGCTTGAGTCAGGCCTCAGATATCACTTCCTGCTGATTGGATACACGATCGACGATCCACTCGACGATCGCATCGAACCGTTCCTGGTCAAGCGCATGACCGCGGTCGACGCGTAGCTCGGTGATGAAGTCACCGGCGACCTTGGCCACGACCTGGTCTGCATCCCGCGAGTACTTGTCCCCGCTACCCGATACGACCATGGCCGGCCGAGGTCCGATGGCGGAAAGAACATCGTGCGTGTCGATCTGGCGGGCGAGCCCGGGCACGACCTCGAACAGGGTGATCCCGGTGCCCTCCCGGCGACGCGTCTCGAAGCTGCACACGGCACCGCTGACGCATGCGAACCTGCAACGCGCGTCGATTGCCGCGTGGTAGAGCGCCGTGTAGCCACCGTAGGAGTGTCCTGCCACGCCCACGAGCCGCTCGTCCACGCCAGAGGCTTGCAGCAGCACGCTCAAGGCCCGTTGGGCGTCATCCAGGCACTTTCGCATCAACAGGTCGCCATCCAGCAACCGATAGCTCATGGCGCTGTAGTGCTGGAGCCAATCGTAAAAATCCGGTTCCACTCCCTGGACCGCGCCCCGTCGATCCTCGAACGTGATGGCGTCCGGGGCCAGGACCGCTACGCCGCTACGGGCAAGCGCCGGCCCGAAGGCCTGGAACGGGTCGCCCACCTCGCCGGCTACCTCGCTCTTGCCGAAGTGGAACTCCCCATTGTGTTGATGGAAGACCACCACTCCGCCGAGCGTATCGCGCCCTGTGGGCGTGAACAGGAAAGCCGGGATAAGGTCACCTTCGAGTCCCCGGTATTCGATCCTTTCACGGCTAAAACCATCCGCCTCCATGACCTCGCCCCGTTGGAATTCCACCGGAACAGGAACAGCAAGACCCAGTCGCTCGCGAAGCATCGTGGTGAGGTCGGTCTTCATTGGCTGAGGATAGTGCGCAACATGGATGCTTCGTCAACTGCGTCGTGGTGATGCCTGATATTTCGTTCGGACCGATGCAGCTGTCCAGCGCGATCTATCCCCGGCGTCGCACGTTCACCACGAGAGTCGCCACCCTGAACCGCGCATGCGACAATGCGCGCGGCGGAGTCGGCCAGGCAGTCGCGTCATTCGCAATCACTTCGGTGAAAGCGGGTGCCGAGGAAAGTCCGGGCTCCACAGGGCACGGTGCCAGGTAACGCCTGGGCGGC
>CALCNV010000091.1 GCA_937897645.1 uncultured Lysobacteraceae bacterium
ACGGCGGCAACTACCTCATCACTGCGAAAAATCCCGCGGGCCCGTGGTCGGATCCAGTGTGGCTGGGGTTCACCGGCATCGATCCCTCGCTGTTCTTCGATGACAACGGCACGGCCTGGATGGTCAACAACGACGTGCCGCAAGGCGAGATGCGCTACGACGGGCATCGCGCGATCTGGATGCAGCAGTTCGACATCGCCAACCAGAAAATGATCGGCCCGCGCATGGTGTTGGTGGATGGCGGGGCTGACCCAGCCAGCAAGCCCGAGCACATCGAAGGTCCGCATCTGTTCAAGCATGATGGCTGGTACTACCTGACCGCTGCAGAGGGCGGCACCGGCGAGCAGCATGCGCAGATGGTCTGGCGCAGCAGACAGGTCACCGGGCCCTACGAACCATGGCCGGGCAATCCTTCGCTGACCCAGCGCGACCTGGATCCGAAGCGTCCCGACCCGATTACCTCCGCCGGACATGCGCAGTTCGTAAAGCTGAAGGACGGTTCGTGGTGGGCGGTGTTCCTGGCCACGCGTCCCTACCGTGGCAATGAATACAACCTGGGCCGCGAGACCTTCCTGCTTCCTGTCACCTGGCACGATGGCTGGCCGATGGTGTTGCCGCGCGGCGCACGCATCCCCGTGGCCGTCCAGCGTCCCGACCTGCCAAGCAGTCCGCAACCGCTGCCCACCACCGGCGCATTCCAGTGGAGTGAAGCGTTCACTGCCGAAACGATGCCGCTGCAATGGATGACCATCCATCCGCCGAAGCAGCCCTGGTTCAAGACCGCTGCGGACGGCCTGCACATCACCCCTTCCTCCACGCCAATCGGCGGCCACGGCAGTGGCGGCCAGCCGGCTTACCTGGCCCATCGCCTGCAGCACCATCGCGCCACGATCACGGCGACGCTGGATCCGACCAGCATCGACAGCGGCGCCTTGGCTGGCCTGGTGCTGCTGCAGAACGAGCGCAACCATTACGTGGTTGCCGTCGAGAACGATGCACGCGCGCTCGCCGTGGTGGTCTTGCAGCGCACCGGGGAACACAGTCCGATCGCAGGCCAGGAGTTCAAGCGGATTGCCCTGCCCGCGACCACCCGTCCGGTGTCATTGCGCTTCGACCTGGATGGACCACGCCTCAACGTCTATTACGCCGTCGAACCCGGCCAGTGGCAGCCCGTCGCCACCAATCTCGACGCCAGCCTGCTGAGTGCGGCCGTCGCAGGCGGCTTCATCGGCAACACGTTTGGACCGTATGCGCTGCGGCGTTGAGGGGATGCAGGGTTGCAATAAGGCCATATGATCCAGCTGGCCATGAGAGTCTTCTGGAAGACGCCGCTCTCCGTGCCGGGGGCCAATATCCGGCGTGGAACCACATGGATTGCCCCCCAGATGCAGGTTCGGTCGGGAAAGCGTTTCACTGTGGGAGCGGCTTCAGCCGCGACGGGCTTTCCCGGTAAAGCCCGTCGCGGCTGAAGCCGCTCCCACAATTCATGGGCCGGATCGATAGTGCAGCGCTCGAGGCCAAGCTGGTAGAATGCCGGCTCGCAAACCGGGCCAAGCCTCGATTTGTGGTCGTATCGGAAGCAAGGCAGTACGGGACGTCCACCGCACCCTTCTTCCCCAGTTTCAGGATGTTCCGTCGTGTGCATCCAGTCCTATGGTGGCCCCGTCGGCCCCTCGCGACGCTAGGTTGAAAACTCCGCCAGGGCCGGAAGGCAGCAACGGTATTGACTGATGCGGGTGCCGAGGTCAGCCGGCGGGGCCGCCACCTTTGTGGCAAAGCCTCTTGTCCTCTTTTCAGTGAAGGCGGCTAGAAGCTATCTCAAAATAGACCACGCTTGTTTCCCATAAAATTTCAAATCGTCATTCCCGCGAAGGCGGGAACCCATGGACTTTGATTTTCAACAACTTAATGTCCCTGGACCCCCGCCTTCGCGGGGAGGAACGACACATAAATTTGGTGTTGTCCTATTTTGAGATGGCTTCTAGTCACGATTTCTTGCCGTTGCGACGGCCTCGTTGCTACTGGCCTGGTGGTTTCTGCGGGGCGCGGGGCCGCCACCTTTCTGGCACGGCCTCCCTACTTCATTCATTGCGGATGTAGCCACTCCGCGCGGCCCTCGCGGTACTGCTCGTGTTTCCAGATCGGCACCCGTGATTTCACTTCGTCGATGATGTAGCGGCAGGCATCGAAAGCCGCCCCCCGGTGCGCGGCGCTGACGCCTACCCACACCGCCAGGTCACCGATGGCGAGGTCGCCTACCCGATGCACGCATCGCGCATCGATGATCGCGAATTTCCCCAGCGCCTCCTGCACCACGCGCTCGCCCTCGGTCGTCGCCAGCGCGACATAGGCCTCGTAGCGCAATCCGTCCACCGCGCGACCGTCGTTGTGGTCACGTACCCAGCCCTCGAAGCTGGTGAATGCACCGGCTTGCGGATGGGAGAGCGATGCACGCAATGGCTCGAGCTGGATCGTGCTGTCAGAGATGGTGAATTTCGTCATAGGCAACCAATAACAGAAATCGTCATCCCAGCGAACGCTGGGATCCATTTTGACTTTGCCTGTGCTTTTCGATCACGCCAAGAATCAAGATCAAGATGGATCCCAGCGTTCGCTGGGATGACGGGAATTACCCTATCGGATCGATGAATCATGTTCATTCACCCCCCCGACACCGGCGGAATAAACGCAACCTCGCTGCCGTCGCGCAGCGCATCATCCCACTTCGCAAACTCACCCTGCGCGGCTACCCGCAACGTGTCCGTCGACCAACTGAAGCCATGCCTGGATTGCAGCTCCGCGTACAGCCCGCGCAAATCACCCGCATCAGACTCGACCACTTCTGACGCCATGCCCGCCGCATCACGCAGGCTGGCGAAATACAGCACCGTCAGCGTCACCATCAAGCGGCTCCCACGTCGCTTTTGCCGCCGCGCTTGCGCAGCAGTTTCGCCGGACCGATGACGATGTCATGCGACAAGGCCTTGCACATGTCGTACACGGTCAATGCTGCGACAGTGGCACCCGTCAATGCCTCCATTTCAACGCCCGTGCGATGGGTGGTGGTGACGCTGCACTCGATCCCGAGCGCGGTATCGCCTTCCCAATCGACGGCGAAGCGACACCCGTCGATGGGCAGCGGATGGCAGAACGGAATCAGCTCGTGCGTGCGCTTGACTGCCATGGTCCCAGCGATGATCGCGGTCTCGACGATGCCACCTTTCGCACTGCGCAGGCCATTCGCGCGCAGCTGTGCAGCCACCTTCGCGGGGAAACGCACCCGACACCCCGCCGTAGCCGTACGCACGCTCACTGCCTTGCTGGACACGTCGACCATGGCCGGCAATCCACTGGCATCCAGATGGGTCAGTGTTTTCTTGCGCGTTGCCATTCAACCCCCGATGAGGAACATTTCGACATGCTTGCCGTGTGTAGCGATGCGTTCGCCACGCAGTTCACTGTACCGATCCGAACGACGCGACCACAGGCCAGTGACGTGTTCAGCCAGCGCGTCCTCGCCACGAGCGACCATGCCGCGGAGATCCGTGCCCTCCGCGGAGAACAGGCAGGTATACAGTCGGCCGTCGGCGGAAACGCGTGCGCGGTGGCAATCACCGCAGAAGGTCTCGCTGATGGAGCTGACGAAACCCACCTCGCCCGCTCCATCTTCGAAGCGATAGCGCGTGGCGACTTCGCCGCGATAGTTGGGGTCCAGCGGCTGGATCGGCCAGCGTGCCGCGATACGGTCGCGCAATTCAGTCGAAGTCACCACGTCTTCGCGCGTCCAGCCGTTGCAGGTGCCCACGTCCATGTATTCGATGAAACGCAGCACGTGCCCGCTACCGCGGAAATGCGCGACCAGCGGCAGCACCTGGTCTTCGTTGACGCCCCGCTGGATGACGCAGTTGATCTTCAGCGAATCGAATCCGGCATGCGTGGCGGCTTCGATTCCGGCCAGCACCGCATCCACTTCGCCACGACCGCCTGAGAGCTTGCGGAACAAGGACGCATCCAGGGCATCCAGGCTGACGGTCAGCCGACGCAGCCCTGCTTCGTGCAGGGCCACCGCCTGTGCGGCGAGCAATGAGCCATTGGTGGTGAGCGCCAGGTCGTCGATACCCGGGATGCGCGCCAGCCGCGCGATCAACTCCGGCAATCGCTTGCGCAACAGCGGCTCGCCACCCGTCAGGCGCAGCTTGCTGACGCCGACGCGCGCGAATGCGCGCACCAGCGTTTCCATTTCATCGAACGACATGCGTGACGCCGCATCCAGGCCGTAGTCATCGGGCACCTGCTCGGCAGGCATGCAATAGCCACAGCGGAAGTTGCAGGCCTCGATGACCGACAGGCGCAGGTCGCGCAGCGGTCGACCTCGCGTATCCAGCGACAAGGCAGCGCTGTGCAGGACGGCATTCATGTGCGCGGCACGCAGGATGCCGTGCTGTCCGGCAAGGCCAGCACTTCGCCCGGAAGCGCCACGCGATGGCCGCGCGCCGTCAATGCCTCTCCATCCGCGGCACTCGCGTAGTGGTAAAGGACACAGCGCTGCAGCAACGAGGCGGAATACTCGCGCTCCAGGTCATCGATGCCGCTGTGCGAGGGATTGCCATGCAGGCTGCAGTCGTGCGCGATGACTTCACCGGCGTCGGCGAATTTCGCCAGCACTTCCGGGATCGGCCGCGTATCGCCCGTCCACACCACGCTGCCGTGCAGGCGCAGCCCATAGGCGGTTTCCGGCCAGTGATGGCGTGCCGGGAACACTTCCAGTCGCACCCCGTCATGCCAGAACGAAGCACCTACCGGTATCACCTGGAAGGCATCCCAGAAATTCACCCCGCCCTCGGCCAATACGTTGGGGTAGTCACCTATGCGCTGGTGCAGCAGCGGCACCACGGTGGCAGGCACGTACAGTTTCACCTTGCCCCGTCGTGCCGGATCGAAATAGGTGGCGACGAACAGGCGCTCGAACCCGGCGACGTGGTCCAGGTGCACGTGGGTGATGAACAAGGCCCGCGGCATCTCGCCGTAGTGCGACAGGTAGTGCGACAGACCTTCCGCGCCACAATCGATGGTCAGCCACGGCGTGCCGTCGCGTTCCAGCGTGGCATTCGCCGATCCCAGCTCCACCGCCGACGCATTGCCGACCCCATGGAAACGCAGCGACCAGCCCATCAGTAGCCGCGCTCCCAGGCGAGGTCATAGGCGCGACGCAGGCGCAGGAAATCCTGCAGCACCTGGTCGCGAGTACGCGCGCCGCGCAACTTCAACAATGAGCGCTGCAATCGTATCAGGTTGTTTTCGCGCCAGCGGGTGGCGGGAATGCGCAGATGGCACTGGTCAAAATCGATCATCCAGCCCTTGCCCTGCGGGTTGAACAGCAGGTTGTGGGCGTTGAGGTCGGTATGGTCCAGGCCGGCACGGTGGAAACGCGCGACCAGGCGACCGGTCTCTTCCCACGGCGCATCGGTCCCGGCCACCTGCGCACGGTCGGCCAGCGAACGCACGTCCGGCAAGCGCTCCAGCAGGATCGCCGCGCGGTAGTGCAGGCCGTCGCGCACGTAGCTGGCGGCAACGGGTCGCGGCACCGGCAAACCTTTCGCGAGCAAGGCGCGGGTGAGGCGGAACTCGGCGAAACTGCGGGTGCGGTTGGCGCCATGCCACAGGTACTGGTCGCGGCTCAGCTTCGCCGCCCAGCCGCCGCGCAGGTACAGTCGCAGCAGGCTGGGACCGAACGGGGCATCGACGAACCACGCGCCGCCGCGCCCGCCACTATCGACGGGCCGGGCACGATCATTCCAGCGCGCGGGCACGAACCACTCCGGATCCGCTTGCCGAACCTGTTTGCTGTCGAACAGAATCGCACCCAGCCCACGGCCTTCGCGGAACGGCGTCAGGGATTCGGTTGAGTCAAAATCGACCATCTTCGGAGTCTAACAATACTTGTCCACTATTCCCTTATCGCTATGCCTGCTGCGCCTTTCCGCGCTTGGAGACGTGACCCACGTCGTGCCGCTGGTGCGCACGTTGCAGCGGGCGTGGCCGCAATTGCCGCTGCACTGGGTCATCGACAAGGGCGGGCAGAAACTGCTGGAAGGCCTGGATGACGTGGTCTTCCACACATACGACAAGCGTTCCGGCCTGGCCGGCATGCGCGCGTTGCGCAGGGAATTGCCGGCGCAAGGTTTCGACGTGCTGCTGCAGATGCAGGTCGCCTTGCGCGCCAACGTGCTGTCGGGGTTCATTCCGGCGCGCCGGCGCATCGGCTATGACCGCGCACGTGCCAAGGACCTGCACGGGCTCTTCATCAACGAACGCATCCCCGACCGTCCCGGCATCCACGTGCTGGATGCCATCGGCAGTTTCTGCGAACCGCTGGGCCTGAAGCAGGCCGACGTGTCCTGGAACCTTCCCGTACCCGACGCGGCGCGCGAATGGGCCGCGGCGCAGTGGCAGGACGATGGATCGCCGACCTTGATGATCTCGCCCTGCTCCAGCCATGCACGACGCAACTGGTATCCCGACCGCTACGCCGCCGTGGCCGACCATGCCGCCGGCAAGGGCTGGCGCGTCGTGCTGTGTGGTGGCCGCAGCGACCTGGAACGCAGCACTACCGACGCCATCGTGGCGGCGATGCAGCACCCGGCCCTGGACCTGGTGGGCAAGGACACGCTCAAGCAACTACCCGCGCTGCTGGAACGCGCCGACCTGGTGATGACCCCGGACTCGGGGCCGATGCACATCGCCAACGCGATGGGCACCAAGGTGCTGGGCCTGCACGCGGCCAGCAATCCACTTCGCAGCGGCCCGTATTCGGACGTGCGCTATTGCGTGGACAAGTACGACGCGGCCGCACGCAGGTTCCTGGCCAAGCCGGCCAGCGAACTCAAGTGGGGCACCAAGATCGAGTTCGACGACGTGATGGCGTTGATTGGCGTCGAGGATGCGGTGGCGGCGTTTGAGCGCTACATCGACGATCAGCGCATCTGACACCTGAACTAAACCGGCCCGTCCAGCCCTATCATCCGATTGATGCCGTAACGATGCGCACTCGGGTTGGAATTATTAGGGCACGTCTTCATTCGCGCACTCAATTGAACCGGGAGGAGTGAACTCCCCGCCATTGGCAACTACATCCTCTTGCGTGTATACCCCTGGGGAGCATATATGCGAACAGCCGCCGCCTATGTTTTTAGCGCCGCCGTGCTGCTCACACTGAACGAGGCACTTATCGGATTTGGTGCTGCAGCGCAGTGCGGCGTACTTGATGCTGCACCACGTGTCATGCGGATAGTCGCTAGAGCGTAAGGATGAAATGTCGCACTCGGGCGGGTAAGGAGCGCTCGTGGAATTGGAGGCACACGCCGCGATCAACAGCAATATGAGAGTTAAAAATATCAGTCTTATGGGATGCATGGGAGCACCCTGACAGCTGATAGGGCGGGCCCCGGCCCGCCGCATGGAATTCGCGAAGACAAGAGCGGTGGGCCAAGGCCCACCCTACGCTTCACTGCGCTGAAGTGTTCCGGTAATCCTGGTACGACTTCTCTTCCACGTAGCTGGAACCCAGCGCCAGGTTGATGTCTTTCTTGATCTTGGCGCGCTCGTCGTTCTCGAAGTACACCGCGCGGGCGAGGCGGATGAATTCCGCGTCGAACTCCTGCGCCTTCTCCTTGATGCGGATGTCGTCCTCGATCACCCACAGGCGCTCGTTGACGGCCTTCAACTGCGCACGCAGCTCGACGATGTCGTGGCCCGCCGCCGGATGCGCCATCCACGTGGTCTCGAGCGCGGACAATTCATTGCGCACGTTGACCAGCTTGGCCGCGTCGCTCATGCGCTCGGACTTGATCTGCAGGATGGCGATCTTGTCGAGCAGTTCGCCAAAGGACACGGGGGCTTGGATTTCGGACATGGGGGGCGACTCTGGTTGCAGGGAGTCCGATTGTAGGCCGTAGGGTGGGCCCTGGCCCACCATTGCCATCCCCCCACCTGCGATGGCAAACGGCGAAATGGCGTGACTACGTCCAGTCGCAACCCGCCAAAAGCAAAAGCCCCCTTGCGGGGGCCTTGGCATATCTGGCGGAGAGGGTGGGATTCGAACCCACGGTACGCTTACACGTACGCCTGATTTCGAGTCAGGTACATTCGACCACTCTGCCACCTCTCCGGTCGCCCCGTCCGTGTAGTCCGGGGGCGTGAATGATACGGGGCCGGGCGCTTGCCGACAAGCAAATGCCGTTCGGGTCGCCGTCAATCCCTGAACCGGCCGCGCCTGCCAGCGCTCCCACTATTGCCGCTTGACCGTTTCGTGGCGATCATTCCGTTAAAGCCGATAGGGACCATCGGATTCAACAACCAACAGGGCGCCATGATCGAATTCGGACACCTGACCCACGTGGGTCTGCGGCGCGACTTGAACGAAGACACCTATTACGGCGACAGCGAACTCGGGCTGTGGCTGGTGGCCGACGGCATGGGTGGGCACGCGTGCGGCGAAGTGGCCAGCGCCCTGGCCCGCGAAACCATCGTGCGCGAAATCCGCGACGGCACGCCGCTGGCCCAGGCCATCCGCATTGCCGACGAAGAAATCATCCGCACCTCCAAGCGCCGCAACGATACCCTGCCCATGGGCACCACCGTGGTCGCGGTGCGCGTGCACGGCAGCCGCTTCGAAGTGGCCTGGGTGGGCGACAGCCGCGCCTACCTGTGGCGCGACGGCAACCTGGCCCAGTTGAGCCAGGACCACAGCTATGTGCAGGAACTGATCGCCCAGGGTTCACTGACCAACGAGCAGGCCCGCTCGCACCCGCATCGCAACGTGGTGACGCAGGCGTTGGGCGTCACCGATCCCAACCATCTGAATGTCGAAACCATGACCGGTGAATTGAAGCCCGGCATGCAGCTGCTGCTGTGCAGCGATGGCCTGACCGAAGAAGTCGACGACAAGGGCATCGCCAGCACCCTGCGCCACGACGATTGCAGCGCGCAGGAATGCGTGGACACGCTGATCGCCGCTGCGCTCGACGGCGGCGGCTCCGACAACGTCACCGCCATCCTGGTCCGCTGCCACTGATCATCCGCGTGGTAGGAGCGCCCATGGGCGCGAGCTTTTCAGGAATTGTGTTTCCGCAGCCTAGAGCTCGCGCTCATGGGGCGCTCCTACAAGGGCGATGGATCCCACAGGCAGCGGCCGCCTGATTTCTTGCGCAGCGTGGCCAGGCGTGATTCGTGGGCAGCCAACTCGATTTCAGACACCACTACGCGCAGGCGCTCGCCTTGTGCCAGCGAAGTGAAGGCGGGCACGGCTGCGGCCGATGCCTGCGACGACTCTTCATCCCCGCCGAACCCGATCTCGCTCTGCCCGGCCGTCATGTGCAGGTACACCTCGCACAGCAACTGCGCATCGAGCAGTGCGCCATGTTGCTGGCGGTGGGCGTTGTCCACGCCCAGGCGCTTGCACAGTGCGTCCAGCGAGTTGCGCTGGCCGGGAAAGCGCTGCCGCGCCATCAGCAATGAATCTTCGACCTGCACGCGATCGCGCATGCGGCCGTAGCGCTCGCCGAGCAGGGACAGTTCGTAGTCGAGGAAGCCAATGTCGAACGTGGCGTTGTGGATCACCAGTTCCGCCCCGTCGATAAATGCCAGGAAATCATCGGCGATGTCTGCGAACAATGGCTTGTCGGCCAATGCATCCAGGCTGAGCCCAGTGACCTCGGCCGCGCCCTGTTCGAATTCACGCTGCGGATTGATGTACTGGTGATAGGTCTTGCCGGTGGGCCGACGCTCGAACAATTCCACGCAGCCGATCTCGACCACGCGGTTGCCTTTCTTCCATTCCAGGCCGGTGGTTTCGGTGTCCAGGATGATTTGACGCATATGTAGGCTTACCTTGGGGCTTCGTGCGCGAACAGCTTGAGCGCAACATTGTCAGGCGACCATTGCACCATGTTCTCGAACCTGAAATCGAGTTTTTCCAGCACGCGGATGGACGCCGTATTGCCGGGATTGGTGATCGCCAGTATGCGTGGCAGTCCAAGCACGCCGTGTCCGTATGCCAGCACCGCTGCGGCGGCTTCGACGGCATACCCCATGCCGCAGGATTCCGGCAATAGCGCGTAGCCAAGGTCTGCATGGTCCAGTGTCGCGCGCTTGACCAGGCCACAGGTGCCGATGGTGTCGCCGCTCGCCTTTACCTGCATGCGGTACAGGCCAAAGCCATTGGCGGCATAGCTGGCGACCGGGCCTTTCAACAGATAGGCATGTGCATCCACGAGGCTGCGCACGCCGCGGTCACCGATGTTCTGGATGAAGCTGGGCTCGTTGAGCAAGCGTTGCATGAAGGCCACGTCGCCTTCGGAATCCGGGTCGAACGCATGCAATGCCAAGCGTTCGGTTTCGATCACGGCCGCGTTCAATTCACTGCACCTGCGCCACATCGCGGAACTTCATCGCCGCGTCGCGCGCCAGCACGTCCACGCGCTCGTTGTCAGGATCACCGGAATGGCCTTTCACCCAGCGCCATTCCACCGTGTGCCGCTGGTTGGCGGCATGCAGGCGTTCCCACAGGTCGCGGTTCTTGACCGGGTCGCCGCCGGCGGTCTTCCAGTTGCGCCGCACCCAATTCGCCATCCATTCGGTGATGCCCTGGCGCACGTATTGCGAGTCGGTTTGCAGGGTGACCTGGCAGGGTTCGCTGAGTGCTTCCAGCGCCATGATCGCGGCCATCAGCTCCATGCGGTTGTTGGTGGTCAATGCCTCGCCGCCGGACAGTTCGCGTTCGCGACCCTGGTGGCGCAGCACCGCGCCCCAGCCGCCCGGGCCGGGATTGCCCAGGCAGGAACCATCGGTGTGTATTTCCACTTCTTTCATCGGCAACTTGCTTCCAGGTGGGGAGTTCGGGTTCATGCAGGCGCGGCGCCGGCGGGACGCCATTGGCGTTTGACCGCGGCGGGCGGAATCAGGGCAACGGCGCGTTTTTCGGCTTCCAGCAGGCAGACGGCACGCAGGCGGTCCGGGGTCGCGGAGTGGGCGGTGCCGGCGGAAGGCCGCCAGACGGGTCCCAGGTGGGACACTTCGCGGCCGCAGGGCTGCAGGCCAATGCGGCGCAGGCGCTTGTGCCACGCATTCACGTCACGCACGACCAGGCCACTGCGGCGCCAGCGCGCGCGGTACGGGCTCCAGGCGTTCAGGGTAAACAGCCACACGCGTCCACCCGGCTCCAGCACGCGCTCGCATTCGTCCAGCAGCGCCTCGTTGCCGTCATCCAGGGCGTGCTGCAGGATGATGTTGCCAATCGATTCGTTGGGAAGCGGAAGCGGCAATCCGCAGCGCAGGCTGCCGGCAAACTGCTCCCCCAAACGGCCCAGGGCCAGGCTGCGCGGTGGGAGTGCGTCGGCGCCGGGCAAGCGGGAAGGCGTTGGACCCACCCATAGCCAAGGCTGCTGGGCAGGCCGTGCGACCAGGGCCGCCTCGATCCCCGGCTGCTCGGCCAGCAACAACGGCTTGCCCGACGGCGCGTCGAACCAGGACAAGGCATCGGGTTGACGGCTGATCTGCAGGACAGGCATGGTCAGGATTGTAGAGGACGGCCCCCGGGCCCGCCCCACTCATTTCCCGGTGATCCATGCGCCTGACCGCCCTGCCTGCCTTTGAAGACAACTACATCTGGGCACTGGTGGACGACGACGGCAACGCGGTGATCGTGGACCCCGGCGATGCCGCGCCCGTGCTTGCCGCGGCAGAACTTGGCATGTGGCCCGCCGCCATCCTGCTGACCCACCACCACCCAGACCATGCCGGAGGAATCGCGGCACTGTGCGGGCGCTGGCCGACCTTGCCCGTGTTTGCACCGGAGGACGCACGCATCCCCTACGCCACCGAGCGCGTGGGCGACGGCGCCCGCCTGCGCCTGAACGGCTGGGACTTCACGGTGATGGCCGTGCCGGGGCATACCCTCAGCCACATCGCCTTCCATGGCGAAGGTCACCTTTTTTGCGGCGATACGCTGTTCAGCATGGGCTGTGGACGGCTGTTCGAAGGCTCGCCGGCGCAGATGCTGGCCTCGCTGGAGCGCCTGGCCAGCCTGCCGGGCGACACCGCGGTCTGCTGCGGCCACGAGTACACTCTGGCCAACGCCGCCTTCGCACGGGCCGTGGATCCCGCCAACGACGCACTGCGTCGCCGCACTGAAGAAGCCCACGCCATGCGCAGCGCCGGACGCCCCACCCTGCCCACCTCGCTTGCCACGGAACTGGCCACCAATCCGTTCCTGCGCGTTGATTCGCCTGCGGTCCGCGGCGCCGTCAGCGCCCGACTGGGTCGCGGAACCAACGACCGGGTTGAAACGTTCGCCGAGCTCAGGCGCTGGAAGGACGGTTTCCGCGCATGAGGGCGGCCCGGTGGCTGTTGTTGGCTGCGCTGGCGTGCACGGGCAAGCTGCATGCAGCAGACGCCATGGCCGATGCCGCCGGCACTCCGAACACCGGCGCGGCCCCGACGGGACCGGCCGCGCTGCCAGCCACTCCGCCGCTGGACCTGGCCTTGCTGCCACCGTCCAGCCAGCGCAACGGCCTGGATATCTACGAAAGTTTCCGCGCCGGCCTGGCCGACCCGACCTGCGATGCCGCGGCCACCAGCGCGCGCTGGAAAAAGCATTTCGGGCATGCGCCTGGGCAATTCGCACGGGCCAATGACGACCTGCTGCCGCTGTTCGGCTACGTGGTGGATTCCCTGCGCGCCGCCAACCTGCCCACCGAGTTCGCCCTCATCCCGTTCGTGGAAAGCGGCTACAAGCCGGGCGCACGCAGTCCCAGTGGTCCGGCCGGGCTGTGGCAATTCATCGGCACCACCGCACGCAACCACGGCGTGGTCATGCGCGAGGGCTACGACGGGCGGCTGTCGCCGGTGGATTCCACCCAGGCGGCGGTGCGCTACCTCAAGACCCTGCACGGCATGTTCGGCGGTGACTGGCGCTTGGCGGTGATGGGCTACAACGCCGGCGAATACCGCATCCTGCAATCCATGCGCCGCGCCGGCATGAATGCGCAGAACGCCAAACCCGCGGAATTGCCGGGCTTGTCGGGCATCACCTATTCGTATGTGGAAAAACTGCACGCGCTGGCCTGCATCTTCCAGCAGGCCGATGACCGCCAAGAATGGCTGAAGCTGCTGGATCGCCCCGTGCCGCGCCTTGCCACGCATACCCTTCCGGCCCAGGCCGGCAGCCTGGAGGCCTGGTCGCGCAGCCAGGGCCATGACCCTGCGCTGGTGAAGCGACTCAACCCCGCGCTGGCGGCAAGTGTCCCGCGCGGTGGTAAACCGGTGCGGGTGCTGGCGCCGGCGAGCAGCAGCAATTCGCCGACGTCTGCTTCGGTGATCACCTACATGGCCGCCAGCGATGACAAGTCGGCGAAAAAACCTGCCGGCGCCACCCCTTCAACCGAGCCAGCAACCGGCACCCACACCGTGCGTCGTGGCGAATCCGCGTGGACCATCGCCCGCCGCTACGGCCAGCAACCGCAGCAGTTGCTCGCGCGCAACGGCCTCTCCAGCACGGCCGTGCTGCAGCCCGGCATGGTGCTCAAGCTGGAAGGCGATGCCGGCGGAAAATGAGCCGCCGCGCCTGCAACGGAAACCGGACCGGCGAATAGTGGCAAAATAGAGCCATTGCTCAACCAGCGAGAAAGTCCATGGGTTTCCTGCAAGGCAAGCGTGCCCTCATCACCGGCATCGCCAGCGACCGTTCCATCGCTTCGGGCATTGCCGAAGCCATGCACCGCGAAGGCGCGGAACTGGCCTTCACCTACCAGAACGACCGGCTGAAGGGACGCGTGGAGAAAGCTGCAGCGGAGTTCGGCAGCAACATCGTGCTGCCGTTGGACGTCGCCGATGACGCGCAGATCGCCAGCTGTTTCGAGCAGCTGGGCCAGCACTGGGACAAGTTCGACATCCTGGTGCACGCCATCGCCTTCGCCCCGCGCGAAGCCATCACCGGCGGTTTCCTGGACGGCCTGACCCGCGAGAACTTCGCCCTGTCGCATGACATCTCGGCGTATTCGCTCGCCGCCTTGGCCAAGGCGGCACGCCCGCACATGCAGGGCCGCAACGGCGCCGTGCTGACCCTCAGCTACCTGGGCGCGGAACGTGCGCTGCAGAACTACAACGTGATGGGCGTGGCCAAGGCCAGCCTGGAAGCGACCGTGCGCTACCTGGCGCTGAACCTGGGCCCGGAAGGCATCCGCGTCAACGCCATTTCCGCAGGCCCCATCAAGACCCTGGCGGCCTCCGGCATCGGCGGCTTCCGCAAGATCCTGGGCCACGTGGAAGACTACGCGCCGCTGCGCCGCACCGTGACCATCGAGGACGTGGGCAACGTCGGCGCCTTCCTGTGTTCCGACCTGGCGGCAGGCGTCACCGGCGAAGTGACCTACGTCGACGCCGGCTACAACATCCTGGGCATGACCGGGATCGGCGACGACGACTGATCAGGCTTGCGCCATTCGACATGAAAAAACCCGGCGATGCCGGGCTTTTTTTTGCGCGCAGCTGCGTGGACTTACAGTTTGTCTTCCTGCAGGGTGACCTTGAACTGCTTGCGCATTCCCTTGACGAAGGATTCGACGGCACTGCCGCCATCCATCTGCACCACTTGCTGCTGCAACTGCGTGCGCTGTTCTTGGTTCAGCGTGGCGATGTCACCTGCGGTGACCTTGTCCACCACGAACACCGCATAGCTGCCGTTCTCCATCAGCGCCTTGCCGGCAGATGCCTTGCCCTGCAGCGGCCGCTGCGTCTGGAACACCGCTGCGTTGATTTCCGGCGACGGCATCGGCGCGCCACGCGGAAGACCCGGGATCTGGCCAGCCTGCAGTTTTTCCGCCGCGGCAATGTCTTTGAGGCTTTCGCCCTTGGCCACGCGCGCCAGCAACGCATCCGCTGCCGCTTCCGCCGCCTTGGTGGTGCGGTCGGCGCGGATCGCCGCGATGACCGCATCACGCACCTGCGCGATGGGCTGCGCCTGCTCCGGCGTGTGCTGCAACACCCGGATCAACACACTGTGCTTGGGACCGATCTCGATTGGATCGCTGACGGTACCGTCCTGGACCAGCGTGTCGGAGAACGCGGCACGCAACACGGCGGGATTGGCGGCAATGCCCGATGCCGTGGCGCGCGAGAACGGGCCCAGCTTCTGCACCGGCAAGTTCACGCTGCGTGCAGCAGGACCCAGTGCCGTCGGGTTCTTCAGGACTTCGTTGACTATCCGGCCCGCGAGTTCGTTGTAGGCACGCTCACCATCGGCTTCCGCCTGCTCGCGCGCCAATTCATCGCGCACTTCCTCGAAGGACTTGCCCTGGCCCGGCATGATTTCAACAAGCTTGACCACGTGGTAGCCGAAATCCGTTTTCACCGGTCCGCGGATCTCACCGACCTGCATGGTGAAGGTCGCGTCTTCGAACGGCTTGACCATGGTGCCGTCACGCGCGAACGCCGGCAGTACGCCGCCGCCGTCCTTGGAGCCGGCGTCGCTGGAATTGGCCTTGGCAAGCGCGGCGAAGTCGGCACCCGGCTTGCGGGCCTGCTCGGCCAGCGCCGTGGCCTTCTGCTCGGCCGCTTTCTGCGTGGCGGCGTCCGCATCCGCGGGGGCTTCTATCAGGATGTGCGAAACGACGCGTTGCTCGGGACTCATGAAGCGCGATTTTTCCTGCTCGTAGCGCTTGCGCAATGATGCGTCATCCGCCGTGGCCACAACGCCCAAGGTGCTGCCGTCGATGTCGACGTATTCCAGCGTGACCGATTCGCCCTGCCTGAAATCAGCCACATGGCTGTCATACCAGGTCTTGATCTGTGCATCGGTGACGGCCGCATCATCCAGTACCGGCGGCGGCAGGGCGGCGATGGTGATATCGCGCGTCTCGCCCAGCATGGTGATCAGGCGATCCAGTTCCTTGGAAGGAACGAAGGCCGATTCGCTGATGCCCTGCGGAATCAGGGTCAACTGCATCCTGTCGCGCTGCTCCTGTTCGAACTTGACTGGCGTCAACGCCGGCACCTGTGATGAAAGCATCAGTGCATAGCGGTTGGCGTCGAACTTGCCCTCCACCTGGAAGGCGGGTTCGTTGGCAATGTACTGGCGCACCGCCGCGTCGCTCACCACGATGTCCGCACGTCGCGCGGTCAGTTTCAACACTTTCTGGTCGACCAGCTGGTCCAGCACCAGGCGCTTGTTTTCCGCGGTCTCGAACGCACGTGGATCGAAGTTTTCGCCGAGTGCTTCACGCTGCCGCTGCCTTGCCTGTTCAAAGGCTGCCTGGAATTCCTGCAAGGTGACTTCCTCGCGCTGCCAGAGCATCGACATCGGCCACCAACCCGGCGCGGAGTTCCACCAGCTTGGCGGCGCCTCGACCTTGGCCACGGCGTTGTCGGTGCCGCCACCCATGTATTCGTTCACGCCCACGAAGGCGAAGGGAATGATCAACAGGCCCAGGACCACGGTAGCGATCCAGCCGGAGGTCTTGTCACGGAGTTTCTGCAGCATCGTTGCGTCGAGCCCGGTTTCGTAAGCCGCGCAGTTTAGCGTGCTTCGGGGCAGGCCAGAACAGAAAGCGGCACATGGCCATGGCGACGGGACAGAAAGCCACCCGCCGGTGCGAACGGGAGAAACAGAAAAGGCGCCTTGCGGCGCCTTTTCGGCTTCAAAAAATGGCGGAGTGGACGGGACTCGAACCCGCGACCTCCGGCGTGACAGGCCAGCATTCTAACCGACTGAACTACCACTCCGCTTTGAAAAACTCTTCGGTTTGCAGGACCACCGGGCCTTGCAGCCCCCGTCCCTCAACCGCTACATCACCACTAGGGTGGTGGGTGCTGAGGGTTTCGAACCCCCGACCCTCTCCGTGTAAGGGAGACGCTCTACCGCTGAGCTAAGCACCCATCGTGCTAGGCCGATGCCGAAACACCGGCGGCGAGCAGATTAGTTTACGGCATCCTTCAGGGCCTTACCAGCCTTGAATGCAGGATTCTTGGAAGCACCGATCTGGATGGTGTCGCCGGTCTTCGGGTTACGGCCCGAGCGGGCAGCGCGTTCACGCACCTGGAAGGTGCCGAAGCCCACCACGGTCACGCTGTCGCCTTTTTTCAGTGCACCGGTGATGGCTGCGATCACGGCGTCCACGGCACGGGCAGAGTCGGCCTTGCTCAGGTCGGCACTATCGGACACGGCGTCGATCAAATCAGTTTTGTTCATGTAGAAACTCCCATTGCGGCAGAGGCCGCGGAATAAGTGGTCGGACTGCCCCAGACTCGAGCCTGCTGATGATCCGAACGAAGATGCCGCCAAGCGATGTCGTCATGTGCTTGCGGGTGTCGCATGTTATACCAGCCGCGAAAAACCCGCGCAACCTGAAAAGCCAATAATGGCGCGGGTTTTGCGGTGTTTTTCGCGATTTTATGAACGTTCCGGATGACCGATCAATGCTTGACATCGGGCTGTGCGGGCACCTTGCCAGACTCGCGTACCGGCAATTTCTCGCCACTACCCGATGCCGCTGGCGACGACGGTCGTTCCAACGCAAGCTCAAGCACTTCATCGATCCAGCGCACCGGGATGATCTTCATGCCCTCGGTGACGTTGGCAGGAATGTCGGCCAGGTCCTTGCGGTTTTCTTCCGGGATGATGACCGTGGTGATGCCACCGCGTATGGCGGCCAGCAGTTTTTCCTTCAGTCCGCCAATCGCCGATACGCGTCCGCGAAGGGTGATCTCGCCGGTCATGGCGACGTTGGCGCGCACCGGGTTCTTGGTCAGCGTGGACACCAAGGCGGTGGCCATGGCGATACCGGCGCTGGGGCCATCCTTGGGCGTTGCGCCATCGGGCACGTGCAGATGCACGTCCTGCTTCTGCAGGAAATCGGTGTCGATGCCCAGGCTTTCCGCGCGTGAACGCACCACCGACAACGCGGCCGAAGCGGATTCCTTCATCACGTCGCCCAACTGCCCCGTCAGGGTCATGCCACCCTTGCCCGGCACCAGGCTGACCTCGATCTGCAGCAGGTCGCCGCCCACTTCGGTCCAGGCTAGGCCGGTGACCAGGCCGATCTCGTTCTGCTCTTCCGCGCGACCGTAATCGAAGCGACGCACGCCCTGGTACTTCTCCAGGTTCTTCGAGGTCACGCTGATGGCGGTTGCTTTCTTCTTCGCGGGTTTCGGGCCGGCCAGCGCGATCTCCTTCACTACCTTGCGGCAGATCTTGGCGATCTCGCGCTCCAGGTTGCGCACGCCGGACTCGCGCGTGTAGTAGCGCACGATGTCGCGGATGGCGCTTTCGGCGATCTTCAATTCCTCCGGCTTCAGGCCATTGGCCTTGAGCTGCTTGGGCACCAGGTAGCGCTCGGCGATGTGGAGCTTTTCGTCCTCGGTGTAGCCGGGGATGCGGATCACTTCCATGCGGTCCAGCAAGGGGCCAGGAATGTTCAGCGTGTTGGACGTGGCCACGAACATCACTTCGGACAGGTCCAGGTCCACCTCGAGGTAGTGGTCGTTGAAGGTGTTGTTCTGCTCGGGATCCAGCACTTCCAGGAGTGCGGAAGAAGGATCGCCGCGGAAATCCATCGACATCTTGTCGATCTCATCCAGCAGGAACAGCGGGTTCTTGCTGCCGGTCTTGTTGAGGTTCTGCACGATGCGGCCGGGCATCGAACCCACGTAGGTGCGGCGATGGCCACGGATCTCGGCTTCGTCACGCACGCCACCCAGCGACATGCGCACGAACTTGCGGTTGGTGGCCTTGGCGATCGACTGGCCCAACGAGGTCTTGCCCACGCCCGGCGGCCCGACCAGGCACAGGATCGCGCCCTTCATCTTGGTCACGCGCGACTGCACCGCGAGGTACTCGAGGATGCGTTCCTTCACTTTTTCCAAGCCATAGTGATCCGCGTCCAGCGTGTCCTGCGCGACTTTTAGATCCTTGCGCACCTTGGTGCGCTTCTTCCACGGCACGCCCAGCAACCAGTCTAGGTAATTGCGCACCACCGCAGCTTCGGCCGACATCGGCGACATCTGCTTCAGCTTGTTGAGTTCGTTCTTGGCCTTGGTCTCCACGACCTTGGGCATGCCAGACTCGGCGACCTTGCGCGCCAGGTCCTCGAGCTCGTTGGGCGCATCGTCCAGCTCACCCAGTTCTTTCTGGATGGCCTTCATCTGTTCGTTGAGGTAGTACTCGCGCTGGCTTTTTTCCATCTGCGACTTCACGCGGCCACGAATGCGTTTTTCCAGTTGCTGCACATCGATCTCGCCGTCGACGAAACCCACCAGCAGCTCCAGGCGATCACCGACTTCGGTGGTTTCCAGCAAGCGCTGCTTGTCGCTCAAGCGCACGCCAAGGTGCGCAGCGATGGTGTCGGCCAGGCGACTGGGTTCGTCGATGCCGGCCAGCGTCTGCAGCAGTTCCGGCGGCAGCTTGCGGTTGGTCTTCACGTACTGCTCGAACAGGCTCATCAGCGAACGCGCCACGGCCTCGACTTCGCGCCCTTCGCGGATGTCGCTGGAGTCGATTTCCTCGGCACGTCCGTACAGCGAACCCTCGCGCTCGCTGACTTCGCTGACGTTGACGCGCGCCATGCCTTCGACCAGCACCTTGATGGTGCCGTCGGGCAACTTCAGCAATTGCAGCACCTGCGCAAGCGTGCCGATGGAATACATGTCCGCCGCGGCCGGGTCATCGGTCTCGGCGGAGCGTTGCGCCAGCAGCAGGATGCGCTTGTCGGCGTCCATGGCCTGTTCCAGCGCGCGCATGGATTTGTCGCGGCCCACGAACAGCGGGATGACCATGTGCGGGAACACCACCACGTCGCGCAGCGGCAGCACCGGCAGGTCTAGGAATTGCGATTCGGAACGGGCCATGGGGGCTCCAGCAAGTGTGCGGAAAAGTCAGTGCAAGGCACCATGGACCCGTTATGGGGCCATCCGCGAAGGGATGCAAGTGGATAAACAAAAGCCGCTGGGTCGCAGCGGCTTTGGCTTCATTCGGCGGCGGCAACTTTCGGTTGCGGCGGCGTGTTCTGGTAGATCAGGTAGGGCTCGGACTTGTGCTCGATGACCGATTCGTCGACGACCACCTTACCCACGTTTTCAAGCGACGGCAGGTCGTACATGGTGTCCAGCAACACGGATTCCACGATGGTGCGCAGGCCGCGCGCGCCGGTCTTGCGCTTCAGCGCCTTACGGGCGATCGCCGACAGCGCATCGGGACGGAATTCCAGCTCCACGCCTTCCATGTCGAACAGCTTCTTGAACTGCTTGGTGATGGCGTTCTTGGGCTCGGTCAGGATCTTGATCAGCGCCGGTTCGTCCAGTTCCTCGAGCGTGGCGACCACCGGCAGGCGACCGACGAATTCCGGGATCAGGCCGAACTTGATCAGGTCTTCCGGCTCGACTTCCGACAGCACCTTGCCCATCTCGGCCTTGCGCTCGGAACTCTTGATCTTGGAACCAAAACCAATCCCGCTGGCTTCGGTGGAACGCTGCTGGATGATCTTGTCCAAGCCGGCGAACGCACCGCCGCAGATGAAGAGGATGTTCTTGGTGTCGACCTGCAGGAATTCCTGCTGCGGGTGCTTGCGGCCGCCCTGCGGCGGGACACTGGCCACGGTGCCTTCGATCAGCTTCAGCAATGCCTGCTGCACGCCTTCGCCGGACACGTCGCGGGTGATGGACGGGTTTTCGCTCTTGCGCGAGATCTTGTCGATTTCGTCGATGTAGACGATGCCCTGCTGCGCCTTGTCGACGTCGTAGTCGCACTTCTGCAGCAGCTTCTGGATGATGTTTTCCACGTCCTCGCCCACGTAACCGGCTTCGGTCAGCGTAGTGGCGTCGGCAATGGTAAACGGCACGTTGAGCAGGCGCGCAAGCGTTTCGGCCAGCAGGGTCTTGCCCGAGCCGGTGGGGCCGGCCAGCAGGATGTTGGACTTGGCCAGTTCGACCTCGTCGTTCTTGCTGCGGCTCTCGATGCGCTTGTAGTGGTTGTACACGGCCACGGCGAGCGTGCGCTTGGCGCGCTGCTGCCCGATCACGTACTGGTCCAGGACTTCCAGGATCTCGCGCGGCTTGGGCAAGCTGCTGCGGGCGGACTGCGCCTTCTCTTCCAGCTCCTCGCGGATGATGTCGTTGCACAGCTCCACGCATTCATCACAGATGAATACGCTCGGGCCCGCGATCAATTTGCGGACTTCGTGCTGGCTTTTGCCGCAGAACGAACAGTAGAGGATCTTGTTGCTGTCGCCGGAACGGCTTTGCCGGTCTTCGCTCATGCTTCGGTTGTCCAGTCACCCGACCCGTCAAGCGGGCGTTCGGTTTGAGAATAGCACTCCCGGCCGCGCGATGGGCGCGCAGCCGGGAATTGGTTGGAAACGTTGTTTGCCGGGGCTTTCAGCGGCTTCATCAAGCCGTTCAGCCGGCCTGGATGGAGTCTTCCGGGCGACGTTCCAGCACCTGGTCCACCAGGCCATAGGCCACCGCGTCCGCGGCGCTCTTGAAGTTGTCGCGCTCGGTGTCGCGGGCGATGGTCTCCAGGGACTGGCCGGTGTGCTTGGCCATGATCTCGTTCAGGCGCTGGCGCATGGCCAGGATTTCACGCGCCTGGATGTCGATATCCGTGGCCTGGCCCTGTGAACCACCGGAGGGCTGGTGGATCATCACGCGCGAGTTCGGCAACGCATAACGCTTGCCGGCGGCGCCTGCCGACAGCAGCAGCGCGCCCATGCTGCAGGCCTGGCCCACGCAGATGGTGCTCACGTCGGGCTTGATGTACTGCATGGTGTCGTAGATCGCCATGCCGGCCGTGACCACGCCCCCGGGCGAGTTGATGTAGAAGCTGATGTCCTTTTCGGGATTCTCGGCTTCCAGGAACAGCATCTGCGCCACGATGACGTTGGATACGTGGTCGTCCACGCCGCCAACGAGGAAGATCACGCGTTCCTTCAACAGGCGGGAATAGATGTCATAGGCCCGCTCGCCACGGCTGGTCTGTTCGACCACCATCGGGACCAGGTTCAAGGCTTGGGGTTGGATCAAGCTCATAGGATCGTGCTCATAGTGGAAACGGACCTGGTTGAGGATGGGGCGCCCGGATGAAGCCATCCAGGCGCGTGCTGCTTACTGGCGGATGGCTTCCTGGAAAGACAGCGCCTGCTCGGTGTGCTGGGCGCGCTCGGCGATCCAGTCGATCACCTGCTCTTCCATCACGCGATTCTGCAGTCCACTCATCAACTGGGGGTCGTTGCGGTACAACTCAATGACCTGCTCCGGCTCTTCGTAGGTCGAGGCGATCAGGCGCAGCGTCTCGTTGAGGCGCTTCGGGTCCAGGCGCAGCTGGTTGCTGCGTGCCACCACGCCGACCAGCAAGCCCACCAGCACGCGCTTGCGGGCTGCATCCAGGAAGCCTTCGTGGGCATTCGGCGGAACCTGCACGGTCTGGCCATTGCGCTGGGCCTGTTCCACCTGCTGCTGGACCATGGCGCGCGCCTCGTTCTCCACCAGGCGCGGCGGCATTTCCACGTGCGCGTAGGCGGCGATCAGCTGCTCGCCCACTTCGCGACGCAGGCGGGTCATCAGCGCACCCTTGAGCTCACGCTGCAGGTTGCTGCGGATGTCGGTGCGGAACTGCTCCACGTCGCCGCCCTTGACGCCGAAGCTCTTCACGAACTCCTTGTCCACGGCCGGCATCACCGATTCCGACACCTCGGTGACCTTCAGGTACACCTGCACCTGGCGACCGGCCAACTGGGCCACCCGCCAATCGCCCGGGAAATCGACCGTGATGGCCTTTTCCTCGCCCTTGGCCAAGCCAATCAGTGCATTTTCGATGCCGCTGTACATGACGCCGGAACCGATCAGGGTGGCACCCTTCTCGATGCCTTCGGCCGGCAGGCGTTCATCGCCGGCCTGCGACCAGGTTTCCAGGGCCACGCGGTCGCCCTGCTGGGCCGCGCGGGCGACCGGCTGGAACGTACGGCGCTGCAGGCGCAGGTTTTCGATCATCTGGTCGATGTCGGCGTCGGTGACTTCGGCGGTGTGCCGGGCCACGTTGAGCTTGGCCACGTCCACGTCGCCGAAATCAGGCACCACTTCGAACGTGGCGACCCATTCCAGCTCGCTGGCGCCGGCAGGCTCGATGCGCGGGTTGCCGGCCAACTGCAGGTCCTGCTCGCGCACGGCGGAATCAAAGGTTTCACGCAGCAGGCCGTTCAGGGCTTCCAGGCGGACCTGCTGGCCGTAGCGCTGCTCGATGACTTTCTGCGGCACCTTGCCGGGGCGGAAGCCCTTGATGCGCGCGGTGCGGGCCAACTCGCGCAGGCGACCGCCGATATGGGTGTCCAGGCGCTCGGCCGGAAGGGTGAAACTCATGCGGCGCTCGAGGTTGCCGAGCGATTCGACCGAAACTTGCATATCCACTGACTCCTGCGTCCGCGGCACTGGCCACGGCACGATGTTGATGATCTGGTTTGCGACGACCCGGTGGACCGCCCGGCAGCCACGCGGGCCGCCGCGCCACCGGCGCAACGCGGTAGTTTCGCCGATTACGGGGCTGACTGCCACTGGAAAGAGGCCGATGTGGTTGGTTTGGCGGGATTTCCCTGCGTCAAAACGGGCGTGGCCCGATATTGGTCAGCGGGACGATGTTGGCCCCGAGAGGCGGCAAATCGGCTTGAACGGTTGAAGCTCGGTGCCCAAGCGAGGCCACGCGTTACGGCGCGCCCCATACCGCTTGTTTGTGGGTTGGTGAGGCGTGGTGCGAAAGGCGGGACTCGAACCCGCACGGGGGTTACCCGTCAGAACCTAAATCTGGTGCGTCTACCAATTCCGCCACTTTCGCTGGTTCGCCGACATTGTATCCGCCCGCAGTTCCCGCAACAAAAAAACGCCCGGCGTTGGCCGGGCGCTTCGGGTGTGGTGGGCTGTGAAGGATTCGAACCGCGCCACCGTAGCCCGCGATCGCCGTGATGCCCGACGCGCCGCAGCGCGCCCATATCTATGAGTACAGGACATAAAAAACGCCCGGACAAGCCGGGCGCCTTTGATATGGTGGGCTGTGAAGGATTCGAACCTTCGACCTATTGATTAAGAGTCAACTGCTCTACCAACTGAGCTAACAGCCCTGAAACTGCGTGGATATTGTAACAAGTCGCAGCGAATTCAGGAACCCGCAGCCACTTTTTCGATATGGGGTGGAAGACGGGAGTTTTTTCCGAATGCCCTGAAGACCGTTGATAGCTAACGCTCTCGGGGTTTTGGATGGTACGGTGACCTAAATAGGTGACCTAACGCCCTCCTCCATGAACTCGCCATCTTACCTGAAACAACGAAAGCTCGGCTGGTATGTCCAGCTCCCTGTACCCCGCTCACTTCAACCTGCACTCGGCTGCAAAGTCCTCACGCGCTCCCTAAGGACACGCGACAAGAACGAAGCCATGCGCCTGAGGCACGGCGTGATCGTCGAGCTTCAGCGGCAGCTTGAGTCCGTTGCAAGCGAACCCGCACCCTCGACACCCGAAGGCCTGATCCAGGCGGCTCAGGAAGCGCGTTCTGCAGTGGAGCGCGGCAGGGTAAGCGCACGGGAGGCAGGGATCGATTTCGATGCCTCCGTTGAACATGTCCTCTCCAAGGCAGAGCGGGAGCATGGTGTGGACTCCGAAGGTCACCCTCGCCTCCCTCCTGCAGACGTTGCGGCGATTCGACGCGCTCGTAAGGCACTGGCCGGGAAGCTCGAGTCCACACTCGACCATCAGCTTGAGTCCTACCTCAGCGAGACCAAGGAGCGGATCAATGCCTCCACAGTGGACGCCAAGCGGCGAAGCATGGAGGCCTTTACGGCTTGGTTCGGTGGTGACCGTGACGGCACTGAGGTGACCCGGCGCGAGGTTGGGCGCTATGTGTCGGAGGTGATGCTCAAGCGGGTGAAGAAGGGCGGCTCACCTCATTCGGTAGCCACGCGGAAGAAAGAGATCTCAGACCTCCGCGCATGGTTCGACTGGATGCTTGAGCGTGGTGTGATTGAGGTGAACCCGGTAGACCGGATGTCCAAGACGGTGAAGGGTTCCACCAGAGGGAAGCAGAAGCCTCGGGAGCTGTGGTCACTTGAGGAGCTGACTACTCTGTTCCATGGGGTGAAGCCTGAGGATCCCATGTGGTCACTTGCGGCGATTGCGGTTTATACCGGCATGCGACGCGAAGAGGTCGGAGAGCTTCGGAAGTCGTCTGTAGATGGCGAGGTGCTAAAGGTCGGCGAAGGAAAGAACGAGGCAGCGATCAGGCGCGTGCCTATCCATCCTGCGATTGCTCCACTCATCGCCCAGCTTGAGGCAACGACAACCGACGATTACCTGATCCCCGGTCTGTCCCGAGGTGGTCCCGACAAGCGGCGCGGGTGGAACGTCGGCAAGCGGTTCGGTCGACGGATCCGAAAACTGGGAATCACTGATCCCGGTATCGTCTTCCACACACTCCGCAACACGTTCTCCAATGCGATGGAGAAGGCCGGCGTACCTGAGTCGACTGCAGAGCTTCTGGTGGGTCACACGCGGGACGGTATGACCTACGGAACCTACTCCAAGGACTTGCCCGATTCGGTGAAGCGCGAGGCGGTCCTCAAGCTGTCCTGTGGTCCCCTTGATTCGTACATTGCAGGGGAAGGCGCGAAGGTCGTGATAGCGAAGCCGCCGAAGGTGAGGAAGGCTCGCGAGTGAATATGAATCCGATGCCGGATACCTATGCACACTTGGATTTTTTTCCGTGATTCCATGTGGCTCCACCCACCAACTGGAGCTACACATGCCTACTCTCAACATCACCACCGAACGCCTCCTCACCGGTGAAGCCGCCGACCTCCTCACCCTGCAGCGCAAGCCCTACGGCTCGACGCTGTGTGTGGTGTTGTTCGGTAGGCGGCTCATCGTCGATCTGATCAGTGTGGGACGTTAGCTGCCGCTTTCGCCTGTGCGGCTTCCTCAAGATCCTGCATGAACTCCTGCAGGAACGCAGAGCCGCGTGCCTTGCGTTCGGCTCTCCGCGCTTCCTGCTCTGCTAGGAGCGTGGAGACGTCGGGGCGTGGGCGGTCTTGTAGGTAGTGGCGCGGGCGAACCTTGCCGGCACTCAAGGCCCAGTGAGGGAGGATCCATGGGCCGTCGTAGTCGGGAGCCTTCTCCGGCAGCTTCGTATTCCGCAGGACTTCAATCTTCTCGCGCAGGTCTGCAGTCTCTTCAATCCAGGCGGCGCACAAGTCACACCCAAGGGACGCCTCGCGCTTCGTACGGGCGACGCTATTGAACTTGGGTTCTGCCTCGTCAGTGAGAAGCGGCGTACCGGGATACATCATGCGGAACGCTCCGCTCTTGTCGGCATGCAGGGTCTCCAGCCGGAATAGGAACGCCTCCAGTGACAAACGGGAACGCCTCAGTCGCGAGATGGTCTTCCTGCGTTCCAGTGCAGCCGGATCAGTGTCCAAAGGCTTCACTGCCTTCAATGTGGTTTTGCTCATGTGGTCTCTCCTTGGAGATGGATTCAATGGGGTAGGCAAATCGCGACACCTGACGGGATCTCAGTTTTTCCGCTGGGGTAGTAGCGGCAATGCCTGAGGTGTCGTGAGGTGTCGCGTTGGGGAGGTTCTAGGGGCATCTGAAGCGAGGGATCTCCCTCGCATCGATGCAGGAACGGAGGTGGCTCAAATCGCGACACCTCACGGGATTCCGGGGCTACCCGCACCTACCCCCTCAGGAGACCCCGGCATGTCCGTGAGGTGTAGCTGCCGGAGGCCTTCTAGGGCCATCTCAGAGGGTGCATGTCTTGGCGCGTGAGCTGCCTTGCTTCGCTGCTCTCTGCAGCACGGTGCGAAGGGGTGCGCCTCCCTCAGTCCCTGCCATCACCAGAGCGAGCGACTCCTCGACGGTCTGGCGAAACTCGGAGGGGACGTTGCCGTCTGCCTTGCTCGCTTCCCTGAGGTAGAGGCAGGACGGCTCACGGTGGAGCGTGGTGGTGTGGGATCGATCAGGATCCAAGGGGCAGTAAGGAGCGCCGCAAGTGCTGAACTTGGGGCAGGCGCGGGGCGTGGTCATTCCCGCTGCCTCAATCGATCACGACTTCAGCGGTCGTGGTGTATGCGGCATGGATGGACGGGCGTCGATTGGAGTACGGCAGCAGGAGTGCATGCTGCGAATACGCCAGCGAGACCTTGCCCAGCACTTCCACTTTCGTGGCGCGGTGTGATTCGGTGGTGCCGTCTTCAGCGACAACGATCACGAGGGCTACCGTCTGAGTGTTGCCGGGTGACCGGTCGAGGTTTCGGGTGATGCCCTCTTCGTCGGTGAGGAGGTACTTGAGGGAACCGGCGGGCAGGCTGGTGCCGGTAGGCGCGGGTGCTGCGGCTTTGGGTTTCGTAGGCATAGGGGATCCAGAAATAGGAAAGGCCTCGCGAGGAGGCCTTGAGGTGGTGGTGAGGTGGGTCAGAAGCCCCGGCGGAGCCGGTCGTCTTCATCGCGGAGGTGGATCAGGTGGCGGATCAGCTCTCGCACACCCACGTTCATCCATATTTGCCGCTCGGTGTCTTCAAGACGCGGGGAGCGCTCCGGGTACACGGCGTCGAGCATTTCGATCAAGGCACTGTTGGTGGCTGCAATCTCGATCTGCGTATCGATGTCGTACTTTTCGACAGGACCGTGGATCCGGGTTCACCCCCGTTTTCACGGACACTTACGAGAAGGCCGATCGAGGCCATGA
>CALCNV010000092.1 GCA_937897645.1 uncultured Lysobacteraceae bacterium
TTGATGCAGGCCTCGCGCGAGCGGATGTCCGGGTGGCATTCCACCGGGATGTCGTCGCCGTACTTCACCTTGAACAAGGCCAAGTTGGCGTTGATGGTGGGCGTGTCTTCGCAGTGGGTGATGATGGGCGTGGGTGCTTCGCGGAAGATCGCGTCCAGCGTGTCGGGGTTGTCGACCAGCATGTTGCCGGTGGAGGCGCCCATGAACACCTTGATGCCGGGGGCGGTCTTGGGGTCCAGCGTGCGCACATCGTCCAGGTTGTCGTTGCTGGCGCCCAGGTAGAAACCGAAGTTGCCCCAGGCCCGGCCCGCCGCGGCGTCGTACTTGGCCTGCAGGGCCTGCGCGTTCAAGGTGGGCGGGTTGGTGTTGGGCATGTCCATGAAGGTGGTCAGCCCGCCGGCGACGGCCGCGGCCGACTCGGTGGCGATGTCGCCCTTGTGGGTCAGGCCGGGTTCGCGGAAGTGCACCTGGTCGTCGACCATGCCCGGCAGCACCCAGCGCCCGCCGGCTTCGATCACCTGGTCGCCGGGTTGCGCCGTCAGCTGGCCACCGACGTGGGTGATGCGGCCGTTGGCAAAGCGGATGTCGCCATCGAACTCGCGACCTTCGTTGACCAGGCGAGCGTTGACTATCAGGGTGCCGGGCATCAGTGGGTTCCTGTGGAGTGGGCGGGGTGGACGGGTTTTTCGGGGACGGGGTCGTGTCCGCCGGGGTGCAGGGGATGGCAGCGGCCGACGCGGCGCATCGCCATCCATCCGCCTTGCAGCGCGCCAAAACGGGCGATGGCCTGCATGGCGTATTCCGAGCAACTCGGCGCAAAGCGGCAGCGGGGCCCCAGCAAGGGACTGATGAAGCGCTTGTAAACCCGCAGGATGGCAATGAGGATGCGGTCGATCATGCCCGGATGATATGCGAGTTGGGTGAAGGCGTGGTTGCCGCACCCGGCCGGTTAGGCTATAAAGACGCCCCCTTCCCGGGCCTCGGGAAGTTGAAGGAAGCGCTTTTCGTGGCTGCAAAAAAACCTGCGAAGAAGACCGCCAAGGTGGTCAAGAAACCCGCCAAGCCCGTTGCCAAGAAGGCTGCACCGGCCAAGAAGCCAGCGCCCAAGCCGGTGGCCAAGAAGCCAGTAGCGGCCAAGAAACCGGTTGCGAAGAAAGCGGTCGCCAAAAAGCCCGTCGCGAAGCCCGCACCCGCTGCCAAGAAGCCGCTTCCGGCCAAGAAGCCCGTGGCCAAGAAGGCCGCTGCCAAGCCTGCACCCAAGTCGCCTGTCGCCAAGCCTGCTGCCAAGAAGCCGGTGCCGGCCAAGGCCGTGGCCAAGCCGGCGGCGAAACCTGCTGCAAAACCTGTTCCCAAATCCGTTCCGAAACCGGCCCCCAAGCCGGCTGCGGCCAAAGCGACTCCTGCCAAGACCGCCCCCCCGGCTGCTGGCCGTGCCGAAGCGCCTGTTCCCAAGGCTGCTGTTCCCGCGGCACCCGCTCCAGCAGTCAAACCGACCCCCATAAAAGTGCCCTCGAAACCATCCCCCAAGAACACCTCCAAAGCGTCCTCCGTCGTTCCCGCACCCGTTGCCAAGGCACCCACTCCGCGTCCCGTGGGCAAGGTGGCCGTGGCTATCGTGTCCAAGCCGTCCACCGCACCCGCGCCGCGCGGCAAGGTCAAGGTGGTGGCGTACAAGACCGATGACGCCACCGGCCGCCCCATCGTTCCTGCCGGCTACAAGCCTGCGGCCGATGAGGAGTACATGAGCGCGCTGCAGCTGGAGTATTTCCGCCAGCGCCTGCTCACCTGGCGCGCGGATCTGGTGGAAGAGTCCAAGCAGACCATCGAAAACCTGAAGGACGAAGTGCGCGACGTCGGTGATGAAGCGGAGCGCGCAACCCGCGAAACCGAGAATTCGCTGGAACTGCGCACCCGCGACCGTTACCGCAAGCTGATCGGCAAGATCGACAGCACGCTGAAGCGCCTGGAAGCTGGCGACTACGGTTACTGCGCCGACACCGGCGAAGAAATCGGCCTGGATCGTCTGGAAGCGCGTTTGACTGCGGAACGCACCATCGATGCGCAGGAGCGTTGGGAGCATCTGCAGAAGCAGCAGGGCGATTGATTGTTGCTTGAGTGGTATCTGTAAACAAAAACCCCGCCTAGTGCGGGGTTTTTTGTTTGTAGAGCTGAGATCGCACCTGCTGCGCCGTGAAGGGCGAAGTCTGCCGCTTTGCAGCCTGCCAAGCCAGGAAGACAGCAACATGATTACAAGTGAATATGCCTGTGGGCTAGACAGTTTTCAGGGGCGTTGCACTCGAGGTGTCAATTGACCCTTCACGGCCACCGTAGTTGGCCCAGATGCGGCTTGTCAGCGTCCCAGTAAATGGGACAGAAAAACCGCTGGAACCAAGTGCCGAACTTGTAGCGGGAGTAAACCCCCGAATATTCCAAACGGAGGACACCAGGGGACGCAAACCGAAGCTTGTAGTCGCGTTCAAGTAGCTCGACGAGTGAAAGGATCTGCTCCGAAGAATGTGTATAAGGCGGCTCAGAGAATCTGCCGGTCGTGATCAGGTCTCCAAACTTCGAGAATAAAATCACGGTCGGCCCACTTAGATTGTTCGCTGGTACTTCTAGATAGTTAAGGCTGCTCGATGAAACTTCTGTAAGGAGCGCTCCGTCCTGAAACACTGAGGGATCAGTAACATGCCAGCGTGTCCCGGTTTCCTTTTGCAAGCGATTTGCTATCCGCTTTGCGCGATCAAATTGCGCCTCTATCGCCACGTGTGGAAAAGACTCCGGAGAGTCGATTAGCGTTAGGTCTTGGACAGTGAGTGTCTCTTTCATGCGCACTAATGCTCGAATTTCGCCGATTTTCGAAATCAGTTTGGATCGAATGAATTGTTAGGTGCCATCCGTCGCACCCTCCAAGACTATCGTACCGAGTTTGACATGTTCTCGAGCACTAACGCTCGCATGGCACCTAAATTTGTAATGGGCGATCGTGTGTCGTTTTCTAGCTAACACCTAGAGCTGAGTAAGACACCACTCACTGCAAATCCTTCAGGTCCAACCGCCGCAGCTTGGGCGCTTTCCACGCAGTCACGCCAACCACGCCTAGGGTGACGAATCCACCCAGCACCACCGCCGGCACCAGCCCAAGCAAACGGGCCATGCTGCCGCTGTAGAACGCGCCAAGCTCGTTCGATGAGCCGATGAAGATGCCATTGATCGAGGACACGCGTCCGCGCATGTGGTCGGGCGTGGCCAGTTGCAGGATGGTCGAGCGCAGCACGACCGACACGCCATCGAACACGCCTGACAGCAACAGGAACGCGGCCGACAACCAGAAGTGTCGTGACAGGCCGAAGCCAATGATGCACAGGCCAAAACCCGCGACCGCCAGCAACAGCAACCGTCCTGCGTGGCGGCTGGGTGGATGCCGCACCAGCCACAGGCCCACGCACACCGCACCCAGCGCAGGCGCCGCGCGCAAGATGCCCAGTGCCTCCGGCCCGCGATGCAGCACGTCCGTGATGAAGGCCGGCAGCATGGCGACCGCGCCACCAAACAACACCGCGAACATATCCAGTGCCAACGCGCCCAACACGATCTGCTTGCTGAAAACGAAACGCAGGCCTTCGCCAATGCTGCTGAAGATCGGCGCGCGTTCGCCTTCCACCACGGGCTCGCTCACCCGCATCAAGACCAGCACCACGCCCGCCACCAAGGCCAGCGCCGCCGCCGTGGCATACGCCGCCGTGGTGCCGGCCCAGCCGACCAGCACGCCACCCAGCGCGGGACCAGTGACCATCGCGGCCTGGAACGCCACGCTGCCCATGCCCGCGCCACGCGCAAACTGCGCGCGCGCCAGCACCCGAGCGAACAGCGCGTTGTAGATCGGACCCAGGAATGCGCGCGCCACGCCGGTCACGGCAATCGCCGCATAGATCATCGTGGTGCCATGCGCCTGCAGCCAGCCCATCGAAATCGCGACAAGCAGCAAGCCGGTGATGCTGAGGCAGATGCAGGCGGCGAGTCCCAGCTTGCGGCGTGGCAGGTGGTCCACCGCATAGCCGGCGAACAAGGCCGTGCAGAAATACGGAATTACTTCGGCCAGGCCAATCAGTCCCAGCGCCAGCGGATTGCCGGTGAGCTGGTACACGTGCCAGCCCACGGTGACCGCGGTGATCTGGTACGACAGGATGGAGAGGATGCGGTACGCCAGCAGGACCGGGAACTGCGTGCGCAGCAACGGCAGGCTGGGGTCGCCGAACTCCTCGTTCACAGGTGTTGCTGCGCTGTCTCGCGGATGAAGGCGAGCAGGGCGGCCAGCCCGTTGCTGCGCGTGGGCGACAGGTGCTTGGCCAAGCCGATATCGGCGATGTAGTCCGCATCCGTGGCCACGATCTCCGCCGCCGAACGCCCCGAATACACGCGCAAGGCCAGATAGATCAAGCCGGAGACAATCGCCGAGTCGCTGATAGCGTGGAAATCAAGGCGCTGCGCATCGCCCTGCGGCACGATCCAGACCATGGACTGGCAACCGAGTAGGCGATGTTCCTCCGTCTTCCATTCCTCCGGGAACGCAGGCAGCTTGCGACCCAGGTCGATCAGGTACTGGTAGCGCTCGGCCCAGTCACTGAAGAACGCGAACTCGTCCTTGATGGCGAGTTGGGCGTCGGCGGGGGTGGGTTCGATGGGGAAGATCGTGTCGGTCATTAAGAAATCAAAGAGTGAGTAGGTCAAAGCCCCTCTCCCACCGGGAGAGGGGTTGGGGTGAGGGTGCGGCGGAGTCCGAATGGCGCAAGCTTTGCTGGCTCCGCCGCACCCTCATCCGCCCTTCGGGCACCCCGTATCAAGTACGGGGCAGGCTCTTCTCCCGGAGGGAGAAGAGATGCATGTCACCCGCGCTTCCAGCGCACACCCTGCGCTGTGTCTTCCAGCATCACGCCTTCGGCAGCCAACTGGTCGCGGATCGCGTCCGAACGTGCAAAATCGCGGTTCTGCTTCGCCGCACTACGTTCATCGATCAATGCCTGGATCCGCGCATCGTCATCGCCAGAAGCGCCGCGGCCAAACCAGTCGGCAGGATTCTGTTGCAGCAAGCCCATTGCCAAGCCCGCGCCCAGCAGATCAGCCTTCAAATTAGCTAGCTCGGCGTGCTCGTCCTTGCCCAAGCCGTTTGGCGAATTAACGAGGATGTGTCGTGCTTGACTGGCTAGTGCGGCAATTCCAGCCAGAGCGAGCGGAGTATTCAGATCGTCATCCAGCGAATTCTCGATGTCGATAGGTATATTTCCTTCAACCTCGTATGCAGCCAGATCACGCAACGTCCCATACAAGCGGTCCAGCGTGCGCACCGACTGCTCGATCAATCCATCCGTCCAGTCCAGCGGCTGCCGGTAATGCGCCGACAGCAAGGCCAGGCGCAACGCTTCTGGCGGATGCTGCTGCAGCAGGTCGTGCACGCGTTCGATATTGCCCAATGACTTGGACATCTTGGCGCCGCCGAAATTCAGCATGCCGTTGTGCAGCCAGTAGCGCGCGAAGACCTTGCCGCCGTGCGCGCATTCGCTCTGCGCGATTTCGTTTTCGTGATGGGGGAACTGCAGGTCGACACCGCCGGCATGGATGTCGATGGTTTCGCCGAAGATCGCGCTGATCATCGCCGAGCATTCGATGTGCCAGCCGGGGCGTCCACGACCCCACGGCGAATCCCAGCCGGGCAAATCGTCAGTGGAAGGCTTCCACAGCACGAAATCACCCGGCTCGCGCTTGTACGGAGCGACTTCCACGCGTGCACCGGCCAGCATTTCCTCCGGATCGCGGCGCGACAGCTTGCCGTACTCCTTGAAAGTGCTGACCGCGAAGAGCGCGTGGCCTTCGGCGGCGTAGGCATGTCCATTCGCGATCAGGCGCTCGATCATGGCGATGATCTGCGGGATGTGCGCGGTGGCCTCGGGTTCCACGTCCGGTGCGGCCACGCCCAGGTTGGCCATGTCCTCACGGTAGGCGGCGGCGTATTTGTCGGTGATGACCGAGATGGCCACGCCCAGTTCGCCGGCCGCCGCATTTATCTTGTCGTCCACGTCGGTGATGTTACGGGCGTAGCGCAGGTTGCCGTAGCGGCGCCGGAGCAGGGCTGCCAGCACGCCAAACACCACGGGCCCGCGCGCATTGCCGATGTGCACGTAGTTGTAGACCGTGGGGCCGCACACATACAGGGTGGGGCAGGCGGGATCGAGCGGCGCGAAGGGTTCCACCTGGCGCGTGAGGTTGTTGTGCAGTCGCAGGGTCATGGCGGGGGCTGGAGTGGTAGCCGGTTGATTCTACCGGGCAGCGCACTGCGCCGACAGCATCGATTCAGCCCCACGCCAGCCGGGCCTGCCTACACTGTCGGCCGGAATCCTGATCCGTGGCCGCATGCACCTGTTCCGTGTCACCTTCCTTGCCTTGCTGATGATTGCGCTGCCCGCAGCCGCGCAAAGCGTTGTGGCAGGCGGTGCGGGTCCAACGGAAAACGTGCGCTTGGACTACGCGCAGGTGCTGAACGTGTCCCCCGTGTACGAGACCCTGCGTGCTTCGCGCAGCGAACTGCGCTGCGAGGAAGTGACCACTCCCAAGCCGGCACCCGTGGCCGACGAAGGCCGTTGGTCCAAGATGGTGGATGCGGTCAAGGGAGTCTTCACCCGTGACCCCGAGCCGGAGCCCAAGTCAGCCGGCAACCCGAAGTCGAATTGCCGCATGGTGCCCGTGCAGAGGGAATTCCAGCGACCGATCGCCTACGACGTGGACTATGTCTACAAGGGCATCAAGTACCGCTCGCGCTTGCCGGAAGATCCTGGCAACCGCCTGCGCATACGGGTTTCGGTGATGCCCTATGTGCCCGGACAGACCGTTGCGCTGCCCTGAGCCGCGCAGGATGGCTTTGGTGCCTTGCACAATCGGCGTCCCGCATGCGAGGATGCCGGCCATGAAGCTGAACACACACGCGTATGCAAGCGCCGCCCGGATGGCTTCGGGCATGACGTCGCGTGCCCGCCGACCGGAAACCTGTCTCTAGCTGGGTCGCCGGACGTTGTTGCATGTTCAACCGGAACCCAGCCTGGCGCTGGGTTTTCTCGTTTTCAGGTCCTTGGAAAGGTGCAAATGAAACATTTCTTGAATACGCAGGACTGGTCGCGCACCGAGCTCGACGCGTTGTTGACCCAGGCGGCGCTGTACAAGCAGCACAAGCTGGGCGATGCGCTGAAGGGCAAGTCGATCGCGCTGGTGTTCTTCAATCCGTCCATGCGCACCCGCACCAGTTTCGAGCTGGGGGCCTTCCAGTTGGGCGGCCACGCGGTGGTCCTGCAGCCGGGCAAGGATGCATGGCCGATCGAATTCAACCTGGGCACGGTGATGGACGGCGACACCGAGGAACACATCGCCGAAGTGGCGCAGGTGCTGGGCCGCTACGTGGACCTGATCGGCGTGCGTGCCTTCCCGAAATTCATCGACTGGGCGTATGACCGCGAGGACGTGGTGCTGAAGAGTTTCCAGAAGTATTCGCCGGTGCCGGTGATCAACATGGAAACCATCACCCATCCCTGCCAGGAACTGGCCCATGTGCTCGCTTTGCAGGAGCATTTCGGCACCAGCGACCTGCGTGGCAAGAAATACGTGCTGACCTGGACCTACCATCCGAAGGCGCTGAACACCGCGGTTGCCAACTCCGCGCTCACCATCGCCACGCGCATGGGTATGGACGTGACCTTGCTGTGCCCCACGCCGGAATACGTGCTCGACGAACGCTACATGGGCTGGGCCGCGCAGAACGTGGCCGAAAATGGAGGCTCGCTTGCCATCAGCCACGACATCGACAGCGCCTATGCCGGCGCGGATGTCGTCTACGCCAAGAGCTGGGGCGCGTTGCCATATTTCGGCAACTGGGAACCCGAGAAGCCCATCCGCGACCAATACAAGCACTTCATCGTCGACGAACGCAAGATGGCGCTGACCAACAACGGTGTCTTCAGCCATTGCCTGCCGCTGCGCCGGAATATCAAGGCCACGGATGCCGTCATGGACTCACCGCAATGCATTGCCATCAATGAAGCCGAGAATCGCCTGCATGTGCAGAAGGCGATCATGGCGGCGTTGGTACAGCCGTGAGAGGAGTGAGTGGAGAGGAGTGAGGAGTGAGCGAAGGCTTACTCCCCACTTTATCCGCGACCCCGCTTCTACTCACTTCTCACTCCTCTCCACTCACTCCTATTCCCCCCAAAGCCAGCCACCATGAACAAGCCCAAAGACATCGTCCTCGCCTTCTCCGGCGGCCTGGACACCAGTTTCTGCATTCCCTACCTGCAGGAGCAGGGTTACGCCGTGCATACCGTGTTCGCCGATACCGGTGGCGTGGATGACGAAGAGCGCGACTTCATCGAGAAGCGCGCCGCCGAACTGGGCGCTGCCAGTCATGTGACCGTGGATGGAGGCCCTGCGATCTGGGAGGGTTTCGTCAAACCGTTCGTGTGGGCGGGCGAGGGCTACCAGGGCCAGTATCCCTTGCTGGTGTCGGACCGCTACCTGATCGTCGACGCTGCGCTTGCACGTGCCAAGGAACTGGGCACCAAGATCATTGCGCACGGCTGCACCGGCATGGGCAACGACCAGGTGCGTTTTGACCTGGCGGTGAAGGCTTCGGGTGATTACCAGATTGTCGCGCCGATCCGCGAAATCCAGAAGGAACACACGCAGACACGTGCCTACGAGCAGAAGTACCTCGAAGACCGTGGCTTCGGCATTCGCGCCAAGCAGAAGGCCTACACGATCAACGAGAACCTGCTGGGCCTGACCATGTCCGGCGGTGAAATCGACCGTTGGGAAACCCCGGGCGAAGGTGCGCGTGGCTGGTGCGCGCCGCGCACGGCCTGGCCGGTCGAGACGTTGACGGTGACGCTCAAGTTCGAGAACGGCGTGGCGGTCGAACTGGACGGCAAGCCGCTGGAAGGCGCCAAACTGCTGGCCAAGCTCAACACCCTGTTCGCGACCTATGGCGTGGGTCGTGGCATCTATACCGGCGACACCACGATTGGCTTGAAAGGCCGCATCATCTTCGAAGCGCCGGGCCTGACTGCATTGCTGGTTGCGCATCGCGCGCTGGAAGAAACCGTGCTCACGAAGCAGCAGAACCGCTTCAAGCCAGAGGTGGCGCGCAAGTGGGTGGAGCTGGTGTACGAAGGCTTCTTCCACGACCCGCTCAAGACCGACCTGGAGGCTTTCCTCGCGTCTTCCCAGGCGACGGTCAACGGTGAAGTCACCCTGGAAACACGCGGTGGTCGCGTGGATGCAGTCGCGGTCACGTCCCCGCACATCCTCAATGCCAAGGGCGCGACCTATGCGCAGTCGGCAGATTGGGGCGTGGAGGAAGCGGAAGGTTTCATCAAGTTGTTCGGCATGAGCTCGACACTGTGGGCCGAAATAAACCGCTAAGAAATCCCAAGCCAATCGTGACGTCATCCCAGCGAACGCTGGGATCCATTTTGACTTTGCTCCTTCTTGGCCAAGTGAAAATGAAGGGCAAGATCAAAATGGGTTCCAGCGTTCGCTGGAATGACGGCGAATATACTGACAGCAGGCGAAATCCCAACAATGCTCGACACAGTTCTCCAGCACCTCGAAGCGCTGGTGTCCCACGACACCCGCAATCCACCGCGTGCCATTACCACCGGCGGCATCTTCGACTACGTCCGCGCGCAGCTGCCGGATTTCACGGTCGAAGTGACTGACCACGGTGCGGGCGCCGTGTCGTTGTTCGCCGTGCGCGGGCAGCCGAAGCGGGTCTTCAACGTCCACCTCGACACGGTTCCATCTTCTCCAGCGTGGACTGCTGATCCATTGAAACTGCGAGTGACCGAAGATCGCGCCATCGGCCTGGGTGCCTGCGACATCAAGGGTGCTGCTGCGGCACTTATTGCCGCAGCACAGGTGACCAAGGGCGATGCGGCGTTCCTCTTCACCAGTGACGAGGAAGCCAACGACCCGCGCTGCATTGCTGCATTCCTGGCGCGCGACCATGGATTCGACGAGGCCATCATCGCCGAACCCACCCAGGGCCAGACCGTGCTCGCGCATCGTGGCATCAGCGCGGTGCGCATGGTCTTCAAGGGCCAGGCCGGGCATGCATCTGCAGAGAATGCCCTGTCGCTGAGCGCACTCCACAACGCCATGCGTTGGGGCACTGCGGCATTGGACCATGTGCAGTCCCAGCACCACCTGCGCTTCGGCGGACTGACGGGCCTGCGTTTCAACATCGGTCGCGTGGAAGGTGGCATCAAGGCCAACATGATCGCGCCGAGCACGGAAGTGCGTTTCGGTTTCAGGCCATTACCTTCGCAAGACATGGATGGCTTGCATGCGCAGTTCCGTGCCATGGCCAATGCCGACGCGCTTGCCGAGTATGAGGAAACCTTCCGTGGTCCCTCGTTGCCATCGGGCGACGTGGCCCGTGCCGAAGAACGCCGACTGGCGGCGCGTGACCTCGCCGACGATCTTGGCCTGCCGATCGGCAACGCCGTCGATTTCTGGACCGAGGCCTCGCTGTTTTCCGCCGCCGGCTTGACCGCACTCGTTTACGGTCCCGGCGATATCGCCCAGGCACACACCGCTGATGAATGGGTGTCCCTGCAACAACTCAACGACTACACCGAAACGGTGCAGCGGATCTTTGGAAGCAACTGAAACATGGAATCGCAAAAGCAAACCCGCCAGACCATCATCCGCTTGCTGTCCAGCATGGCCAGCGCCAAGGAGATATCGCAGTACGTCAAGCGATTCTCGCAGCTCGATGCCAAGCGCTTCGCCGTGGTCAAGGTGGGTGGCGCGGTGCTGCGTGACGACCTGGAGGCGTTGACGTCATCGCTGACCTTCCTGCAGGAAGTCGGCCTGACGCCCATCGTGGTGCACGGTGCCGGTCCGCAGCTGGATGAGGAAATGACCGCTGCCGGCATCACCAAGCAGACCGTCGATGGCTTGCGCGTGACCACGCCGGAAGTGCTGGCCATCGTGCGCAAGGTGTTCCTGCAGCAGAACCTTGCTTTGGTCGAGGCCTTGCAGCAGTCCGGCGCACGCGCGACGTCCATCGTGTCCGGCGTGTTCGAAGCCGAGTACAAGGATCAGGCCACCTACGGACTGGTCGGCGACGTGTCGCGCATCAACCAGTCGCCGATCGAAGCCAGCCTGAAGGCGGGTTCCATTCCCGTCATCGCCAGCATGGGCGAAACCGTGGGCGGGCAGATCCTCAATATCAACGCCGACTTCGCCGCCAACGAACTGGTGCAGGTGCTGCAGCCTTACAAGATCATCTTCCTCACCGGCACCGGCGGACTGCTGGACGCAGAGGGCAGGGTGATCGATTCGATCAACCTGTCCACCGAGTACGACGAGCTGATGGCCCAGCCGTGGATCAACGGCGGCATGCGCGTGAAGATCGAGCAGATCAAGACCCTGCTCGACACGCTGCCGCTGGCGTCGTCTGTATCGATCACCAAGCCTGCGGAGTTGGCCAAGGAGCTGTTCACGCACAAGGGTTCTGGCACGCTGGTGCGGCGTGGCGAGCGCGTGCTGCGCTTTGAATCGTGGGAAGGTGTGGACCTGCAGCGCATGCGTACGCTTATCGAGTCCAGTTTCGGCCGTACTCTGGTGGATGACTATTTCGAACGCACACAGCCGCATCGCATCTACATCAGCGAGAACTATCGCACCGCCTTGATCCTGACCCAAGAAGAAGGATTCGCCTACCTGGATAAATTCGCCGTGCTCGACGATGCGCAAGGTGAAGGCCTGGGTCGCGCGGTCTGGCACGTGATGCGAGAAGAGAATCCGCAGCTGTTCTGGCGTTCGCGCCACAACAACCAGGTCAACATCTTCTATTACGCCGAATCCGATGGCTGCTACAAACAGGAGAAGTGGAAAGTATTCTGGTACGGCATCGAGGATTTCGCGGATATCGAACGCTGCGTCGTCCATTGCAGCACCCGCGTCCCGACCTTGGTGGACTGAGATGGGCCTTCAATCACTTCCCGCCAGTTGGCAGGCACCGCGTCTTGATGGCCAGCACGTCAGCCTTGAGGCGTTGACGCTGGAGCATGTGGCAGGCCTCCAGCAGGCGCTTGCAGGCGATGCACTGTCGCAGCTCTGGTACACCAACGTGCCCAAGGCCGCTGATGCCGAAGCCTGGGTAAGCGTGGCCTTGCAGAAGTATGCGCAGGGCATCGAGGTGCCTTTCGCAGTGCGTGATGCTGATGGGGCCTTGGCAGGCAGTACGCGTTTGTATGATCTGGATCCGTCTGTGCCGAAGCTCAGCATCGGTTACACCTGGTATGCGCCGCGCGTGCAGCGCACCGGCTTGAATACCGAGGCGAAACTGCTGCTGCTCACGCATGCGTTCGAGACGCTGGGCTGTGTGTCCGTGTATCTGGAAACCAGCTGGTTCAACCATGCTTCGCGTACCGCCATCGCCCGATTGGGTGCCAAGCAGGACGGGGTGCTGCGCAATCATCGCCGCCACGCCGACGGTACCCTGCGCGACACGGTGGTGTTCTCGATACTGGACAGTGAATGGCCTGGCGTAAAGAGCAATATTCGCCATCGCCTGGAAAAGGGAGCGCGTCAACATGGCGGCTAGGAAAACCATTGGGCTGGTAGGCGCTCGAGGCCACACCGGCGCTGAACTTATCCGGCTGATCGTGAGGCATCCGAACCTGGAGCTTGGGTTCGTTTCCTCACGCGAGCTTGCAGGACAAGCTGTAAGCCAGCATATCGATGGCTACGTAGGCGAGTTGCGTTACGAGAATATCGGGCACGAAGAAGTCGCAGCACGGGGCATGGACGCGGTGATCCTGGCGCTTCCAAATGGAAAGTCTGGAGAAATCGTCGCCGCGCTGCAGGCGAATGCTCCGGATACAGTTGTAGTGGATCTTTCCGCCGACCATCGTTTCCTGGAGTACTGGTATTACGGCCTTCCCGAACTGACCCGTCGCGGTTATGCAGGCCAGAAACTGATCAGTAACCCCGGCTGCTACGCGACTGCCATGCAGCTGGCCATCGCGCCCTTGTTGGAACAGCTGGCCGGCCCGCCGCAATGCTTTGGCGTCTCCGGTTACTCCGGTGCCGGCACCACGCCGTCCGACAAGAACAACGTGGACCTCCTGCGCGACAACCTGATGCCGTATGCGTTGGCCGACCATATGCACGAGCGTGAAGTCTCGCGGCACCTGGGCGTGCCGGTGGAGTTCATGCCGCATGTCGCTCCACATTTCCGCGGCATCACCATGACCGTCAACTTGTGGCTGTCGCAGCAGGTGAAGGTCGAGGACATCCGCGCGCTGTATCGCCACCGTTACCGGCAGGAAGCCCTGATCCATGTCGTTGACGAGGCGCCCTGGGTCAGCAGGATCGCTGGCACGCATGGCGTGGAGATCGGCGGCTTCACGTTGGCACCCGGCGGAAAGCGCGTCGTGGTGGTGGCTACGCTGGACAACCTGCTGAAGGGCGCGGCCACCCAGGCCATGCAGAACCTCAACCTTGCTTTCGGTTTCGGTGAGTTGACGTCGATACCCGTTCCCCAATGGAGCACATGATGTCCGATCTGCTGTGGCAGAAACCTGGCGTGACGGTGGATGCCGATATCCAGAAATTCCTCGCCGGCGATGACGTCATCCTGGACCGCGAGTTCTTCCTGCATGACATTGCGGCCAGCAAGGCGCACGCAGAAGGCCTGCAGCACATCGGCATCCTGTCCGTGGATGAGCTTGCCAGCCTGCTGCGCGAACTCGACGTACTCGCAGCCGATTTCCGCAGTGGCGCCTTCGTGCTGGATGAGCGTTACGAAGATTGCCACTCGGCCATCGAATCCCGCTTGACCGAACGCCTGGGTGATGCGGGTCGCAAGATCCACACCGGCCGCAGCCGCAACGACCAGATCCTGGTGGCCACACGCCTTTGGCTGAAGGAAAAACTTGCGCAGGTGGCGCAGGTCTGTGGCGACATAGCCAAGGTCGCGCTTGACCGCGCGCAGGCTGAAGCCGCGCTCCCCATTCCCGGTTACACCCATATCCAGCGCGCCGTGGTTTCGTCGGCTGGCATGTGGTGGGCGGGCTGGGCCGAGGCCTTCATCGACAATGCAACACGCGCCCAAGACACGCTGAAGCTGGTTGATGCCAATCCACTCGGCACCGCCGCCGGCTATGGCGTCAATTTGCCGCTTGATCGTGAACACACGACGCAGGCCTTGGGCTTCGCCCGCTTGCAGGTCAGCCCCATCTACGCACAACTGTCACGCGGCAAGTTCGAGATGGCCGCGCTGGAAGCGCTGGGTGCGGCGACGCTGGATTTGCGGCGCATCGCTTGGGACCTGTCGCTGTTCACCAGCGCCGAATTCGGTTTCGTCGCGTTGCCGGCGCAGTACACCACCGGCAGTTCCATCATGCCCAACAAACGCAACCCGGACGTGATCGAGCTGATGCGCGCCACCCACGCAAGCGTCGCAGCGGCGCGCACCGAGATCGAGCAACTCTTGTCGCTGCCGTCCGGTTATCACCGCGACCTGCAGGCGAGCAAGGGTGCCATCTTCCACGGCTTCGGACGCGGCCTGCCTGCATTGGCCTTGTTGCCGGCATTGCTGGCCAACCTGGCATGGCGTGAAGAGAACCTGCGTGCGGCGATGGACTCGGGCATGTATGCCACCGATGTCGCTGTGGAGCAGGCGGTTGCCGGGGTTCCGTTCCGTGATGCCTATCGTGCGGCAGCTGCATCGGCAGGGCAGGCCGGGGAAGGGCGTACGCCTGAATCCAGCCTGGCGGCACGCACGTCGCCGGGTGCAGGTGCCGACCTGCGGCTGGATGAGTTGCGGGCAAGGTGGAGTGTGCTGCAGGCCAACTGATGCATGGTCATGCGTCGTAGGAGCGACATAAGTCGCGATGGAATGTTTCAAGCTGTTTTTTGGCGCAGATAAGAGCAGATAAGATGGATGTGCTTATGTTTATCCGCTTTCATCAGGTTCTATCTGCGTCCAATGCTTTTCAGTCGCGACTCGCGTCGCTCCTACGGTCTTCGATTAGGTTTTGAAATGAAGCGATACCTGGTAATGGCGATGCGCAAACCGGAGTTCACCGATGCGGTGGTCATCCCGCATCTCGAATTCCTGGACGTGCTGCACCAAGCCGGCCAACTGGAAATGACCGGTGGCTTCAGTGACAGGACGGGTGGTGCCTATGTCCTGCAAGTCGATTCGTTCGCGGAAGCGCAAGCCATCGCCGACCGGGATCCGCTCGCTACCACAGGATCATCCGTGTTGACCGTCTACGAATGGAACACGCGCTGAGCGCAGGCCGATGAATTCAACCGATTCCCGTTTCAAGCAACAGGCTTTGCCCACGTGGCGACGTGCGGTACTCAAGGTCGGCAGCAGCCTGCTGGCCGCGGAGGGCGAAGGGCTGACGCCGCGTCACGCGCTTGGATTGGCTCGATTCGTTTCCGACAGCCTGGCTGCAGGGCGTGAAGTCGTGATCGTGTCATCCGGTGCGGTGGCTGCTGGACGTGCGGTCATCCACCGACAGGCCAATGCCAATGCCGCAATGGCGGAACGACAGGCACTTGCGGCATTGGGGCAGGCGAAATTGATCGGGCTGTGGCAGTCCTTCTTCGAGCGTCCGGTCGCACAGGTGTTGTTGACCCACGATGACCTGCGCAATCGTCGTCGGTATCTCAACGCACGTGCCACCTTGAATGAGCTTTTGGCACTGGGCGCATTGCCGGTCATCAATGAAAACGACACGGTGTCCGTAGATGAGCTCAAACTGGGTGACAACGATAACCTGGCCGCCGTGATTGCCGCACTGGTCGACGCGGATGCGTTGTTCATCGCTACCGATATCGACGGCTTCTTCACCGCCAATCCGCGCACGCATGCGGATGCCCATCCGATCGAAGTCGTGCAAGCACTGACGCCTGAATTCTTCGCCATGGCCGGCGATGCAGGTAGCAGCAGTGGCACAGGCGGCATGCTTACCAAGCTGGAGGCTGCCGCCAAGGCTGCTGCCGCCGGCATCGAAACGTTCCTGTTCAACGGTACGTCTGTCGATGCGGTGCATGGACTGGCGCAGGGCATGTTCAGCGGCACGCGATTCCGCCCTGCCCAGAATCGGGTCGCCGCACGCAAGTACTGGCTGCGTAACGTGCCGCTGGAAGCCGGCATGATCGTGGTCGATGGCGGGGCGGCACGGGCCATGGTCGAGAAGGGTGCATCCCTGCTGCCCGGCGGTGTGGTGACGGCCGAAGGCGATTTCCGCCGCGGGGACATGGTCGAGGTGCGGCTCCGCGACGGGCAGGGCGACCAAGGCATCGCACGCGGCGTCAGCCAGTATTCGGCCGTCGATATCCGCCGCATCGCCCGCAGCCATTCGCGCGAGATCGAGGGCATACTCGGTTACAACTATGGCGAGAACGTGATTCACCGGGATGACCTAGTCCTTGTGTGATCCTCACGCTCCGTCGCAGGTTGTAGGAGCGGGCCCTGCCCGCGATGCTCTGCGATCAGGCCAAGGCATAGGGCATCGCGGGCAGGGCCCGCTCCTACAATTCCATTCAAGCTGTAAGTGGACGGATACATGACGGATATCAGAGAACTGGCCTTGCAATGTCGTGCTGCCGCCGCTCGCGTCGCTGCGTTGTCTACGCCTGCGAAAAACGAACTATTGCTCGCCATGGCGGCGGCCCTGGAAAGCGATGGTGAATCCATCCTGGAGGCCAATACACGTGACCTGGCCGCGGCGCGGGAGAAGGGAATATCCGGCGCCATGCTCGACCGCTTGAAGCTGGATGCTGCCGGCCTTGCCGGTATCGCCAATGCATTGCGCGAAGTCGCTGCATTGCCTGATCCAGTCGGCATGGTCACGCGCAATGACGTTCGGCCAAATGGCATCAACGTGCAGCGCGTGCGGATTCCGCTGGGCGTGATTGCCATGATCTACGAAGCCCGTCCGAACGTTACCGCCGATGCGGCGGCACTGTGCATCAAGGCGGGCAATGGCGTCATCCTGCGCGGTGGCTCCGAGGCCATCCATTCCAACACCGCCATCGCGGCCTCGCTCAAGCGCGCCTTGCGTGAGGCCGGCTTGCCGGATGCCGCGCTGAGCCTGGTCGAAGACCTGCGGCGCGAGACCATGCTCGAGCTGCTGCAACTCACCGATATCATCGACTTGGCGATCCCGCGCGGTGGCGAGGGATTGATCCGCTTCGTCGCCGAACACGCCCGCGTGCCGGTGATAAAGCACTACAAGGGCGTCTGCCATCTGTTCGTGGATGCCAGCGCAGACCTTGACCTTGCCTTGCGCCTTCTGGTGGATGGCAAGGTGTCGCGGCCTAGCGCGTGCAACTCGCTGGAAACACTGCTGGTGCATGCGGATATTGCGGTGCAATTCCTGCCAAAGGCAGCCAGTACGCTTTCATCGCTCAAGGTTGAATTGCGTGGCGATGAACGCAGCAGTGCCTTGATGGGGCAGGCCAGGTCAGTGACCGATGCGGATTACGCAACAGAGTTCCTGGACCTGATCATTGCCGTGCGCGTGGTCGAAAGCTTGGACGAGGCGATTGCCCATATCCGGCAATACGGTTCGGACCATACTGAAGTCATCGCCACCCGCGATGCAGCGCATGCGGAAAAATTCGTCCATGCACTGCGCTCGGCCGTGGTGATGGTCAATGCTTCGTCGCGCTTCTCGGACGGTGGTGAACTTGGGCTGGGCGCGGAAATCGGCATTTCCACCACCCGCCTGCACGCGTATGGGCCGATGGGACTGGAAGCGCTGACGGTGGAGCGTTTCGTGGTGCGCGGCAGCGGCCAGACACGGAACTTGGCACGGGATGGCGATGCCCATGGCCTGCAAGCCTGATCGCGATCGATTTTCCAATGTGTATTGGCGAACTTGACGCACAGCCAGAGGCTAGACTGGTACATGGATCAGACATGGAAGGGGCGAATGTGCTGCGTATCTTTTCATTTTGTACTTTGGATTTTCCAGTCCATGGGTAACTCCTTCGCGACACTGCCTCAATGCCTGCCTGAGTCTCCGACATGACCGAGCGTGGCAAGGTACTGGCGAATACGGGCTTCTCTTCGGTTGGCCTGTACACGGAGTATTTGTTCGGGCTGATCGCATCGATCATGGTGGCCCGCGCACTGGGCCCGCAAGACCTCGGCATCTACAGCTTGTTGGTATGGATTGTTTCCATGGCCGTCATCGTCGCCAACGCCGGTATCACCACCGCGGCGATCAAGTTCATTGCCGAGTTGCATGGATCGGGCAAGACGATGCTGATTCCGGCGCTGGTCGCACGCCTGCGCCGCTTGCAACGGATCATGCTGTCTGTCGTTGTCCTGGCAGTCGCAATAACGCTGGTACTGGCCCATGACCGCCTTGCACCTGGCGTGGTGTTCTGGGTGCTGGGATTGGTCGTAGCCTCGGTGCTGATGCGCGCACCGTATATGTTCAATATCGCGCTGGCCAAGGGAGCACAGGACTTCCGTTCCACCGCTATCATCGCGGTCGTAAGCGCCAGCGCCAACCTTGCGATGATTGCAGTCGCCCTTGCGTGGCGTGCATCGTTGCCCGTGTTCGTCATTGTCTTTGCGGTGTCGGGCGTGGTTTATTTCCTGGTATCGCAATGGCGGGTCCGGCGGATCCTGCAAGACACCAACGACGCGCCCGTATCACTGCCTGCAGACCTTGAGTCGCGCCTTGGACATCATCTGCGCATCGTGGCTATCAGCATCGTGCTGGGTTCGATCGGAAGTAGCGAGATCGAATTGCTCTTCCTCAACATTCTCGCCACACCGTCCGATGCGGGTATGTTCAAGGTTGCCAATGCACTCGCAATGGGCGCCGCATTGCTTGCTTCCGGCGTGCTGGGCGCGCAGTTGTTGCCGATGATGGCCAGTGCTTATGGACGGGGGCCGGAACAGGCCGCATCACGCATTGCGGCGACGACTGCCTGGTTGTTCGTGCTTGGTGCACCACTGGTCGCGCTGGGTGCCATATTTTCAGTTCCGCTGATCAAGTTCCTCTATGGCAGTGCGTTTGCACCTGCGGCGGGTGCCTTGTCCATCCTGCTGGTGGCGAGGGTGGCAAGCACCCTGGGGCAGGGCGCCTCGGCTTACCTGGTAAGCGCTGATCGGCAGACGGCGCTCATGCAGCTCACCCTGCTGTTCACGGCACTGCGCCTGGCAGGTGTGTACACAGGTACTTTGTATTTTGGATTGATGGGTGCGGTTGTGTCTTCTGCAGTGTTTGCAGTACTGGGCACGGTTTCAACCGTGTGGCTGGCGCTCCGCGACACCAGTGCAAAATTGCCGTGGTCCAGGCTGCTGAGGATCGCCGCCGCCGCCGCGCTTGCCGCACTTTGCAGCATGCCTGCGACATGGTTGCACCCACCTCTGTTGGTGCTGGCAGTGGGTGGCATCGTGTTCGTTGTTGTCTATCTCGCCGCACTCTGGCTGATGGGCTGCCTGGAGGATGCCGACGCGGAGTACGTGCGGCGCTTGGTCAAGAGGATCGCTGGAAAATTCTAGGCCGTACTTCGCGGGGTATATCCGCGATGGCATCCACTGCGGCGTTGAATGACCGTGGTTGCATGCACCAACTGGCGCACGCTGGATCAGGCAGGTGCGTAGGGCAATGTGTTGTCGCGAATCCCGCGCCCCAGCATGCGCATTACACCGCTGCGTCCGGCGGTGTAGGCAGAGAGCAGGGCGCTCTTGGTGTAATCACGGGTGGGCGATGTACCCACTGGCGAAGGCTCAATGCCCAGCTTGCGTAGGCGTGCGTTGCCGCGGTACAGCAGTTCGCGGCGGCGCGTGGCGTCCGTGTAGTAGGTGAAGCTGACCGTGATGGATGGTTCGCTTCCGTTCTCGACCATGTGCGGTGATGTCGAAGGCATGTACCCGCCCATGCCGGGTTCCAGTTCGAAAATTCGAGCACGGCCGCGGAATGATTCATCCCAGTGGATTTTCTCGCGGGAATGCTGGTCATGGAACAGTTCCTGCGCGTGCTCGCTCACTACCTCGCGATCCATCGGGTCCCATGTATACAGCCGTTTCCTTCCGCGTACCTGCAGGATGAAGTTGTGTTCGTGGTCAATGTGGAACGGAGTTACCGCGCCCGGTGAGCTGACGAAGATCCACCCGCCCCGATAGCACATGCCCGGATCAACCCTGTCAAGCTGCGGCTTCAATGCGTCCAGCACTTCATCCACCAGATTGCGGTAGAGCGGATCCGCCTGCACGTTGAGCAACGACATCCACGCACGTGCGTCGGCAATGCCTGCCAGGGTTTCCGCGGCGCTACGCTGGTTGGGGTGTAGTTGGGGTGCATCGCCGAAGCTGGTGCCGGCGGTAGCGCTGTCGCTGTGGGTACGGACAAGCTTTCTTGACTCAAGGCGCTTGCCCAACTCCACCAGCGCATCGATCTGCAGCAGCGGGTGCGCACAGAGCTGGTGCGTCACGGCCTGAATTTTCCAGGGATCGAACGTGTCGGATTCTAGGGAAACCAGCTCGGCGGCCATGGTGCCAGAGTATACGGCTGCTGTTATCCTGCGCAAATGGGGCTACTAGATACCGGTGAACGCATCGCCCGCCATGCATGGCGGATGCCGGTCATTGGCCAGATCCTGCAATGGGACTACCGGCGCAGCTTCGCTCGCATGCCGCCAAACCGGTTTCGCGGCATCTACCCGACGTTCGACGAAGCAGAGCGCTCCATTCCCAAGGGGGGGCGTGTCGGATACGACCACGAAGCACTCTCAGGCATGTACCGCGATCGCATGCAGCGTGCCTGCCAAAGCGATTACGCGGTACTTTTCTGGCTGAAGGAAATCATCGCCGCGGACACTAGGGTGTTCGATTTTGGTGGTCACATAGGCGTCAGCTATTACGGATGGCAAGAATACCTGCACTATCCGGAAGGACTGAGATGGCATGTCTGCGACGTGCGCGCGATCATCGAGGAAGGGGCGAAGTTGGCGTCGGAGCGCGATGCGAAAAGCCTGCAGTTCACCAGCGAGATTGCAGATGGACGCGATTGCAACGTACTGCTGGTGGCTGGTTCATTGCAGTACGTTGACCTCGATCTACCGCAGTTGCTTGAGGCCATGGGCACCCGTCCGCGCCATATCCTGGTCAACAAGCAGCCGCTCTACGACGGGGCCACGTTCGTCACGGTGCAGTCAACCGGACGTGCCTTCCATGCTTATCGCATCAGCAACCGCGATGAATTCGTCGGATCGGTGACGCGCCTGGGTTATCGCGTGGTCGACCATTGGAGCAATAGCGAGCAGCATTGCCACATACCGTTCACGCGTGGCCGCGACATCGATGCCTACAGTGGCTACTACTTCGTGCGTGAAGAGGCCGCGGACTGACGCTGGTTGCTAGTGAAGCGTCCTGCGGCCGAAGCGCGCCATCATCTTACCCAGCAGCGTCCTCGGTCCAGCCCCGGCCCCGGGTGTCACATCGGTTGTTGCAACTGTGGCCAGTGCATCACACTCCGCTGCGATCTGCTGCAAGGTCTGGAATACGAATGCGCGCGGGTTCAGGCTGATCCCATGTCGTGTTTCCAGCAGCGCCACCGCCCGCATGACCATGAGTGAATGGCCGCCGAGGTCAAGGAAATTGTCCAGCGGCCCGATATCCTCGACATCCAGAAGCTCCCGCCACAATGCTGCTATCGCGAGTTCGGTGGTGGTCAGCGCCTGTGGGTGAACGTTGCGATTCGGGTGTTTCTCCGTCGCCGACAAAGGTGGCAGGGCGTTTCGGTCGACCTTGCCATTCTGGGTCATCGGTACGGTCTGGATCGGGATGTAGGCGCTAGGCACCATGTAATCGGGCAATGCCTTGCGCAGGTGTGCCCTCAGTTCTTCCGGCTGCAGTGCATGATCGGGTTGCAGCACCAGGTACGCCGCAAGCATCGCTTCGCCACCAGCGCCAGCCACGCTAGTGACCACGGCCTGTGCGACGGACGGATGGCCCGACAGCACGACTTCTATCTCGCCGGTTTCGATGCGGTAGCCACGCAACTTGATCTGCTGGTCGATGCGGCCGAGGTGCTGTAGCTGGCCATCGCTGCGCCAGCGTCCCAGATCGCCGGTGCGATAGCGGCGGAGCTCCGGCGCAGTTGGGTCGGCCAGGAATTTCTCGGCAGTCAGTTCCGGCCTTGCGTGGTAGCCCAATGCCACGCCCAGGCCGCCGATCACCAGTTCGCCAGGCACCCCGATGGGTGCAGGCCGGCCATCCTGGCCAATTACATCGACGGTGGTATTCGCGATGGGCCGGCCGATAACGATATCGCCCTGGCCGGCCTGTATGCGTGCACATGTGGACCAGACGGTGGTTTCGGTTGGTCCATACATGTTCCACAACTCGCCAACACGTGGGAGCAGTGCTTCGGCAACATCGATCGGCATGGCTTCACCGCCGCACAAGGCTTTCCAGTGCGGGCCACCACGCCAGCCAGCTTCCAGCAGCAAGCGCCAAGTCATTGGCGTCGCTTGCATGGTGTTGACCTTGTGCTGCTCCAGCAGGGCCCGCAAGGCGCGTCCATCCGAACCCTCTTCACGGCTGACCAGCAGGATCTCGGCGCCCACTACCAGGGGCAGGAGCAGTTCGAGTACTGCGATATCGAAAGACAGCGTGGTGATCGCGGCCAAGCGGGTATTGGCATCGATCCCCGGCCGCATACGCATGGATTCCAGGAAATTGACCACGGCGCCACGTGGCACGCGCACACCTTTAGGCTGTCCGGTCGAACCCGAGGTGTAGATCAGGTATGCCAGCTGAGGGGGGAGGTCGGGAGCGCTTGCGTCGCGTATCGCATCATGTCCCTCGTCCAGAGGCTGATGCTCGGCATCCAGGAGTTCGTCCAGAGTCAGGCAGGCACCTTCGAATCCCGGCACGAGGCCGACACCGTCCCGGACTACCAATACAGCGCCGGAATCCTGGAGCATGAAGCTGATGCGATCGGCAGGAAAGTCGGGATCCAGCGGAAGGTACGCTGCACCTGCCTTGAGCGTTGCCAGCATCGCGACCAGCATGCGTGGCGTGCGATTGAGGTAAAGGCCAACAATAGCGCCTGCCGAAATGCCATGCGAACGTAGTGAGTCAGCCATCTGGTCCACATCGTCGGACAGCTGCTTGTAGGTCAGCGATTGACCGCCTTGTCGCAATGCCGTTCGTTCGCCGTGCAGTTCGAGTGCTGCCCCCAGATAGACGGAGAGATCGCAGTCGGCTGGATGCGCCGTTGACGTCGCGTTCCATGCCTCGACCTGTGCGGCCTCGTCGTGGCCTATCGACAATAATTCATGCAGCGGCGCATCGTTGCCGGCAGCGATGGCTTCAAGCAGATGCAAGAAGCGGTGCTTGAGCAGTTCAGCGGTCTGCGGAAGCAGGATGTCCGTGTTGAAGTTCAATCCGCCGACCAGGCCGTCTCCGCTTTCGAGGAACCACAGCGCGAGATCCTGTGCCGCCGCGGGCTGGAATACGGGCAGGTTTTCGTGCACCAGATTGCCCCACCGGGACGGCCGCAGGCGGGCATCCTGGTAGGAGAAGAATGCCTGGTAGATGGGAAAGCGGCTCGCATCGCGCTGCTTGTCCAGAACGCGTACGAGATGCTCGAAGGGAACGTCCTGGAACCCGAAGGCTTCCGTCACCTCAGCCTTCACGTAGCGAAGCAAGCGGGTGAAGCCTTGATTACCATCCAGCCGCAAGCGCAACGGCAGGGCGTTGACGAAGAAGCCCATCAGCGAGTCGAGGCCGGGCAAGTTGCGCCCACGCACTGGCGTGCCGATCACAAGGTCATCGTCACCGCTCATCTGCTTCAGCAAAAGGGACCAGATGGCGAGCAACGCCATGAACACGGTCGCGCCTTCGGTCTGGGCACGTTGGCGAAGTGCATTGACCGCTGCTGCAGGAATCCGCAGCCAGACCGTATCGCCCTGGTTGCTGGGCGTTGCGGGCCGCGCATGGTCAGTGGGCAGGGACAGGGCTTCCGGCGCGCCGTGCAATTTGCGTTGCCAGTGGTCCAGTTGGCGCGCCAGCTCGGGGCCGTTCATCCATTCGCGATGCCAGGCCGAAAAATCGGCATAGCTGGCGGCAGGCGACGGCAATTGCACATGCTTGCCATCGGCGAAGCCTGCATACAACGTTGCCATGGCATCGTAGAACAGGTCGAAGGACCAGCCGTCCCATATCAGGTGGTGGGCCATGAAGAACAGCACATGGTGCGTCTCGTCGATCCTGTAGAGCCGGACCCGGAACAATGGGCCTCGGACAAGGTCGAATGGCTGGTCGATCTGTCGCTGCAAGCGCTCGGCGAGCTGGCTCTCGCGTTGCACGGATGCCAATCCGGAAAGATCCTCGAACGGGATTGCGGCGCTGACTTCTTCCAACACTTCCTGGCAGGGCTCGCCACCGTGCATGCCGATGACGGTTCGCAACACGTCCTGGGCTTGCAGCATTGCTGCAAATGCAAGCTCCAGCGCGGTGCGGTCAAGCGGGCCGCGCAGGTGATGGGCAGACGGCACGTGGTAGACCGTGCGTGCAGGATGCAACTGCTCCAGGTACCAAAGGCGCTGCTGCATCAGCGACAGCGGCACGGGACGTTCGCTTTCCTGGCGCGGCATCAGTACAGGGGTGGAGGTTGTAACAGCGTGTGCAAGCGCCGCCGCTAGGCTGGCGACGGTGGGATGCTCGAAGGCACTGCGCATGGGCACCGTGCGTCCCAGTGCACTGCCAAGCCGCGCAGTCAGCTGTGCGGCGAGCAGCGAGTGGCCACCCATAGCGAAGAAGTTGTCGTGCAGGCCCACGTGCGGCGTGCCGAGGATTTCGCGGTACAGCGAAGCCACCAAGGCCTCGCCTGCATCCTTTGGAGCTGGATCCGCGCCACCCACGGCGCCGGCCGGCGAGGCGCCAGGGATTGGCAGTACCTTGCGATCCACCTTGCCGCTGCCAGTCAAGGGCAGCGCTTCGAGTGCCGTGAAACGGCTTGGCAACATGTAGTCCGGCAGGCGCGATGCCAAATGGTTGCGCAACGCGGTTTCCGATGGCGGCACGGCGTTACCTTCGGCAAGCGTGTAATAGCCAAGCAGGCGCACGTCCCCCTCGCCGAATTCATGCGCCACCACCACCGCCTGGTCCACGTCCGCATGCAGTGCGAGCTGTTGCTCGATCTCGCCGAGTTCGATGCGATAGCCGCGCAGCTTGATCTGGAAGTCAGTGCGTCCCAGGCATTCCACCGTGCCGTCGTTACGCCAGCGGGCCAGGTCGCCAGTCCGGTAGATGCGACCGTCAGCAGCGTCGACGAAGCGTTCCGCGGTCAACTGCGGTCGATCCAGATAGCCCAACGCCATGCCCTCGCCGCCGATGTACAACTCGCCTGCCACTCCTATGGGCTGCTGCACCAGCGTGGGGTCCAGCACCAGTAGTTGCGTGTTGGCGATGGGGTGGCCGATGGCGATAGGGGTGGACGCAGAATGCACGCGCTGCACGCTGGACCACACCGTGGTCTCGGTCGGCCCATACAGGTTCCACAGTTCGCCGACTCGTTCCAGCAATGCTTTCGCGAGTTCCGGCGGCATTGCTTCGCCCCCGCACAGCGCTTTCCATTGCTCGCCACCTTGCCAGCCGGCATCCAGTAGCAGCCGCCAGGTCATGGGGGTGGCCTGCATGGCATCGATGCCGTTGTCTTCCAGCAGCCTGCGCAGCGCGCTGCCATCGATGGTTTCCTCGCGTTGCACTACATGTACTTGCGCACCGACGGTCAGGGGGAGCAACAGTTCGAGCATTGCGATGTCGAACGACAACGTGGTCACGGCGGCGAAGCGCGTCGTGGAGTCGATGCCTGGTTCGCGCCGCATTGATTCCAGTAAATTCACCAGTGCGCGATGGGGAACACGCACGCCCTTGGGCATGCCAGTCGAGCCGGACGTATAGATGGCATACGCTTCGTCGTTGCCGTCGCTTGGCTCGGGCAGTGGGTGCGCGGCTCCGGTCGCGACGTCCTCGATATGTACGATCCCGATGTCGCCAACCACGGTGGCGAGTCGGGTGGAAATCGGGCGCGAGGTGAGTAGCGTACGCAGGCTTGAGTCAGCCGCCATGAAGGACAGGCGATCCGGCGGGAACGCGGGATCCATCGGCACATAGCTTGCACCTGCGCGCCAGGTTCCCAGCAACGCGGGTATCAGATCCACGTCGCGATCCAGCAGCAGGCCGATGCGCTCGCCGGGTTGCACGCCCGAGCCGATGAGTGCGCGCGCAATGTCGTCGCTGCGTGCATCCAGTTGGGCGTAGGTCAGGCTTTGCTTGCCGGAGCGGATGGCGATCACTCCGGGCGTGCGCGCCGCCTGCAGCCTGACCAAGCCTTCAGCCCGAAGATGGCGCGGGTAGGGCGCTGCAGTCGCATTCCACGACTGCAATTTGGCGTTGTCCTCGTCCGTGAGCAGTGGCAGCGCAGCCAGGGCCATGCCTGTATCCGCCGCTGCCGCGGCAAGCATCAGTTCGAAGCCCGCCATCCAGCGGGCGATGGTTTGTGCATCGAAGAGGTCGCTGTTGTACTGGCACTCAAGGCGCATGCCATCAGCACCCAAGTCCACCGCATTGACGAACAGTTCGAAGGTTTCGAAGCGGCGCGGGTTGCCTGTCACCTGGAGTTCCAGGCCGGGCAGCGCATCGCGTTCTAGCGTCATCGCCTGGTCGATGTTGAACAACACGCTGACCAGGGGTAGCCGTGCTGGATCGCGGCTGAGTGGCAACACCTGCAGCAAGCGGCCGAAGGTAACGCGCTGGTGGTCGTATGCATCAAGGAGGGCGGTGCGGCCGTAGTCCAGCAGTTCCGCGAACGGCATGTTCCCCTGCATATGGAATCGCAACGGCAACATGCTCACGCAATGGCCCACCAGTCCTTCCAGGCCTGCAGCCTGCCCAGCAACCGGGATGCCAACGACCACGTCGTCCTGCCCTGTCACGCGCTGCAAGAGCGCGGAGAAGCCGGCAAGGAGGCTGGCGAACAGGCTGGCGCCGCGTTTGCTGCCGGCATGCCGCAGCGCGTTGACCACCGTGGCAGGCAGCAAGTGGTCATGTCGCTCCGATGCCTGCGTCCGCGTTCGCGCCCTTGGCCGGTCTGTGGGCAGGTCCAGCACGGGACCGCCATCGGAATACTGCTGGGCCCACCACGCAAGATGCTCGTTGTCCGCGCCCGACGCGCTGGCGTTGGCTTCGGCCACGGCATATTCCGCGAAGGAAGGCGGCAGCGGCAATGCGGTTGTTTGCCCTTTGGCTTGTGCGTAGTGGGCGGCGATCTCCTTCACCAGCACCCAGAACGACCAGCCATCCAGCACGATGTGATGGCCGGTGAGCACCAGTACGTGGTGCGCGTCGCCTAGACGCACGAGTTCAGCGCGGACCAGCGGCCCCTTGACGAGGTCGAAGGGTTCGCTGACATGGTGTTGCTGGATGACTGCCAACTCCTGCTGGCCGTCGCTTCCAGCATGATGGACGGCCAGGCTCGGCATGGGTGGCTGCGGGTGCACCAGCAACGACAAACCGTCTTCGCTGAACGTGGATCGCAGCGCCTCGTGTCGCGCGATGCTTGCATGAACGGCATGTTGCAATGCGTCCAGATCAAGGGCGCCATGCAGGTGCACGGAAATGGATTCGTTGTAGGCCAGTGAGGCCTGTGTTCCCATCTGGTCGGCGTACCAGACTTCACGCTGCTGTTCGGTGCTGGGCACGATGTGCACACCGTCTGCGCGAAGCCGTACTTCGGCTGGCGCCTGGACCGCCGGGAAGAAGCCGCTGGCGATCATTTCCGCTGCAGCTTCGCGATAGGCCCGGATGATGCTGGCGATATCGTCTTCGCTGTGCGCCGTGGTCAGGAAGCAGGGGAAGTTGTCGAGGATATGGATGCCACGGTCGCGCAGCATGACGTACATCAGGTCTGCGTACGGCAGGTCGCGGGTAAATACATTGCGCCAGAGCGAGGCGAAGCTGGCCAGCTTGAATGGCGCGCCCATTTCCAGCATGGATGCGTTGATGGCCGCCACCATGTCGGCGGTACGGCGGTTGAGTCCTTCCTGCAGTGCGGGACCTGCAGCGGTGAGCCGCTGCAGGCTGGCCTTGGCGGCAGCCAGCGCCAATGGGTGGCGAACGAAGGTGCCAGCGAAATAGGTGACGCCAACGCTGGGCGTGGAATCATCGCCGTACTGCCAGTGGCCGCCGTCGAGTGCATCCATGAAAGGGCGCTTGCCGGCGATCACGCCGATCGGGAATCCGCCGCCGACCACCTTGCCGTAACAGGCCAGGTCGGCATCGATGCCGAACATGCCCTGGATGCCGCGCGGGTGTGCACGGAAACCGGTGACTACCTCGTCGAAAATGAGTACCGATCCGGTGGCTTCGGTGAGCTTGCGCAATTCGCGCAGGAACTCCACGGGCTGGAAATCCGGGCGCCGGCTCTGCACCGGTTCCACCAGGATCGCAGCGAGTTCGTCGGCGCGTTCACGCAGGATCTGCAGGGACTCCTCCGTGCCGTAATCCAGCACCAGCACGTTCTGCGATGCCGAGGCCATGATGCCCGGAGCCGCCGGTATGCTGCGCAGCTTCCGGGTGCCACGTACGATGACTTCATCGAATATGCCGTGGTAGGCGCCAGTGAAGATGGCGATCGTATTGCGCCCGGTAACGGTGCGCGCTATGCGCATCGCACCCATCACCGCTTCGGAACCGGTGTTGCAGAATGCAACACGCTCGGCACCGGTCAATCCGGCGAACAGCTCGGCGGTTTCACCCGCAAGCACGTGCTGCGGCCCGATTTCGTAACCGTTCTCGATCTGGTCGTGCAGCACGCCGCGCAGGAAATCCGGCTGCCAGCCGAACAGGTTCATGCCGAAGCCCGAGAGCACGTCGACATACTCGTTGCCGTCCAGGTCCCACATGCGTGAACCGCGTGAGCGTTCGATGACCAACTGGTAGGTCAGTTCCTTGGTAAGCGGCCTGAAGCCGTTGACCACGCGCGGATCGGCCATGTGTTTCCGGTGTTGCGCGGTGTAGGCCTTCGACTTGGCGGTGCGCGCGGTATAACGCGCAACCAGTGCGTCCAGGCGCTCGCGCTGGAGCGGCGTGAGCGGGTCGGCCTGGTCGTGGATGCGTGCGATGGCACCGAATGCCTTCTTCACGTCATAACTGGCTGCGCGCGCGCCGGGCTCCTCTTCGTCGGCAAAGGTCGCAGCGCTACCGGGCTTGGCATCCTGCGTGCCCGGGATTGCTGGAGTCGCGGCACGTTCCGGATTCGAAGCTTCCAGCAACTGCAAGAGGGCGTCCATGCAACCGTACTGCTCCATCATCTGCCGGAACGAGACCTTGACCTGGAAGCTGCGCTGTACCTGCAGCGACAGTTGGGTCAGGGCCAACGAGTCCAGGCCAAGTTCAAGCCACGGCGTTGCACTTTCCTCTTGCCCGACTTCGAGTCCGGAGATGTCCTCGATCACTGACTGCAGTCGCGTGAGCAGTACGCTGGCAGCCTGTGGAGCCGCCCGGGCCAACTCGGCAGGTTCGCCGCCTGGGATTTCTTGCGTCGTGATCGAATGCACAGGATCGCTTGTGCTGGCCGACATTGCCGATGAAGCAGGGATCGCATCGATCCAGTAACGCTGGTGCTGGAACGGATAGCCGGGAACCGCAACGCGGCGTGGCGATTCGTGCGCGACATAGGCGTGCCAGTCCGGGCTGGCGCCCAGCATCCAGAGTTTCCCCAGCGCGCTGGCGATCGAAGCAGATTCGCTTTCGGGCGTGTCCGAGAGACTGGCGATTGCCGCAGGTTGCGCACGCTTGCCAGCGGCCAGGTGCGCCAGCGTGGTCAGGGTTGCACGCGGGCCGATCTCCAGCAAGACGCGTGATGGGTCCGAAAGCAGTCGGGAGATGGCCGGGGCGAAACGAACCGGTTCGCGCAGGTGCTGTGCCCAGTAGTGCGGGTCACAGGCCTGTTCATCGCCAAGCCAGTCTGCGCTGACCGTGGAAAGGATGGGGATTCGAGGTGCGCCGAGGGCAATGGATTGCAGTCGCTGCAGCATTGGCGCGATCACAGGTTCCATCATCGCGGAATGGAAAGCATGCGAGGTCGCCAGCATGCGTGCGGCAATTCCGTCGGTCGCCAGCCTTTCCTGCATGCGTTCGATCGCGGGCGTGGGGCCGGCGACGACGCACAGGGCGGGCCCGTTTTCGGCGGCAAGCTCGATGCCGTCCTGCAGGTGGCCCGCAAGTTCAGCTACGGACAGTCGCACCGACAGCATGCTGCCTGCTGGCAACTGCTGCATCAGCCGCCCCCGCAGCTCGACCAGTCCAAGCGCTTGCTGCAACGGCATAACGCCTGCGAGTGCAGCGCAGACGAATTCACCCACGCTGTGGCCGATCAGCGCCGTGGGCCTGATTCCCCAATGCATCCACAACTTCGCCATTGCGTATTCAAGCGTGAAGATCGCCGGCTGGGTGATGCTGGTCGGCAGCAAGGCGGCCGGGTCGCTGGAGAAGAAGCCCGGGCGCGGATCGTGCCCAGTGAGTGCTGCCAGGATTTCACAGCATTCGTCGTATGCGGCACGGAACTGCGGTTCGCTGGCATACAGTCCGCGCCCCATCCCCGTGTATTGCGATCCCTGTCCCGTGCACAGGAATGCAATCTCGGGAGGATGCTCGGCAGTAGTGCGCGAAGGTACAGTTTCTGCCAGCAAGCGGGCCGCTTCGCTAGGATCGTTTGCGACAACGATGCGGCGGTGGGAAAAATTGCGGCGTCCCACGCGTAATGTGTGGGCCACATCGGCGAGCGATGTAGCCTCCGTGAGCGTCATGCCTTCGAGATGGTTGGCCAGTTGCCGGCAACTGGCTTCCAGCGCAGGTGCGGTTCGCGCAGAAAGCAGCAACAGCTGTGATGGCCGGCTGGATTCGACGCGCGCAGGCAATGCGGGCGCTTCTTCCAGCACTGCGTGTGCATTGGTGCCACCGAATCCGAATGCACTCACTCCTGCGCGGCGGGGCCCATTGCCCTGCGGCCATGTGGAAAGCGAGGCTTGGGGAACGAAGGGAGAGGCCGCGAAATCGATATGCGGATTAGGTTTCTCGAACCCTATGGTTGGCGGCAGCATGCGCCGGTGTAGTGCCAGCGATGTCTTGATGAGGCTGGCAGCGCCGGCAGCGATCACCAGGTGGCCTACGTTGCTCTTCAGCGAACCAATGGCGCAGAAACCCGCGTCCGGGGTGTGGCGGCGGAATGCACGGGTCAAACCCTCTATCTCGATGGGATCGCCGATGGGCGTCGCGGTGCCGTGTGCTTCGATATACGACAGGCTGCGCGCGTCGATGCCTGCGCGGTCGTGCGCCATCGCGATGACCTGTGCCTGCCCGCTTGGACTCGGGGCAGTGAAGCTGGCGCGTTCGGCACCATCATTGTTTACCGCGCCGCCCAGCAACACCGCATACACGGTGTCTCCCGCGGCAAGTGCATCAGACAGGCGGCGAAGCGCAAGCACGGCGACGCCATCGGAAAAAACCGTGCCTGCTGCATTGGCATCGAAGGCGCGCGTATGCCCGTCAGGCGAAGCCATCGAGCCTTCCTGGTACAAGTAACCACTATCAGGAGGGCAGGTGATGGAAACACCACCTGCTAGCGCCATGTCGCAATCACCGCGGCGCAGGCTGTCCATGGCCATCACCGTAGCTACGAGTGAGGTGGAGCAGGCCGTATGAACGCTGACGGCGGGCCCGTCCAGTCCCAGCTTGTAAGCGACGCGACTGGTCAGGTAATCCTTCTCGTTGGCAAGCATGGTGGGTAGCTCGCCCAGCCGTGCGATGAGTTCGGGCTGCGGCAGCAGGTGGCGCTGGTAGTAAGTGGCGTTGTACATGCCGCCGAAGATGCCGACAGGTCCCGGTGCGCTTTCAGGCACGTAGCCTGCGTGCTCAAGCGTATGCCACGCGGTTTCCAGGAAATGCCGGTGCTGCGGATCCATCAGCTGCGCTTCCAGCGGCGAAATACCGAAGAAGGCGGCATCGAAGCCTCCGGTATCGGTCAGTACCCCGCGTGCACGCACGTAGTCAGGGTGGTCGCGCACGGCGGGAGGAATGGCGGGGTCGATCTCTTCCGGGGAAAAGACGCGGATGGATTCCCTGCCATCGCAAAGGTTTTTCCAGAACACTTCGATGTCTTCAGCGCCGGGGAAGCGCCCGGCCATGCCGATGATTGCGATGGGTTCGCCGGGTTGGATCGTGCGATCGCTTCCAACGCCTTCGCCAGCCGCAGTGCTGGTGGTCCGCGCGGCTGTTGCTGCCAGCCGTGCTGGCGTAGGTGATTCGAACAGGCGAATGGGCGTGAAGTCGGCAACCGCAGAGGTGCGCAATTGGTGTAGCAGGCGCAAGGCAAGCAGGGAATCGCCGCCCAATTCAAAGAAGCTATCGTCGACACCCACGCGATCAATGCCGAGCACGGAAGCAAAAGCCGCGCACAGTGCTGCCTCGAGTTCGCCACGGGGTGCGCGATAGGCATGCACGAGTTCCGGGCGTTCATTGCCAGGCGCAGGCAGGGCCGTGCGATCTAGCTTGCCATTCGGAGTGATCGGCAACTGCTGGATGTGGACATATGCGACCGGAACCATGTGGTCCGGCAGCAGTTCCTGTAGCCATTGGCGCAAGGCGGCAATCTGGATGCCGGTTCCGCGCGGCACCACGTAGGCCACGAGGCGCTTCTCTGCGCCTTGGCCTGCGCATGCATTGACTACGCAGGCCTGGACATCGGGATGTGTAGAGAGTGCCGCTTCAATCTCGCCCAATTCGATGCGGAAGCCGCGGATCTTCACCTGCTGGTCCGCGCGACCGATGAACTGCAGCATGCCGTCGTCGCGCCACTGGACCAGGTCGCCGGTACGGTAGAGGCGTCCCGAGGCATGGGTGATGAAGCTTTCTGAATCCAGGTCCGGCCGCCCCAGGTAGCCGCGCGCAAGACCCCTTCCGCCGATGTGCAACTCACCGACCTCGCCGGGCGGTACCGCGCAGCCTGCGCCGTCGAGGACATGCAGTGAAGTGTCAGCGATCGGACGTCCTATCGGAATGCTGGTGGCGTCAGCTGGCAGGTCATGCGGGATTGCGTAGGTAGTGGCGAAGGTGGTGCATTCGGTTGGCCCGTAGCCGTTGCTCAGCTGCAGGCCGGGCAGGGCACGCAGTGCGGTCCTTACATGGCGCGGCGAGAGAGCTTCACCTCCCGTCATCAATTCGCGAAGTCCGCGCAAGGCTTGCGGATCTTCATCGATCACGGCGTTGAAAAGCGCGGCTGTCAGCCAGGCATGGCTTACTTCGAGGTCTTTGATGGTGGCGGCAAGGGTGCGCGCATCGGGCACCGCGGCCTCGAGGATTGCACAGCGTCCGCCGTTCAGGAGTGGCCCCCAGATTTCCAGCGTGGAGGCGTCAAAGCCGAGCGGCGCCGCGTGCAGGAAACACGTGTCCGCATCCAGGGCCACGTAATCGACATCACCCACGAGGCGCACGATCGAGCGGTGCTCGATTTGCACGCCCTTGGGCATGCCGGTCGACCCGGAGGTGTACATCACGTAGGCCAGTCCACTGGCCACGCTTGTTTCCACTGGTGGGGACAGGCCTGGATCGAGCGCGGCGTCCAGCGACCCTATCGGCAATATGTGGGTCGCAAGTCCGGCCTGTGTCGCCGGATTGGTATCGTCGACGATCATCATCCGGATCGATGCGTTGGCTGCCAGCGATTGCAGGCGCGCGCGCGGGTATTGGGGATCCAGCGGCATGTAGGCGCCGCCGGCCTTGAGGATCCCAAGGGCCGCGACCACGGACAGTGCGCTTCGCGGCATGCACAGGCCAATCACTTCTTCTGGTTGCGAGCCGAGCGCCGACAGGCGATGCGCAATGGCATCCGAGCGCATGTCCAGTTCGGAATAGCTCATCTGCCCGTCTTGCCAGACAAGTGCTGTGCGCTGCGGATGCAATGCTGCCCGCTCACGAAACAGCCCGTGCACCGTGGCCTCGGGACGGTAATTCACATGCTCCTGGCTGCAGTCGCCGGCTCGGCCCCGGGGTTCGTCCCCTGCCAGTCCTTCCCCTGTTCCTATGGACTGCATTCCTTGATCCTCGACACGATAGCGGCGATCTCCTTGTTCGGAACCAATGCGCTATTGAGGGCCGCATCCGAATTCCATGAAGTACCATCAACAACGTCGACCCAGCGCAATCCAGGACAATCCGTCCATTCGGCGCGCAGAAGGTCGTACTTCCCGGAGTCAGGCGTGCTGATGACGGTTGAGTGCGCAGTGCGTGGCGGGGTGGGCGTGATATCAATCCCTGCTATTCCGGATGCCAGCGCCTGGCTGATTGGCATCCCCAGTACTTCGGCTGGAATCCGGGGGGCAGCGTCTTGCGCATGCGGCTGGCTGCGGCCGTGGCCAAGCTCATCGTGCATATAAGTGTCGTGGAGGGTCGCAAGCTCGTTCAGGTAGGCATTGCCTTCAATTATGGGATCCCACAACACCAGGTGGGCGATGGGCAAGTGCCGGCGCTGTGCGCACAGCGCTGCCAGCGTGGCGCCGAATCGCAGGCCAACCAGCACGATGCGCGGGCTGCCGGTTCGGCGCTGTATCTCGCAGGCCGCTGCCTCGATGTCATCCAGCCAGTGCTCCACCGTGCTCTCAATCGCTTCTCCGGAAGAGTCACCGGTTCCCGAGTAGTCGAAACGCATCGTGGGGTATCCTGCTTCCTGCAGCTTCCCGGCGAGTACCCGGTACGACCGGTGCACACGCATGGCTTCCTCGCCGAATGGATTGCATAACACCACTGCGGCGCTGCTGGTGCGCAGGCGTGGCGCCAGATGGCATGTTCCCAGGAGGCTGCGCCCACCCGCCTCGAAATACCGTATGTCCATATAAGGCTCCCTGATTGCGATTGGATTATGCTGTGCCTTGTCCCAGGAAGGGTTCAGGCCAATGCACTTTGAGCAGAGTGTCGCAAGAGAACGGGTGGAATGTTTCGGTGAAGAAGCAAACCTCGTTGGCATCGTCGCCGAGCCATCCACGCCCAGGCAGCTTCCGAAGATACTAATCCTTAATGCCGGCGTTCTGCATCGGGTGGGTCCACATCGCCTGCATGTGCGCCTGGCGCGTCGGTTGGCGCAGCTGGGGCATGCCGTCATCCGGCTTGATCTTTCCGGCATTGGTGACAGTCGTGCCTTGCCAAGCCAGATGACCTTTCGCCAGAGTTCGGTAGCCGACATCCGCACTACGCTGGATGGCTTGGCAGCTGGCGAGCCGGGTACGGATTTCATCCTCTTCGGTATCTGCTCGGGCGCCGATAACGCGTTGGCTGCAGCCGAGGTTGATCCCCGCATCACCGGACTGGTGCTGGTGGATCCTCCCGCGTATGCCAGTCGCCGTTCACGGCTCAGGCAATTGTTCGGCCAGGGTGGGAGCGCCTGGTTGGAATTGCCGGTTCGTGGGCTCGCATGGTTGTTCCGACGTCTCGGCCTGGGTCGCGAGCGCTCATCCGGCGCTGACGCCAATCATGTTGCAACGGGCGGCCGCGAGATGCCTCCGATTGAAGCGCATCGGAAGCAATTGCATATATTGGTCGATCGAGAGGTGAAGATCCTGGCGATTTATTCCGGTGCCTTGGGTGCGCGCTATAACCGGCCCGATCAGTTGTTCGAGCATTTCCCGGAACTGCGCGGCAAGCTGGAGTGTGCCTATTTCCCAATGGCCAACCATACTTTCACCGAGCTTTCGGCGCAGTCGGAACTGGAGTCACGGATGGTTCGCTGGTGTATCGAAGGCCAGGAACCCCTCCCGTCTGGCAAGTCCTGAGTTTTCTCCCGAATCTGCCAGCTGGCGCTCGAAAACGAAACCTTGCCCCGACCATGAGCACCACCACAGCATGACCGGCGGTAGTGCATGGTCTTCGCCATATGCACACAGCGAGGCGGCGTGTGCATTGCCTGCGTCCAGCATGCGGAAGTGCCAGTAACGTGGATTGGCTTCAATGGCGGCATCGGCTTCCAGCAGCGGGGTGCCCCCAAGGTCAGCCAGATGGAATCCAAGCAGTCGCGGCGAGACCTGTAATCCGATGCCCCGTGCTTTCAAATAAGCCTCCTTCAATGTCCACAGCTGAATGAATGCACATGGCTGCTGGTCGCCCGGGAGCCTGCTCAATCGCAGTTGCTCGTCAGGGGTGCAGCAGTATTCAAGCAGCCCGGGTGCAAGCGCTGGCTGCAGCTTCTCGATATCCACCCCGATCCGTGTCGAGCAGGAAACCGCACATGCAACCAGCCCGTCGGTGTTGGCGGCGCTGAAGTCGATCATGCGTGCTGACGCCGGCTCTTGCAGTGCCGGGCGGGCTCCGGTGCTGCTGGAGAAACGAATCGAATGCATATCGGAAGGGGGGATCTGTGCGACACGCCCGATGGCCAGGCGCTGGAGCATGCGTGATGCAGTTGCGATAGAGCGGTCATGGGGAAAACGGAAGCGTGCTATGTGCAGGCGATCGGCATCATCAAGGCTTAGGGCAACAGCTTCGGCAGCACCAGGCGGCACCAAGGCATCAGGGCGAGCCAGGAAGACGTGGATGCTGGAATCGCCATGCATGTTCACAGTCTAGCTCATCGTAAAATCCTTTCCAGCTTGCGCGATGCGAAATCTGTTCGGACGGTCGGGCCTGCGG
>CALCNV010000093.1 GCA_937897645.1 uncultured Lysobacteraceae bacterium
TCGATCAAGGACATGCGCCAGTACCTGGAATACTGCGCCGACCAGCGCATGGCCCAGCTCGGCATGCCGAAACATTTCGGCAGCAGCAACCCATTCCCGTTCATGGACCTTCAGGACGTGCAGGAGCTCACCAATTTCTTCGAGCGCCGCGTCTCCGCCTACCAGGTCGGTGTCCAGGGCGAAGTAGGCTTCGACCACGCGTTCTGATGCCGCTTTTGTGGGAGCGACGTGAGTCGCGAAGCTGTTGGGCATTTCGAGATTCCCTGCTTCGCGACTTACGTCGCTCCCACAGTCGTCTTGCGATGGGCTTGATGCGTCGGCTGTAAACCTGTCCAATGCATCAATGCCTATCTGTCCTTCGTTGCCTTCAAAAGACCGGCGTCGCTTCCTTGCTGCAAGTGCAGCTATGGGCATGGCGACTTTCATCCCATTGGATGTCTTGGCGTCCACATGTCGCAAATCATCCGATCCGTGGATTCCGTCGGACGACTTCCTCGCGCAGCTGCCGCGGATCATGCAGGCGTTTGCCGTGCCTGGCGTGGGCATCGCCGTAGTCGACGGCGGTGAAGTGGTGTGGAGCCGTCCCTTCGGCGTGACCAACGCACTGACCCGCGCACCGGTGGATGCACGCACGGTGTTCGAAACCGCCTCGCTGAGTAAACCTGTGTTCGCCTACCTGGTGCTGCAACTGGTCGACCAGGAACTGCTCGATTTAGATCGCCCGCTGGTGCAGTACCGGCGCATGGATTACCTGGCCGAGCATCCGTGGATCGACTTGATCACCGCGCGTGACGTGCTGCGCCATAGCACCGGCCTTCCGAACTGGCGCAAGTCGCCGGCGACGGAAAAACTGGTGCCGATGGTCAAGCCCGGCACGCGCATCGACTATTCGGGAGAGGCGATCTTCTGGCTGCAACTGGCGGTGGAAACCATCACCGGCCAGAGCCTGGACGAATCGATGCAGGCGAACCTGTTCGGGCCGGCCGGGATGAAGGACAGCAGCTACACCTGGAGTGCGGACCTGGCTGAACGTTCGGTCTACGGCCATCGCCGACACGACGCATCGGAACCAGGCATGCCGCCGCAGATGTTCCGCGAGCAATGGAGCATCGCCCAGCAGGTGGCTGACCGTTGGGGCAAGCCCTTGTCTTCGTGGAAGTACGAGGATGCCGCACGTGCATTGCCGGAGGTGATGGCGCTGGCGCCTGCAGGACTGGTGACGTGGCCGGGCGATATCGTCGCCAACGCGGCCGCCAGCCTGCGCACCACGATGCAGGACTACGCGACCTTCCTGACGCTGGTGATGGCACGCAAGCAGCGTGCACCCTGGGAAATCACCGAGGCCACCCGACAGGCAATGCTGACGCCGCAGATCAAGATTCCTGGCCGATGGACGGAGAAAGGCCTGGGCTGGAACATGGAGGCGGCCCCGGACGGATCGGTGTTCTACCACTCGGGCAGCAACGGCGACATCTTCAAGAATTTCGCCGTCGGTGATGCGGCGCGCCAACGCGGCATCGTGGTGCTGACCAACGGCGGCAGCGGCTCCTTCGTACACCAGCGCGTCGTGCGTGCGGCGACGGGATATGACCTGCTGTCCTACGATCTCTGAGCGCCCGCTTCGCGGTGCTTTTGCTTTTGTGGGAGGGGCTTCAGCCCCGACAGCTTTTCGCAAAGAGCGTCGGGGCTGAAGCCCCTCCCACAAAAGCAAATAGATATCCAACTCGCTCGGGTCTGCAAATCCCGGTACGGTAGCGGCTAGTATTCCCCCATGCGCCCCGACTACATCCTCACCCTGTCCTGCCCTGACCGCACCGGCATCGTCTACCGCGTGACCGGGCTGTTGTACGAACTCGGCTGCAACATCCTGGACGCACAGCAGTTTGGCGACGAGGAAACGCAGCGCTTCTTCCTGCGCGTGCATTTCGACGTGCCAAGCTTGGCGGAAAGCGAGTTGCTGCAGGAAGGCTTTGCTTCGCTGGCGGATACGTTCGGCATGGATTGGCAGATCCACGATGCGCGCCGACGCGCGCGCCTGCTGGTCCTGGTCAGCAAGCAAGGCCATTGCCTCAACGACTTGCTATTTCGCGCGCACAGTCGCCAGTTGCCGGTGGATATCGCCGGCGTCGTCTCCAACCATGGAGACTTCGCCGCGCTGGCGGATTCGTATGGGGTTCCGTTCCACCACCTGCCGGTGACGGCGGCGACCAAGGCGGCGCAGGAACAGCAGATCGTCGACTTGCTGGACAGCGAGTGCATCGACCTGGTGGTACTGGCGCGCTACATGCAGATCCTGTCACCGGAACTGTGCGATGCGCTGGCCGGGCGCGCCATCAACATCCACCACAGCTTCCTGCCCAGCTTCAAGGGTGCCAAGCCCTATCACCAGGCCCACCAGCGCGGGGTCAAGATCATCGGTGCCACCGCGCACTACGTGACCCGCGACCTGGACGAAGGACCCATCATCGAGCAGGACATCGCCCGCGTGGACCACGCGATGACCCCGAAGGAACTGGTACGCGTGGGCAGCGACACCGAATCGCAAGTGCTGGCCCGCGCCGTGCGCCGCCACGTGGAGCATCGCATCCTGTTGAACGGACACAGGACGGTGGTGTTTCGCTGAAAGATTCAATTTCACCGTCATCCCAGCGAACGCTGGGACCCATCTTGATCTTAGTCGGATGCTGGTGGAGTCAAAGGCAAGAGCAACGTCAAGATGGATCCCAGCGTTCGCTGGGATGACGATGGTTCTTCAAGCCTTGCGTGGCTTCCGCATCCGCACCACCGCATACATCAGCACCAGCGCCGCCAGCGCGACGCCAATCGCCAGCCACTCCTTGCTGCTCAGGGTGGTGACGATCAACACCATGGCAAGCATGCCGAGGAACGGCACCAGCGGACCGCCCCACAACACGAAAGGCGTGCCGTGTCCGCGCAGGTCGATCGATTGCCCGCGCCACGCCGCCAGGCTGACCAGCGCATACACCAGGCAGATCGCGCCGCCGGAAATCAAGGCCAGCGTATCGAAGCTGCCGGCGATGGCGAGCAACCATGCCAATCCTGCGTGCAAGGCAAGGGACAGCAAAGGCACGCGATGCGTGGCGCTCACGCGCGCAAAGGCATTTGGCAGGTAGCCGTCACGTCCGAGTGCGAACAGCACCCGCGA
>CALCNV010000094.1 GCA_937897645.1 uncultured Lysobacteraceae bacterium
CTACCCCGGATACTTGTTGGTAATCGGATAACGCCGTTCACGCCCAAACGCACGTCGCGACACCTTGGGTCCCGGCGCGGCCTGGTGGCGTTTCCATTCGTTGATGCGCACCAGTCGCAGCATGCGGTCGACGACCTCGGCGTTGAAACCGGCCGCCACGATCTCGTCGCGTGACTGCTCCTGGTCCACGTAACGCAGCAGGATCGCGTCGAGCACGTAATAGGGCGGCAGCGAATCCTGGTCGGTCTGGTTCTCGCGCAACTCCGCGGAAGGTGGACGCGTGATCACCGCTTCCGGAATCACAGGCGTGCCACCCACGGTATTGCGCCAGCGCGCCAGCGCGAACACTTCCGTCTTGTACAGGTCCTTGATCGGCGCGTAGCCGCCGCACATGTCGCCGTAGATGGTCGCGTAGCCCACCGCGTATTCGCTCTTGTTGCCGGTGGTCAGCAACAGGCCGCCGAGTTTGTTGCTGAGCGCCATCATGATCACGCCACGGCTGCGCGACTGCAGGTTTTCTTCGGTGGTGTCGGCCTCGCGCCCGGCGAACATGGGACTCAGTGCCTCCATGAAGCCCTTGAACGGCGCTTCGATGGCGATGGTTTCCATCGTCACGCCCATGGTCGCGCACTGTTCCGCCGCCAGGTCGTTGGACAGGTCGGCGGTGTAGCGCGACGGCAGGCGCACGGCGGTGACGTTCTCCGCGCCCAAGGCATCCACGGCGATGGCCAGCACCAGCGCGGAATCGATGCCGCCCGACAAGCCCAGCCATACTTTGGAAAACCCGTTCTTCAAGCAGTAATCGCGCGTCCCGCGCACCACCGCACGCCAGGCCAGTGCGTCACGGCCTTCGTCACCGTCGCGCGGCCACTGCAACGGGGTGAACTTGCGCGTCGAGGCATCGTAATCCGCGACCAGCCAGTGGTCTTCGAACGCACGCGCCGCCGGATGCACCAGCCCGTCACCATCCGCCAGCACCGACGCGCCATCGAACACCAGCGCGTCCTGCCCGCCGACGACATTGAGGTAGGCGAGCGCAAGGCCGGTTTCACCCACGCGCTGCGCCAGCAAGGCATCGCGCTGCGCGTGCTTGTCGCGCTCGAATGGCGATGCATTGGGAACGACCACCAGTTCCGCACCGGCCTTCGCGGTATCCGCCAGCGGTTCGGCGAACCACAGGTCCTCGCAGATCACCAGGCCGACCGGCACGCCCTGCACGTCGAACACACAGGCACCGCCATCCGGGTCCACGTCGAAGTAACGACGCTCGTCGAACACGTTGTAGTTCGGCAATTCGCGTTTGCGGTACGTGGTTTCGATACTGCCATCGCGCAACACGCTGGCCGCGTTGTAGACCACGCTGCCGGCCGACTGCGGCCAACCGACCACCGCGACGATTCCGTGCGTCGCGACCGCAATCTCGTGCATCGCCGACTCGCAGGCGCGCAGGAAGCTGGGTCGCAACAGCAGGTCTTCCGGCGGATAGCCGCTGAGCGCCAGCTCGGGGAACAGCACCAGGTCGGCGCCGTGCACATCGCGCGCCTCGGCGATCATGGCGGTGATGCGCTGCGCATTCTGCGCGACGGCGCCCACGGGGAAATCGAATTGGGCCAGGGCGATGCGGAGGGTTCGTGACATGTCAGCCTTCTGGTTCTGCCCCTTCCCCCGCTTGCGGAGGAAGGCTGGGATGGGGGCATCTTTCCGCAAGGCACTGCGCTATCACGCTGCACACGCCTTCCAGGTTCGCCATGACGTCATTATTCCAGAAGCGCAGCACCTTGAATCCTTTTGCTTCCATGAAGCGGTCACGGCGCAGGTCATCTACGCTTTCATCGTGCTGTCCACCGTCTACTTCAATGACAACTCCGATTTCCAGGCAGGCGAAATCGGCAATGTAAGGTCCCATGGGGTGCTGACGGCGGAACCGGTGGCCATCCAACTGTCGTCCTTTCAACACTTGCCAGAGTTTTCGCTCTGCTGGCGTCATGTCGCGACGTAGCTCCCTTGCACGGTCCCGCTTCTGTCCGTTTCGCATGTGCACGTCCTGTGCGATTGCTGGTTACTCATTCTGCCCCCATCCCAACCTTCCCCCGCAAGCGGGGGAAGGGGCTGGGTGCGCGTAAGCAGAAGCCGCGTCGTCGGTCAGGGATACCTTCACCCATCGAGAAACAGTCCCTCCACCGATCACAGAACCGCCCCCTCCCCCGTTTACGGGAGAGGGTTGGGGTGGGGGCTGTCGAAGCCGGCGCAACAATGAAGTCCAGGCGCGTGTGACGAGGTCCCAGGCTTTGACAGCTTGGTGAGTTCCAGGACCTGGATGCTCAAACCACCCCCATCCCAACCTTCCCCCGTAAACGGAGGAAGGGGCTTGAAGCTTGCAGCTCATTTTCGTTCCACTGATCGCGGAAACGCCCCCTCCCCCGTTCACGGGGGAGGGCTGGGGTGGGGGCCGTCGAAGCCGGCGCACCAATGAAGTTCAAGTGCGCGTGACACAGGCCCTAGCTTTGCGGCTCTGCTGAACTCCAGGATCTGGATGCTCAAACCAGCCCCCATCCCAACTTTCCCCCGAAAACGGAGGAAGGGGCTTGAAGCTTGCAGCTCATTTTCGTTCCACTGATCGCGGAAACGCCCCCTCCCCCGTTCACGGGGGAGGGCTGGGGTGGGGGCAGTCGTTCGCGTCAAACCAAAAAGAAAGGCCGCACAAGGCGGCCTTCCAGATCACGCGATGGCCTGTAGCAATTACTTGCTCACCAGCTTCGCAATCGCCGCGCCCAGGTCGCCGGGCGAACGCACCGTGACCACGCCCGCCGCTTCCATCGCGGCGAACTTGCCTTCGGCCGTGCCCTTGCCGCCGGAGGCGATCGCACCGGCGTGGCCCATGCGCTTGCCGGCCGGGGCCGAGGCGCCGG
>CALCNV010000095.1 GCA_937897645.1 uncultured Lysobacteraceae bacterium
GCCTGCTGTTCCGCAACGAAAACAACCTGCAGGCCAACGGCTGGCAGATCGATGCATACATGAAGGCGTTCTACTACGGCTTTCCGTGGAGCCATCGCGTGAATACGCGCATCGGCATGGGCTTCGGCATTTCCTACGCCAACCACGTACCGTGGACCGAAGTGACCAGCCAGGAACGGCGTGAACGCCCGACCTCCAAGCTGTTGAACTATCTCGACCCCACCATCGATGTCAACGTGGGCGATATCTTCGGTGCCGCGTCATGGAAAAAGACCTACTTCGGCCTGGGTATCTCGCACCGTTCCGGCATCTTTGCTTCTTCGCGCCTGCTGGGCAGCGTCAACGGCGGCTCCAACTACATCTACGCGTACCTCGAATCGGCTTTCTGACGCCGCGTCCATCCTCCACCGCAAATCGGGAGCATCACCATGAAGAAACTATTGATCGCACTGGCCGCCGCGCTGGTCCTGGGCGCATGTGCAAGCGGCCCCAGCCTGAGCACCGCGGATCGACTGGCGCTGTACCAGGCACATGCAGGCCAGCCGGTACAAGGCTTCCAGCTCGCGCGCAATTTCCGATGGACCTCGCTGGGCGATCAGGCGATTGCCGTATGGGGCGTTGGCAACCAGGCCCACCTGCTGGAAATGCGCTCGCGCTGTTCCGGCCTGGGCTTCGCCAGCAGGATCCACATCACCAACTCGATGGGCCGCGTGAGTGCACGTTTCGACAGGGTGATGCCACTCAATTCGACCGGCAGCAACATGCAGCAGACTTCCTGCACCATCTGGACCATCCGTCCGCTGGACACGGCAGCGCTCAACGACTCGAAGCGCGAAATGCGTGACGCGCAGACCGTCGATCGCCCGGCAGATCTGGTCGAAGAGAAGGAATAACACCTGGCGGCAAACCCTCCTGGCCCAGCGCCGGGAGGGTTTTCCTGTTGTTGTGCATCGTTGGGACAGCGGCTCAGTTCGCGGCCAGATGACGGGATGGGACAGGCCGCCAATCGGGCGGAATCCCCGTTCCGCTTACAATTCCCCCATGCCCAGCCCCGATTCCCTGCGCCTGTCCGTCGCCCCGATGATGGATTGGACCGACAGCCACTGCCGTGTTTTCCACCGCCTGCTGGCGCCGCATGCGCGGCTGTATACGGAAATGGTCCACGCCAACGCGGTGATCCAGGGCGATCGCGCGCGGCTGCTGCTGCGTGATCCTGTGGAGAATCCGGTGGCCTTGCAGTTGGGCGGAAGTGAACCGGAACTGCTGGCGCAGGCGGCGCGGGTGGGGCAGGAGTACGGCTTCGACGAAGTCAATCTCAACGTGGGCTGTCCCTCCGACCGGGTGCAGGCGGGCCGTTTCGGCGCGTGCCTGATGAAGGAGCCGGCGCTGGTGGCGGACTGCGTCGCGGCGATGGTCGCCGCGGTGGACGTGCCGGTGACGGTGAAATGCCGGCTGGGCGTGGACGAGGAACATGAGTACGACCGTTTCGCGTCCTTCATCGACACGGTGGCTGCAGCCGGATGCGAAATTTTTTTCGTGCACGCGCGCAATGCGTGGCTGCAGGGCTTGTCGCCGAAGGAAAATCGCGACATTCCGCCGTTGCGCTATGACTGGGCGTATCGCCTGAAGCAGGAGCGTCCGGCGCTGACCATCGCGGTCAATGGCGGCATCGCGACGGTTGCGGACTCATTGCTGCATTTGCAACACACGGATGGGGTGATGCTGGGTCGTGCGGCGTACCACGATCCGTATGTGCTGCATCAATTGGACTTTGCTTTGTTTGGTGGTGAAACGCGTTCGCGCGGCGAGTTGCTGCGTGCACTGCGTCCGTATGTGGAGGCTCGCCTGTCGGATGGCGTGGCGCTGAAGCACATCACGCGGCATGTGCTGGGTCTTTTCCATGGTCAGCCCGGTGGCCGTGGGTATCGACAAGTATTGAGCGAAGGCGCGCACCGCGTGGGCGCGGACTGGACGCTGGTGGAGCAGGCGCTGGCGGTGACTGAAACGCAGGCGCGGTCTGCGGCGTAGCGCTCAAGTCTGCGCGGGCTTATCCCGTTCGCGGCCCCAGAATTCAACGAGGATGGTCATCAGCGTCCACACCACCAGGGTGGGGCGGATCTTGTCCGGTACCAATCCGTCCCCTCGAAGAATGAAATTGATCAGCTCAGGAAGCGTGATTGCGATGATGAGTGCATAGATCGAATATGCCAGACGATGCTTGCTCGACGATATGAACAGAATGGAGATGACGGCGCTGGCCAGCATCATCAGCACGAAGCCGAATTGCCAGGTGTTGAGTGTTTCGGTCCCGGTAAGCACGAAACCGAGGACTGCCCCGAAGAACATGTTCAGGCCATTCAAGTTGGCCTGGTACTCGCTGGATGTCATCTTGCCCAAGCCGGTCTTGCCGAGTACTGCGTCGATCTTGTTTCCCACGTGGAGCGTTCCTCGTAAATGGACTGATGCTTGAATTAAACCCGATCCCATAGGCAGGCATCGCATTGATGAAGCGTCAAGGTGAAGTCAATCTCGTGGAAGGACAAAATACCACTTGATACATGTGCCCGGATTCTCTTGGAGAAGCGAGCCTACATCTGAGCTTGACTGGCTTGCCCATCATGTCCTGCACGGCCTGCTCCTGTGCGGGATAAACGAGTATTGCAACATATGTCAAAGGATCAGTCTTGCCTGAAACAAGAACAGGATTATCCAGATCAACAACTGCCCCATGGCTCAATGCATGTCCACCAAGCGAGTAGTTACGCGTGCTGAGAGTTCCATGCAAAGTTATCTCTTCAGTCGTTTCCCGAGCAGGACTAGTTGAGCAACTGATTAGCAAGAAGGAGACGGATAAATATAGAGGTCGCATGAATCTATTCTGCCTGCACGAAACAAGCGCCAAGGCGCGCTAACAGGTCCAGTAAATCTTGCCGGCCAGGTCAACGACCTCAGGGCCATCGCTGCAACCGCCGACGTCCTGAAGTAGGCGATCACTCTGCTCGTGGCCAATTATCCATTGGCCAGATGCGCCATGCCACATGAGCTCACCCTCGGCCAGGACGCCTTCAGGAAATGGACCAGAGGCTTTGGAGTTGGTCAAGACAATGTGCGCGCCTTGGATTTCCGCATCGAGAGTAAAACTTCCGATCGTGGGCTGTTCGGCGAAACGGTGCTGGAAGGTGTACTTGCCTGAGGCAAGCGGAATGGGTGGTGCAGGATTAGTGCTGCAACCAGACATCAGTAGGAACATCAGTGCGAGAACTTCTTTCATGTGATGTCTAAGTCCTTGCATAATATTATTGGAGAACCTGATCAGGCGATCTCTGCCTGACTTCGCGGTGCATTTTCCTGCCCAACCCACAACCGGTTCCCATCCAAATCATCCATCCGGAATTCCGTCATCCCGTAGAACGACACCTCAAGGTCGGGAGCAGCCACTCCATTACTTCGGATCATCGCGTGATATTCGGTGATGTTGTCCGGATACAAATAGAGCACTGATGTTTTCGGAATGCCCGGATGCATATGGATCGATTCGTCCACCATCAGGCGGCAGTCGCCGAAGGCCAACATCGCCCAGCGCCACTCATCAACGCGCTTCTCCACGCTGAAGCCGAGCTTCCCGTAGAACTCCACGCTCGCCGGCATGCTTTGTACGGGCAGCATCGGGATGATGCGGGTCATCTTCATGGACACCTCGGCAGAGCGTGGATTCGCAGCGGGGGATCATTCGTCCCGTTACTGCAGACGCCCTGAATAGTCGGGCCCGGCCCGCGTCGCGTCAACGCCCGGCATGGGAACTCGCGCCCCCACCCCGTAAACTGTCGCGATGAACCACGAACCCGCCATCGAAGTCGAAGCACTCAAGGCCGACAGCTTCGGCCGCATTGCCTTGATGCGTGATTCTGGTGGGCTGTTCGTGCGGCGCGACCTGTCCGCATCGCCATGGTGGCTGCGCTTCCCCGCATGGCGTCTTGCCCGGCGCGAAGCACGCGCGCTGCAACAGCTGGTCGGCCAAGCGCAAACCCCGCAACTGCTGCGCTGGGATGGCACCTACCTCGACCGCAGCTTCATGGACGGCGTGGCCATGTACAAGAACCCGCCGCGCGGCGACCTGGCCTACTTTCGCGCCGCCCGCCGCCTGCTGCAACAAGTGCACCGCCGCGGCATCGCCCACAACGACCTGGCCAAGGAAGCCAACTGGCTGGTCCGCGCCGATGGCCAGCCCGCCCTCATCGATTTCCAGCTCGCTGTACGCGGCAACCCGCGCTCACGCTGGATGCGCCTGCTCGCCCGCGAAGACCTGCGCCACCTGCTCAAGCACAAGCGCATGTACTGCCGCGAACAGGTCACTCCGGTGGAGTGGCGCTTGCTGAAGCGTACGTCGTGGTTGCGCGACGTGTGGTTCCGTACCGGAAAGCCTGTCTACCGTTTCGTTACGCGCAAGTTGCTGAAGTGGGAAGACAATGAGGGACAAGGGCCGAAGCCATGAAGCTCTTAGTGCAACGTAATAATCGTCCCGTCATCCCAGCGAACGCTGGGATCCATCTTGATCTTGCTTTGCAATGCGCAAGCAAAGTGCAAAGTCAAAATGGATCCCAGCGTTCGCTGGGATGACGGGAACTTTGTTTCAATTTTCCTGAAAGCTCTGTGCTCGCACGAATACCAAGGAACAACCATGACTACCCTCGTAGGCAAAACCCTCTTCATCACCGGCGCTTCGCGTGGCATCGGCCTGGCCATTGCCCTGCGTGCGGCGCGTGATGGTGCCAACGTGGCGATTGCTGCCAAATCGGCAGTGCCTAATCCCAAGCTCGCCGGCACTATCTTCACCGCCGCCGAGGCGGTGACGGCGGCGGGTGGGCAAGGGCTGGCACTGAAGTGCGACATCCGCGAAGAAGACCAGGTGAAAGCAGCCGTCGCCGCGACGGTGGACGTGTTCGGCGGCATCGACATCTTGGTCAACAACGCCAGCGCCATCTGGCTGCGCGGCACGTTGGAGACGCCGATGAAGCGCTTCGACCTGATGAACCAAGTGAACTCACGCGGCAGCTTCCTGTGTGCGCAAGCCTGCCTGCCACACCTGCTACAGGCGCCCAACCCGCACATCCTGACGCTGGCGCCGCCGCCTTCGCTGGATCCGAAATGGTGGGCGCCGCACACCGGCTACACGCTCGCGAAGATGGGCATGAGCTTCGTCACGCTGGGCCTGGCTGCTGAATTCGGCCCGCAAGGCGTGGCCGTCAACGCACTGTGGCCACGAACGCTGATCGCCACCGAGGCGTTGAACATGATTCCCGGCGTAAGTGCGGGCAACGGACGCACACCGACGATCATGGCCGACGCCGCGCATGCCGTGCTCACCCGCCCAGCGCAGGGATTCCACGGCCAATTCCTGATCGACGACGAAGTGTTGGTTGGAGCCGGTATCACCGATTTCTCAAGCTATGCCGTCGACCCGTCGCAGCCGCTGTATCCCGATCTTTTCCTTGACTGATCCATCACCATCGGAGCCCCCGCCACGATGAAATACCTCCACGCCATGATCCGCGTCCACGACCTGGACGCCACCAGCAAGTTCTTCACCGAAGGCCTGGGCCTTACCGAAACCCGCCGCATCGACAACGAGGCCGGCAAATTCACCTTGGTCTATTTTGGTGCGCCGTCCAATCCTGAAGCCGAGATCGAGTTGACCTACAACTGGGGGTCGGACGAAAACTATGGCAGCGCGCGCAACTTCGGTCATCTCGCCTTCGAGGTGGATGACATCTATGCCACCTGCGCGCATCTGCAAGCGCAGGGCATCACCATCAACCGTCCGCCTCGCGACGGACGCATGGCTTTCGTGCGCTCGCCGGACCTGATTTCGATCGAGTTGCTGCAGAAAGGCGAGCGCCTGCCGCCGCAGGAACCGTGGCTGTCGATGGAGAATACCGGCGTCTGGTGACCCATGCTTTTTTAGAGCCGAGCTTGCTCGGCTGTTCTTCGCGAAGATCAAGAGCATCCGAGCAAGCTCGGATCTACAAAGATCGGAGCGCTTTTGTGGGAGGGGCTTTAGCCCCGACGCTGTTGGCGCAAAAGCGTCGGGGCTAAAGCCCCTCCCACAAAAGCGGAGCCCTCACCGGCGCGAAATCAATTGGCTACGCCTATAATTTTCAGATATCAAGCGGAAGTTCCCATGTCCACCACCCCCGACCTGCTCGCTGCAGGCCAGCAGTACTACCTTCCCGTTTACCGTCCGCGCGAAGTGATCCTGGAGCGCGGGCAGGGTGCGCGTGTGTGGGATCGCGAGGGCAAGGATTACATCGACCTGTCAGCCGGAATTGCCGTGTGCGGGCTGGGTCATAACGATCCGGACCTCGTCGCTGCGCTGACGGAACAGGCGGGCAAGCTGTGGCACACCAGCAATGTGTTCTACAGCGAGCCGCCGCTGCGACTGGCCGAGGAACTGGTCACCGCCTCGCGTTTCGCCACGCGTGTGTTCCTGTGCAACTCCGGCGCAGAGGCTAATGAAGCCGCGATCAAACTGATCCGTAAATGGGCGACGACGCAAGGGCGTGCGCCGGACCAGCGCGTCATCGTCACCTTCCGTGGCAGCTTCCATGGCCGGACCCTGGCGACGGTCACCGCGACCGCGCAGCCGAAGTATCAAGAGGGCTACGAGCCGCTGCCCGGTGGATTTCGCTACGTCGACTTCAACGATGTCGCCCAACTGGAAGCCGCGATGTCAGCCGGCGACGTGGCCTCCGTGCTGGTGGAACCTATCCAGGGCGAAGGTGGCGTGATGCCAGCGGCTGAAGGTTTCCTGCGCGCGGTACGCGAGCTCTGCGACCGGCACGGTGCATTGCTGGCGCTGGACGAAATCCAGTGCGGCATGGGACGTACGGGCACCTTGTTCGCCCACTGGCAGGAAGGCGTCGTGCCAGACATCGTCACCCTGGCCAAAGCGCTGGGGGGTGGCTTTCCCATCGGCGCGATGCTCGCAGGGCCGAAGGTGGCCGAAGTCATGCAGTTCGGTGCACATGGCACGACCTTCGGTGGAAATCCGCTTGCCGCTGCCGTCGCGCGCGTGGCTCTGAGGAAGTTGGGGTCGGAGCAGATTGCGGCCAACGTGGCGAAGCAATCGCAGGCATTGCGTGACGGACTTGCATCACTCGATGCGGAGTTCGGTTTGTTTTCCGAAGTGCGCGGACGTGGGTTGATGCTGGGTGCGGTGTTGAAGCCAGAGTACGCCGGGCGTGCGGGAGAAATCCTCGATCACGCAGCAGCGCAGGGCTTGTTGATGCTGCAGGCAGGTCCGGATGTATTGCGCTTCGTGCCGGCGTTGAATATCAGCTATGAAGAGGTTGCGGAGGGATTGCTTCGCCTGCATTCGGCACTGTCGAACTTCATAACGAAATAGTCTGATGCTTGGAGCCCCTCTCCAGCGGGAGAGGGGTTGGGGTGAGGGTGCGACAAAACCTGTAGTCCCTCCGTCACCATGATCTTGCCGAACCCTCATCCGGCGCTACGCGCCACCTTCTCCCGATGGGAGAAGGGTTTACACCACACGCGTCAGAGTCCCTCCAGCGCCTGCGCCAGATCTGCAATCAAATCATCAACGTGCTCCAATCCCACCGACATGCGCAGCAGGTTCTGCGGCGTAGTCGTATGCGGGCCTTCCGTCGACGCACGGTGTTCCACCAGTGATTCGCATCCGCCCAATGAGGTGGCGTTGGTGAACAAACGCAGCTTGCCGGCCATAGCCAACGCCGCTTCGCGGCCACCACTCAATTGCACGCTCAACATGCCGCCGAAATCGCGCATCTGTCGCGTCGCCAGTTCGTGACCCGGATGCGAAACCAGCCCCGGATAGTTGACCCGTTCAACCTGCGGATGCGCCGCCAGGAATTCAGCGATCTTGCGTGCATTGGAACAATGCAGGGCCATGCGTGCGGGTAGTGAGCGGAACCCGCGCAGGGTCAACCATGCACTGAACGGTGCCAGGACTGCGCCGGTAATGTGCAGGCGATGCGCGACTTTGGCAAAGAACTCGTCTTCGCGTTTGAATGCCAGTGCACCGCCCAGCACGTCACTGTGGCCGCCGAAATACTTGGTGGTGGAATGCATGACGATGTCCGCACCCAAGGCCAGCGGCTGCTGCAGCACTGGCGAAGCGAAGGTGTTGTCGCAGACCAGCAATGCGCCGTGCTCGTGCGCCAGCGTGGCAAGCGCGGCGATGTCACTGAGTTTCATCAGTGGATTGGAAGGCGTTTCTACCCACAGCAGCGCCACACCATTGGCGCAGGCCGCGCGCACGGCAGCCAGGTCGGCCATGTCCACGCGATGCACGATGATGCCGCGTTCATGCAAGAACTCCGTAGCGAGGATGCGCACGCCGGCATAGCAGTCATCGGGAATCGCGATGACCGCGCCGGATGGCAGCGTTTCCAGCAGCGTGGTAACGGCGGCCATGCCCGATGCGAAGGTCAGCGCCGCCTCGCCGCCTTCCAGCGCAGCGATGGCTTCACGCAGGCGATCGTTGGTGGGATTGCCCTCGCGCTGGTATTCGTAGCCGGCGATGCGCTCCGCAGCCGGGCCGTGCTTGAAGGTGGTGGCCAGGTGGATTGGGGGCGTCAGCGCACCGGTCTCGCGGTCGCTTTCGCCGCCGGCATGGATGGCGAGGGTTTCAAGGCGCATGGTGGTTATCCCGGTCGATTGAATTTCAATGTGCGTTCAAGGCGCGCCGATTTCCTTGAAGGCTCCACGTGCCGCAGCAATCGTCTCCGCGATGATCGCGTCGTCATGCGCGCTGGACATGAAGCCCGCTTCGTACGCCGATGGCGCAAGGTACACGCCACGCTCCAGCATGGCGTGGAAGAAACGGTTGAATGCAGCCGTGTCGCAGGCGATGGCTTGGGCGTAGGTGTCGACTTTCTCCGAGGTGAAGAACAGGCCGAACATGCCACCGACACGGTTGGTGGTGACGGCCACACCCGCTTCGCGCGCTGCGTCTTCCAGTCCGTCACAGAGTGCATGGGTCGCCGCAGCCAAGTTGTCGTGGAAGCCCGGTGCCTGCACCAGTTCCAGCATCGCCAGTCCGGCCGCCATGGCGACCGGGTTACCACTCAGCGTGCCTGCCTGGTAGATCGGCCCGCTGGGCGCGATCTGCGCCATCAACTCGCGACGTCCACCATAGGCACCTACCGGCATGCCGCCACCGATGATCTTGCCGAAGGTGCTCAAGTCGGGGGTGATGCCGTAGTGCGCCTGCGCACCGCCCAGGGCCACGCGGAAACCGGTCATCACTTCGTCGAAGATCAGCAGCGCGCCGTGTTGCGTGCACAGGTCGCGCAAGTGTTGCAGGTAGCCTTCGCGCGGCGGCAGGCAGTTGGCGTTGCCGACCACCGGTTCCACGATGACGCAGGCGATTTCGCCGCCCACTTCGTTGAACAGCTGCGTCGCACCTTCGAAATCGTTGTAGCTCAGGGTCATGGTCAAGTCGGCCAGTGCCTTGGGCACGCCGGGCGAAGTGGGCACGCCCAGCGTCAACATGCCGCTGCCGGCTTTCACCAGGAACGAATCGCCGTGGCCGTGGTAACAACCCTCGAACTTGACGATGCGCATGCGTCCGGTCGCGCCGCGCGCGAGGCGGATCGCCGACAGCGTGGCTTCGGTGCCGGAGTTGACCATGCGCACCATTTCGCACGAAGGCATCAGGCGGGTAATAGTTTCGGCCATGGTGACTTCGGCCGGGCAGGGTGCGCCGAACGACAGGCCTTCGCTGATCGCACGTTGTACCGCTTCGCGCACCTGTGGATGGTTGTGGCCGACCACCATCGGCCCCCACGAGCCCACGTAGTCGATGTAACGGTTGCCGTCCACATCGAACAGGTAGGGGCCATCGGCGCGCTGTACGAAGAAGGGTTCGCCACCCACCGACTTGAACGCGCGCACCGGCGAATTGACGCCGCCGGGCAAGAGCTCCTGGGCGCGTGAAAACAGGGCGTGGGATTTGTCGTGGTTCATGGCGTCATCGATTCGGGAGAAGATTGTTTGTAGGAGCGACGTAAGTCGCGATGAAGCGTTATCGGTAAATCTCATTCGCGACTTACGTCGCTCCTACGCTCGGAATAATTGGCGATAGGCTTGCACAGTGGTCACCGGATCTGGCGCGTCATATATGCAGCTGATGACTGCGACCAAATCCGCTCCCGCATCGATCAGTGAAGTTGCATTGTCCGGCGTTATCCCGCCTATCGCCACCCGCGGGACGCCCAGCGACGCGGCATCGCTCAGCAGGCCGACACTCGCCTGCCGCGTGCCGCTCTTGCTGCGCGTGGGAAAGAAGGCACCAAACGCGACATAGCTAGCCCCTGCAGCGACCGCACTTTCGGCCAGTGCCAACTGGTCATAGCAGGAGGCGCCGATGATTGCCTTCGGACCCAGCAAGGCACGCGCACCCGCAATGTCGCCGTCGTCTTCGCCCAGGTGCACGCCGGCGGCGCCGATGGATTTCGCAAGGTGCACGTCGTCGTTGATGATCAGGGGCACGTTGGCCTGCACGCAGAGTTCCTGCAATGCCAGCGCCTGCTCGTGCCTGAGCGCATCGCCTGCGGTCTTGTTACGGTACTGCAGCCAGGTCACGCCCGCGGCCAGCAACGGCGCGGTGCGGGCCAGCAGGCGCGGGGTGTCGTCGTCATCCGGCGTGATGAGGTAGAGGCCGCGGGGTGCGGAGCCGGGCGGCGACCAGCGAGGATTCATCGGCAAACTTCCGGTGCGGGGTGGGGAATGGGACAATGGGCGCCCGCTTCCCCGACATT
>CALCNV010000096.1 GCA_937897645.1 uncultured Lysobacteraceae bacterium
TCCAGTTCCGGATGGCCCATGTTGCGGTAGATCGCGGTGCGCCAGTCGCGGCCGTAGCCTTCGCTGCCGCGGTAGTCCAGGTCCAGCACCACGTAGCCGCGCTGCACCAGCAGGTTGTGGAACATCTGCTCGCGGAAATACGCCGGGTAGCGCCCATGCACGTTCTGCAGGTAGCCCGCGCCATGCACGAACATCACCACGGGATATTTCTTGCCGGGCTCGAAGGTCTTGGGCCCGTAGTACTTGCCCCATACCGTGCCCGCGCCGTGCCGTGAAGGCACCTGCACGATCTCCGGCTGGATCCACGCGTGCGCCTTGAAGGCTGGGCTGCGCGTGTCGGTCAGGCGCTTCGGCGTGCCGCCCGTGCTCGGCACCACCGCCAACTGCATGGGCATATAGCTGGACGAGTGGTTGACCAGGACTTGCGTACCGTCCGGCGACAGGGTGAATTGCTCCACGCCGCCGAGGTCGGTCAACTCGCGCACGTCGTCGGTGGCCAGGTCGTTGCGGCAGACTTCGTACTTGCCCGGCGAGGCGCGGTTGCACACGAACAGGAAACCGCTGCCGTCCGCAGTCGGCACCGGAGAAGAGACTTCCCAGTTCCCCGACGTGCGCTGGCGCGGTTTCTCGCTGCCGCGCTGCGTGTAGAGATGCGAATAGCCGGACTGTTCCGACAGGAACCACAGCGTCTGGTTGTCGGGCAGCCAGCCGAACTCGTTGAAACCCCAGTTGATCCACGCCGGATCGGTCAAACGGTGGCGCGCATTCAAGGTGGCGCTGGCCAGGTCCACGCCGGCGATCCAGCGGTCCTTGTTGTCGATCGCGCGCACCATCACCACGGCGTTGCGGCCATCGTCGCTCCAGCGCAGCAGGGATGCATCGCCGTTGTCGCCGCGCGTCGCCACCTGCACGTCGCGATTGCCCTTCAGCGCGTCCTTGCCGGCCGCTTTGCGGAAGTTGGCCAGCGGGTCTTCCTTGATGCTGGGCAGGGCGTCGAACTTCAATTCACGTGCGCTGCCCGCGGCCACGTCCACCAGCCACAGCGCCTGTGCGATCGGCGCATTGCGGCCGACGCGCGTGCGCACCTCCTGGAATTCCTCGTAACCGGATTCGGTCACGTACTTGGGCATCTTGCCGGCCAGGCCTTCGTCCGCGCCTTTCTTCTGGGTCACCACCAGCACCCAGCGTGCGTCGGGCGACAACGCGCTGTCGATGATGTCCACGTCGTCACCCAGGTACACCGGCGCGGTGGCACGACTGGGGTCGGCCTTGCGCCAGGCATCCGCCTGCGTGCGCATGGCTTCGCGCTCGGCGCGGTCACGGGCCAGGGTTTCGATGGTGCGCAACTGCTGTTCGCGCAGTGCATCGGCCTTGGGTTTGGCGGTCGGGTCTTTTTCGGCCTTGAGCAAGGCGGCCTGGCTGACGCTGCCGGTTGCGGTCGCGCGATACCACTGGTTGCCTACGCGCCAGGACAGGCCGCCGTCGGTGGTGAAACGGGGCTGTGCTTCTTCGTCGTTGCTGCGGGTCAGCTGGCTCAACGCGCCGTTGCGCAGGTCGCGCACGAACACGTCGCCGTTGCGCACGAAGGCCATGCGCTGGCGCCGTGCGTCGTAGACGGGGTTGCCCGCATCCAGCGTCGCGCGTTCGCTATCGCCCACGCGCTTGGCGGACGTGCCGCCGGTGGATTGTTCGTAGGTGTCGCGGATGGGGCTGCCTTCGCGCTTGAGTTCGTAGTGCACGCGTTGGCCATCCCACGCCCACCAGGCACGCTCCACCGGCGGACCGATCCAGTCGGGATCGGCCATGACCTGTTCGATGGTCAGGGGCGCCACGTCCTGCGCAGCGGCGTGGCCGGCAAGCAACAGCGTGGAGGAAAGCAGCAGGACGGGCAGGCTGGGACGCATGTGGTTTCCGTGGGATTACGCGAAACCGCAAGGGTACCAGCCCGCATGCGCGGGCCGGGCCGGCCAATGGTCATGCCGCACGGGCGCCGGCGCGGTTCCTTCACGTGGTCATTTCCGACACAATCCAGCGTCTTGGGAGAGCGCAATTCAATGTCGGCAGTCGTACAACCCCTCGGTGGATCCCCCGTGCTGCAGCCGCTGGCGATGGGTGGCGATGAACGCGACCTGGCCCTGGATGAAAACGGCCCGGTCGCGCAGGGTGCTTTCCTGGCCCAGGTCCGCGCGCTTGCCGCGATGCTTCCGAGCGGACGCCATGCGGTCAACCTGTGCGAGGACCGCTACCGGTTCCTGGTCGCGTTCTGCGCCGTCGCCCTGCGCGGCCAGACCACCCTGCTGCCGCCTTCGCGGGCCCCGGCCGTGGTCGCCGACGTACTGGCGCAGTACGAGGACAGTTATTGCCTGGGCGATGCCGCCCTGCCGACCGAGCCGCCGCGCTACTGGCAATTGCCGGCGGCCTTGCCATCCCTGGACGGTGACGTGCCGGCCATCGACGACGAAGCCGTCGTCGCTATCGGTTTCACCTCGGGCAGCACCGGCACCCCCAAGCCCAACCCCAAGACCTGGGCCGCGTTCCGCACCAGTACCCGGCAGAACCTCGCCGCCCTGCAGGACCTGTGGCAGGGACATGCGCAGCCCAGCGTGGTGGCGACGGTGCCGCCGCAACACATGTACGGCATGGAGCTGTCGGTGCTGCTGCCCTTGCTGGGCCCGGCCTGCGTGCATGCGGCGCGCCCGTTCTTCCCCGGCGACATCGCCCGCGTGCTGGCGGCAACGCCCGCGCCGCGCCTGCTCGCCACCACGCCCGTGCACCTGCGTGCGCTGGTCGAATCCGGCGTGTCGTTGCCGGCGCTGTGCGGCATTGTTTCGGCGACGGCGCCGCTGTCGCAGGAACTGGCCGCGGCCGCCGAAGCGCGCTTCGGCTGCGAGGTGCGCGAGGTGTTCGGCTCCACGGAGACCTGCGTGATTGCGCGTCGCCGCACCGCACGGGAAAGCGCGTGGACCCTGCTGCCCGGGGTCAGCCTGCAGCCGCGTCCGGATGGTGCCCTGGTGCAGGCGGCGCACTTGCCGCAGGGCGTGATGCTGGCGGACCTGGTGGAACTGGAGGGCGAGGACCGCTTCCACCTGCGCGGTCGCCAGGCCGACGTCCTGGAACTGGCGGGCAAGCGCGCCTCACTCGGCGACCTGACCCGGCGCCTGCTGGCGATCCCCGGCGTGGTCGATGGCGTGATGCTGCAGCTGGACACCTGCGAAGTGAAAGGCGTGGCGCGCGTGGCGGCGCTGGTAGTCGCCCCGACCCTGGACGAGACCCAGATCCTGGCCGCGCTGCGCACGAGCATCGACCCGGTATTCCTGCCGCGCCCGCTCAAGCGGGTGCCGGCGCTGCCGCGCAGTGACACCGGCAAGCTGCCGCGCGCGGAGTTGCTGAAGCTGTTCTAGGGGCGATGCGGGAACGATGTAGGAGCGACGTAAGTCGCGATGGGGCTTTCCTATGAACGCTCCATCGCGACTTACGTCGCTCCTACATCGCTCCCACAACCAACTCCACGAATCCCATCAACCATGCACGCCGTCGATTTCCATGCTGAGTTCGCGGCGGCAGATGGCGGCGTGCAAGAGCACGCGCGGGACGCGGTCGCCGAAACGCTGGTCCAGCGCCGCAGCCACGATCGGCAGGTCGCTGCGGTCGCGCACGTACACCTTCAAGCGCGTGCCCGGCCCGAACTTTTCCGGCAAGGCCGGCGCACGCTGGCGTGCCGCCGCCAACAGCGCGTCGAAGTTGGCGAAGGTTTCCTCGATCTGCGCCTGCAGTTCGCCTTCGTGTTGCGACGCGTGGCCGACCACGCTGGCCGTGCCTGACAGCAGCAACGGCATGCGCCCGCCCGGCGGCGGCAGCATGGCGCGCGCGAAACTGGGCGGCTGCTTGCCGTACTCGCGCGGATAACGGTACGCGCTGACCTGGCGCGGATTCTCCACCGGCGTGCCGGCTTCGCGTGCCGCCAGCCAGTAGATCTGGATGATGCGCTGGTCGTCGCAGCGGCCGATCGCGGTCGCGGCCGGCAGGCGCGACGCGTCGAAATCGCCCAGCCCGCGCGCGCGGCCGACGCAGAACTGCCGGTAGCGCTCTGCGTCGCCGTCGCCCAGGGTGATGGCGTCCAGGTAGTTCCAGATGCGCAACAGTTGCGGCGTGGCGCTGCGACCGAGGAAGGCAGTGAGCTGCGCGTAGGCCACGTTCGCGGCGGCTTCGATGCCGATTTCGCGCTCGTCGATCTCGATGGCGCCGAACAGCAGTTGTCCGTCGGTGGCCCAGGCGATGTCGCCGTCGCGGCCGTGCGTCACCGGCCCGTGCGTGCGCCAGACTTCGAACGGTGCGGCGCCGTGCGGCTGCAGCGGCACGCGCAGGTAGCGCGGGTCGGGGTTTCCCGGCGCGTCGTTGCCAAAGCCGAACACCGCCAGGGTATCCGCGCCGGCGAGCAGGGTCGCGGGCGAATCGGCCATCACGTACTCCACGTCGAAGCGTGCGTACCCGGCCGTGGTCGGCATGGACGTGGAAGGCCGGCTCATGGATTGCCCGCCTGCAGGGTGTCGCCACCGAATGCTTCGCGTACCTGACGGCGTCGACGCAACCAGCCACGGAACGCCGCCGGCGCCATCTGCACCGCATTGATTGCGTAGATCAAGCGGAACAGGCGCAGGCGTCGCAGCACCTTGCGGTTGTCGAACACGTCGCCGGCCAGCATCGAAATGACGGCCTGCTCGATCTGGAAATCGTTGCGCGGCTCGGCGAACAGGCGCTGCATGACCGGCGTGGTGAAGCGGTAGATGAACCAGGAGAAATGCTTCAGGCCGCGCCTCAGGCGCTTCTCCATCGCGCGCTGCAGCGCGCGCTCGCTGGCGGGATCGCGCAAGGCGCCGTCGACCACGCTGGCGGCATGCTCGCCGCTGTTCATGCCGAGATAGACGCCGGACGAAAACACCGGGTCGATGAAGGCAAACGCATCGCCCACCATCACCCAGCCCGGGCCGGTCATCTGCTTGCAGGTGTAGGAATAGTTGCCGGTCACGTGCACCGGCGCCACGCGTCGTGTGTCCTGCATGCGCGACCACACCGAGGGCGTGGCTTCCAGCGTCTGCATCAGGAAGGATTCGTTGTCGCCGCGACGCTGCTTCAGGTATTCGGGGAAACACACCGCGCCCACGCTCATCACGTCGTCGCGCAGCGGGATCAGCCACATCCAGCCGTACGGGAAACGTTCCACCGTGATGTTGCCGGCATCCGCGCCTTCGCGTCGGGTGACGCCGCTGAAATGGCTGAAGATCGCGGCGGACTGGTGCAGCGCGTTCTTCTGCTTCAACTTCAGCTTGCTGCCCATGAAGGTGTCGCGCCCGCTGGCATCCACCAGGTAGCGCGGCGCGAACGTGGATGCTTCACCTGCCGCGCTGCGCGCGTGCACCGTGGCCGGCCGGCCGTCGCTGCCGAACTCCACTTTTTCCACCGTCACCTGCATGCGCGCATCCACGCCGTTGTCCACGGCGTTGCGGAACAGCAGGTGGTCGAACTCCTCGCGCTTGACCTGGTAGGCGTGCGGGAACTTGGGGTCCAGTGCACGATCGAAGCGGAACACGTTGACGCTGTCGCCGTTGTCCTGCAGCGGGAAATCCGCGCCCGGCTTGTGCACGCCGATGGCCTTGACCTGGTCCAGCACGCCCAGGCGCTGCAGGATCGGCAGGTTCATCGGCAACAGCGATTCGCCGATGTGGAAGCGCGGATGCACGCCCTTTTCCAGCAGCACGACCTTCCAGCCCTTGCGCGCCAACAGGGTGGCGGCGGTGGTGCCGGCGGGCCCGCCACCGATCACCAGTACATCGACGTGGGTCGTGGCAGACGCGGTGGGCGGGGCCTGTTGCGGGGACTCCTGGCCGGGCAGCGGGGACACGGGGCTGGCTGGGGTCATCCTGGCTGAACCATATCGGGTGTCGTGGGCATGGGAGCGGAACAGGCGCTCATGATAACGCGGCGACCCAGCGCGGACGGTTGCTAATAGGGCGCGGATGCAGGAAGGTGTCGCCCCTGTCACTTACCGGAATTCGCTGGATGTCAACGCAAACCGCCGCCGAGCGCGAACTGGCCGACCTGCTGGTCGAGAGCCTGAACCTTGAAGACGTGGAGGCGGGCAGCATCGATCCCGAGGCGCCGCTGTTCAACACCGGCCTGGGCCTGGATTCGATCGACGCACTGGAATTGTCGCTGGCCATCAGCAAGCGTTACGGCTTCCAGTTGCGTTCGGACAACGACGAGAACCGCCGCATCTTCGCCTCGCTGCGTGCACTGTCGGCGCATGTCGAAACCAACAAGGCCGCCTGAACCCGCGACGGCAGTCTCTCCCGCGTTGCTGATGGCGCTGCGGGTGGCGCTGGCACTGTCCTATCCGCTGTTCGCGCATCTCGCCAGCCTGAACGGCAGCGGCGCGTGGGCGGGCCTGGCCATGGCCAGCATCGTGTTGTTGCTGTTGCTGGAGCCACTGCTGAACCGGCGCGTGTGGGCGCTTGTGGCACTGGCCGCGTGCCTGTTTGGATTGTGGTGGATCGCGCAATCGCGCTATGCACTGCTGCCGCTGCTGGCGCCGCCCGTGGTGTTCATCACCCTGGCCAGCTGGTTGTTCGGGCGCACCCTGGTGAAGGGTCGCGTGCCGTTGATCACGCGCATCGTGGAAGGCCTGTACACGCAAGCCAGCATGCCGATGACGCACGCGCTGTACCGCTACACGCGCCAGCTGACGCTTGCCTGGACGCTGCTGCTGGCGCTGCTGGCGGTGGTCAACCTGTTGCTGGCGCTGTGCGCGGTGCCCGGCGGGGTGCTGGCGCAACTGGGCCACGTGCCGCCGGTCACGGTGACCAACGCGCAATGGTCGTTGTTCGCCAACGTGCTCAATTACGGCATCGTCGGCGGCTTCTTCGTGGTCGAATACCTGCTGCGCAAGCGCCGTTTCCCGCACCGTCCCTATCGCAACGTCGTGGAGTTCGGCCAGCAGATGGCGCGGCTGGGGCCGCAGTTCTGGAACGAGTTCCTGCGCTGAGGCACGCCACGGTTGTGGTTGCTCCCACAGTGGAACTTTTCCCGGGGCCATGTCCGTAGCCAGCGCCCTGGTCCGCGGCAAAGGTCTGCCTGTTCGCTTCGCATGCCACGCCGGCGCAGCTCGTTCAGGCATGCGCTCGGGTATCCTGAGTGCAGGGGACACGCAGGTAGTACGCATGCATTTCACGATATCGCCAGACCATCCAAGCCTGCCGGGACACTTCCCCGGCCAGCCGATCGTGCCGGGCGTGGTCGTGCTGGAAAAAGTGGTCGAGGCGATCGAGGCCGGGCATGGCCCATTGCCGCCGCTGCGCCTGCCGCAGGTGAAATTCATGCAGCCGCTGTTGCCTGCTGAAGGCGCGGACGTGCACATCGAGGGCAGCGCGCCACGCTGGCGTTTCCGCGTACTGCGCGGTGAAGTCGTGCTGGCCAGCGGTGAAATCGTCGCCCAGGCGCCCGCCGAGGCATGAGCGCGAACTGGAAGCAGCGCCCGGAAGGCGGCAGTCGATTCTCGCTGTGGCTGATCCGCAGCATCGCCCGCCATGGCGGACGTCCGCTGGGGCGCGCCTGCCTGTATCCCATCACCCTCTACTACCTGCTGGTGCGCGGCCCGGAGCGACGCGCCTCGCGCAGCTACCTGGCGCGCGTGACCGGCAAGCCGGCCAGCGTGTTCCAGGTTGCGCGGCATATCCACACCTTCGCCGCCACCATCCTCGACCGGGTGTTCCTGCTGGGCGGGCGCTTCGGAGGATTCGAGGTGAATGTCACCGGCCTGCCGGAACTGCATGAGGTGCTGGATCGCCGCCAGGGCGTGCTCTTGTTCGGTGCGCACCTGGGCAGTTTCGAAGTGCTGCGCGTGCTGGCCCGGCAACGTCCGGAGTACCGGATCCGCGTGGTCCTGGACAAGGCGCAGAACCCGGGCATCACGACCATGCTGGATGCGCTGAATCCGGAAATCGCGGCCGGCGTCATCGATGCCGGCCAGGATGGCCCGTCCATCGCGATGGCCATCAAGCAGGCCACCGACGAAGGTGCACTGGTAGCCCTGCTGGTGGATCGCGCGCGTCCGGGCGAGCCCGCGCTGAAGGCGCCACTGTTGGGCAGCGATGCACCGTTCCCGACGGCACCGTGGTTGATCGCCTCGGCGCTGAAAGTGCCGGTGGTGCTGGCATTCGGCCTGTACCGCGGCGGCCACCGCTATGACCTGGCATTCGAAAGTTTCAGCGACAGCATCGCCGTGCCGCGCCAGCAGCGTGTGCAGGCCTTGCTTGCGCTCATCCAGCGTTACGCGGCCAGGCTGGAACATCATGCCCGCATCGCACCGTACAACTGGTTCAATTTCTATGACTTCTGGGGTAGTGAAGATGAAGGCAGCCCGCCATCCACGATCGACACGCCGCGCATCGTGGCCGTGGATCATGCCGATGCTGATGCTGCTGTGCAGCGCCGCACTGCCGCGCGCAGCGGCGGCTGAAGCGGGCGCGGCCCAGGTCGATGCGGGCTGGATCCTGCAAGCATTGGCGCAGCCCGCACCCATGCGCACCGATTTCGTCGAGCTGCGCGGCTCGCCCCTGCTGAAGAAGCCGCTGCGCATCGAAGGCCAGTACCAGCGCCCCGACGCCGCCACGCTGGTGCGCGAGGTGCGTTCGCCCTACCTCGAAACCACCACCTTGCGCCAAGGCCAGGCCAGCATCGTGCGTCCCGGCAAGCCGCCGCGCAGCTTCGCGCTGTCGCGGGTGCCGGAACTGGCGCAGCTTCAGGCGAGCTTCGGCGCGCTGCTGTCCGGTGATCGCATGCAGCTTGAAAAGCAATACCGGCTTGCACCCCAAGGCACGCGCGCGCAGTGGACGCTGGTGCTGACGCCGCTGGATGTAAAACTGAAGGGAACACTGCGCGACATCACCCTGCACGGTCGCGATGACGAGCTGCGTTGCATCGAAACCCGTCCGGCCAAGGGCGACCTGCAGCGCACCCTGCTGGGCACCGCCGCGAAATCCGCCAGCGGCGCGCAGACGGCTGACGCACTCGCCAGCCTGTGTCGCGCGACCGGCACGCCTTGATGGATTTTTCGCCACGCCGCCGCATCGCGTTGGCCTTGTTGTGGCTGGCCGTGCTGGCGCTGGCCGGCTGGGCCATTTCGCAACGGCTGCAACTCAGCGGCGACTTGCGCAAGTTCATGCCCGCCGCGCAGACACCGGCGCAGAAACTGCTGATCGATGAACTCGGCGAAGGCCCGGGCTCGCGCCTGTTGCTGATGTCGATCGCAGGCAGTGATGCAGCCACCCTGGCATCGCAGTCGCAGGCCTTGCGCGTGGCGCTGGCGGCGCGACCCGAGTTCGAACTGGTCGCCAATGGCGGCGATGCCAGCCTGGATGCGATCCCTGAGCGCCTGCGCCCGTATCGTTACCTGCTGACGGACACCTTCGATGCGCAGCCTGTTTCGGAACAATTCCTGCGCGAGGAACTGGAGGCCCGCATGCAGGACCTCGGCTCGCCCGCCGCGTCATTGATCGAGCCCTTGCTGCCTTCGGATCCCACCCTGGAAATCCTGAAGCTGGCCGAACGCTGGCAGCCCGCCAATGCGCCGCAGCGCCTGCACGACGTGTGGTTCGACCGTGCTGGCGAAAAGGCATTGCTCGTCGCGCAAACGCGAGCGGCCGGGTTTGATCCCACCGGGCAGCAAGCGGCGGTCGATGCGATCCATGCCGATTTCGAAGCCGCCGTCGCGGGCAGTGACAGCACGCTCGTGCTTACCGGGCCCGGCGCGTTCTCGGTGGAAATCGGCGGGCGCACCGCGGCGGAAGCGCAGTGGATCGGCATGGTCGACAGCATCGGCCTGATCTTCCTGCTGTGGGTGGCGTACCGCAGTTGGAAAATGCCGATCCTGGGCGCGTTGCCGCTGCTCACTGCCGGCCTGGCCGGATTGGGTGCGGTGGCCATGCTGTTCGACGGCGTGCACGGCATCACGGTCGCATTCGGCTTCACCCTGATCGGCGTGGTGCAGGATTACCCGATCCATCTTTTCAGCCACCAGCGTCCCGGCATTTCGCCGTGGGACAACGCGCGCGCGCTGTGGCCGACGCTCGCGACGGGCGTGGTGTCCACCTGCATCGCCTACGTGACCTTCATGTTCTCCGGCGTGGATGGCCTGCAGCAGTTGGCGGTGTTCACCATCGCCGGCCTCGCCGCCGCCGCGCTGAGCACGCGTTTCCTGTTGCCTGCATTGATCGACCCGGCCCCGCGTGATTTCGCCGATTCGCTCGTGCTCGCGTCCTGGTGGGAACGCATCGCCCGACTGCCGCGGCCGAAGTGGTCACTCGCCATCGCCGCCGCGATTGCAGTGGGCGTGATCGCATTCGCGCCCGGCGCCTTCTGGCAGAACGACCTGTCCAAGCTGACGCCGGTTCCCACCGATGCGCTGGCCCGGGATGCGGTATTACGTGATGAACTGGGCGCGCCGGACGTGCGCTACGTGCTCACGCTCACTGGCAAGACCGAAGAGGAAGTCTTGCAGGCTTCGGAACGGCTGCGTCCTGCGCTTGATACCTTGGTGAAAGACGGCGCGCTGGACGGGTATGACCTGGCTGCACGCTATTTGCCCAGCGCTGCCGTGCAGCGCGCACGCCAGGCCGCGCTTCCAGATGAAGCATCGATGCAATCCCTGTTGTCCACGGCGCTGTCCGGCACGCCGTTCAATGACGATGCGTTTGCGCCGTTCCTCGCCGACATGAGTAGTGCACGCGATGCCGCGCCGCTCACCCGGGCCGACCTGCAGGGCACGCCCTTGGCCGCGAGTGTCGCCGGCCTGCTGCTGTCCGGCGGCGACCACGTGACGGCGCTGGTGTCGTTGAACGGAATGCAGGATGCCGCCGCCATTGCACGCGTCGCCGAGCAAAATGGTGCGCAACTGCTGGACATGAAGGACGCATCGGAATCCCTGGTCGCGGCGTATCGCGGTCGCGTACTGGCCGCGCTGGGCGTTGCCGCGCTGCTGCTCATCGCCACCGTGTGGATCGCGCTGCGCCAGCCGCGACGCGTATTGCGCGTGTTGCTGCCGATGGCGCTGACCACGCTGCTGATCCTGGCGGTGCTGCGTGGCTTCGGCGTGGAATTGAACCTGTTCCACCTGGTGGCCTTGATCCTCGCCGCCGGCCTGGGGCTCGACTACGCACTGTTCTTCGACCACGCGGGCGATGATCGTGATGACCAGTTGCGCACCCTGCATGCCCTGGTCGTGTGCAGCCTGATGACCTTGCTGGTGTTCAGCCTGCTGGCCCTGTCGTCGATCCCGGTGTTGCGCGCGATCGGCAGCACGGTCGCAATCGGCGTGCTGGGCAATTTCGTATTGGCATTGCTGGTGTCGCGACAGGTCGTACCTGGACGCGAGCAGTCTGATCCAGAGCACGCTGATCCGGAGCAGGCATGATCACGCGCGACGAAATCGAAGCCATGATCCCGCACAAGGGCAGTATGTGCCTGTGGGAGGGCGTGACGGCATGGGATGCACGGCGCATCCGGCTCATCGCCACGCGCCATGCTGATCCCGGGCATCCGCTGCGTTCGCAGGGCCGGCTGCACGCGATCCATCTGTGCGAGTACGGGGCGCAGGCGATGGCCGTGCATGGCGGGCTGCGTTCTCGCGACACGGGCATGCAAGCACCACCGGGCTTGCTGGTCGCGCTGCGCGGCGTGCAGCTGCATTGTTCGCGCATCGATGCTCTTGCCGGGGAATTGGAATGCGAAGCGGAAGTATTGGTGGAAGCGGAAGGCAGCCAGCAATACGGCTTCCGCATCTCCCATGCCGGCGCGCTGCTGGCCGAAGGCCGCGCTGCGGTCATGCTGCAACGGTAGGAGCGCCCCATGGGCGCGAGCTTTTGATCCTGGCACGAAAGGGCGAAAAGCTCGCGCCCATGGGGCGCTCCTACGGATTAGGTTGCGTGTGATGTTTCATTGCATTGGTTAGGATGGCCGCATGACTACGACTTCTCCCAAACGCGCGCTGGTTACTGGCGGTAGCGGCGACCTCGGCGGCGCCATCTGTCGCCAGCTCGCTGGTGACGGCCTGCATGTCATCGTCCATGCGAACGGCAACCTCACGCGCGCCGAAGCGGTGGTGGCCGATATCCGTTCCGCGGGCGGCAGCGCGGAGGCGGTCGCGTTCGATGTCGCAGACGCCAATGCGTCGCGCACGGCCATCGATATGCTGCTGCAGGGCGGACCCATCCAGGTCGTCGTCAACAACGCGGGCATCCACGATGACGCACCCATGGCGGGTATGTCGGATGCGCAGTGGAAGCGCGTGATCGATGTGTCACTGCACGGCTTCTTCCACGTCACCCAGCCCTTGCTGTTGCCGATGGCGCGCACGCGCTGGGGCCGCATTGTCAGCGTGTCGTCGGTCGCTGCCGTGCTGGGCAACCGCGGGCAGGCAAACTATGCGGCGGCCAAGGCCGGCTTGCATGGTGCGTCGAAGTCACTGGCGCGGGAAATGGCGTCGCGCAACATCACCGTCAACGTGGTCGCGCCCGGCGTGATCGAAGGCAGCATGGCCAACGATGCATTCCCGCTGGAATCGATCAAGCAGATCGTGCCGGCAGGGCGTGCGGGCAAGCCGGAAGAAGTCGCGGCGCTGGTGGGGTTCCTGTGCAGCGTGCAGGCAGGCTACATTAACGGACAAGTGATCGGCATAGACGGGGGAATGAGCTAGTCGCCGGCGCTTCACATCAACAGGGAAGGGGAAAGCAAAGTGATCAAGCAAGGCATGGCGGTATGTGTACTCATGTTGGCGATGCCAGTCGCGATGGCCGCCAAGGTCGCGCAACCGGCCGAAGATGCGAAGAACCCACCACCGGCAGTGGCGTTGAATACCTACCAGCGGTTCGAGATCGCGCCAATCGGCATCATCGCTCCGTTCGCGGGACAGAAGGGCAACGAAGTAGCGCGCGAGCGCCTGCAGTTGAACCTTGACGAGCGCGCCAATCCGCTCCTGAAGGAATGGAATGCAGCGCCCGCTGGTGATTCACCACGCACCTTGAAGATAACGCCGGAGATCCGTGACATCCGCTTCATCACGGGCGGCAAGCGATTCTTCGCGGGTGCGTTTGCCGGCGACTCGGCAGTGCGGATGGCAATGAAGTTGACCGATGCAGAGACTGGCGAGGTGATTGCCGAACCCGAGTTCTACCAGCACGCCAACGCCATGGGCGCAACGTATTCGTTCGGCGCCACCGACAAGACCATGTTGATCCGAATCACCAACATGGCTACCGAATACCTGCGCAGCAACTATGCACAGGCGGTCGGAAGCGCAGTCAGCGTGGCGCCGGACATCGAGAACTGACATCACTCTACGAAATTGAGTCGTCATCCCGGCGAACGCCGGGACCCAGCTGCACGAGTCCGGGATATAGATCAAACCAATGAGGGTTACTTGCCTGTATCAACTTGAGCTTCCATGCTCGTTTCCCGTTGCTGATGGATTTCTGAAGAAGTAGAAATCTTCAGGGATCAGGGAGTATTCAAAGCAATCGTCATCCCGGCGAACGCCGGGACCTAACTACACGAGCCCGAGATATAGATCGAGCCAGTAGGGGTTACTCGCCTGGATCAGTTCCATTTTCCACGCGCGCTTCCATTCCTTGATGGCTTTCTCGCCAGCTATCGCTTCTGGCATGGTTGCGTGCGGCTCAAACCACACGAGCGTGTGAACGCGATACTTTTTTGTGAAGCCTGCAACCAGGTCCTCTCGATGCTGGAACACGCAACTGATGAGATCAGAAGTTACGCCGACATAGAGCGTGCCGTTGCGTTTGCTGGCAAGGAGGTAGACACAGGGTTGCTTCATGGACTTCCTTGTCCTGGAGTTGGGTCCCGGCTTTCGCCGGGATGACGACTTAGAATTTATCGGCCGCTTCAGGAGCGGTTAGCACAGGCATATTGGCTTTCCACTACAGGCTCAAGCAGCGTCGGCGTACCACTGGGAAGCGAGTGAGAGTGGTGTGCTCGCGCCCTCCGCGAGCAACGCATCCAGCCCATGCCCATCGATGCCGCCATGCTCCGCGCGTGCACGCGCCAGCACTTCGCTCGCCAGCCATTCCATGCGATCCACGTTGTCGCGGATGCGCGCGGCGAAGGCCTGGTCGTCCAGCTCATCCAGCAGCGCGCGGTTCATTTCCTTGAACCAGTCCACGGAGTACTGGTTGAGGAAGCGCTCGTCCGGCGTGAGTGGCGTGGTGTTGCGCTGGCCCCATTCGCGTAGCAGCGCCTGCATGCCCAGGTTCAAGTCGCGCCCACGCATGAACTGCGGGCGCAGCTTGCCCAGCAGCGCGATGTCGGTCAGGCGCTTGCCGAAGAACAGCGGGGCCAGCAGCGCCCAGTAATAGGTGTAGTCCCAGATCACCTTGACCGGCATCACCTGCGCGTCGCCGAACAGCGGGTACTGGTCCTGGTAGAGCGTCAGGGTGTTTTCGTAGAACGAGAAGTACAGCTGCTGGTAGATCTCGGCATAGGGCGCGAACGATTTCCCGGCGCGATCCTTTTCGATCAAATCGCAGATGAAGGTGTTGCTCATCGCGATGAAGTCGCTGCCCGGCGAGTAGAACGGATCGAGGAACAGCCCGGCTTCGCCGGTCAGCGCCCAACGGTCGCCGCTGAACACCTGCTTGCAGTCGTAGGAGAAGTGGCGCAGGAACAGGAAATCCTGCAGCGTGTGTTCCGGTTTTTCCAGCGAGCGCGCCACCTGCGGCTGGTGCTCGTGCAGCCAGGCCATCGCCTTCTCGTGCGTGTTCATGGTGTCCAGCGGATGCATCTTCGCGTCGCAGACGATGCCCAGCGAATGCGCGCCGCTGCTGAGCGGGATCAGCCAGAACCAGTAACCTGGCCCGCACATGTGGTTGGTGGAACGCCAGCGGTCGGGCGGCGTGCAGCGCTGCAGCCACGCGGGATCGTCCGACCACTGGTTGGGATCGACGAAACCGTCCACGCGCCACCACACGGCATTGGCGTCGTGGTCGTTGGACTTGGACAGATCCAGCTTGCGCTTGATAAGCCCGGCGCGGCCGGCGGCATCCACCACCCAGCGCGCGGACAGCGTGTGGCGTTCGCCCGCGTGTTCGAAGGTCACGCTGTGCGGTTGCGAGGACTCGTCCAGTGCAATGTCGCGCACCACGGCCTGGTCGCGGAAATCCACGCCCAGCGCGCGCGCCTGTTCGCCCAGGAAATTCTCGAAGCGGCCACGGTCCAATTGCCACGACGGCGCCGGCAGCAGCTCGCTGACCCCGAGCTCGGTGCAACGATCGATGTCGTTGCGGCCCTCGGAGAAAAAGAAACGGAAGCCGAACTTGCGGATCTGTTCGCTTTCCAGGTGCTCGCGGAAACCCAGCACGTCCGAAAAATAATGCGCGCCGATCTCCACCGTGGATTCGCCGACCTTGAAGGCGGCTTCACGCACCGGGTGCGCGCGACGTTCCAGCACGGTGACGGCGATGGCGGGATCACGCTGCTTCAACTGGATCGCCAGGCTCAGCCCTGCAAGTCCGCCACCCATGACCAGCACATCGGTGGTGGACTGGGTCATGCGGCTTTCCTGTTATCGACGACCAGTGCGGGCGAGCCGAATTCACCGCTGGGGTCATCGATGATCGGCGGGTTGGCCTGGATGCTGCGGTACACCGCAGGCAGGCCGCCATGGCGCAGCGCCTGCAGGACGATATGGCTGGTGATGCGGTACAGATCCGCGAGCGGGCGGAAATGACTGGCGCGGAACTGTTCGTCGCACGTCGCCGAACGGTAGCGTGATTCGATCGGCACCGACACGCAGCGCGTGCCCAGCGTGCGCGCCGCCGAAATGACGACCTGTGCTTCGAATACGAAACCTTCCCCGGCGACGTCATCCAATGCGATCACCTCGGCAGGATAGAAACGTTGCCCGCTCTGGCTGTCGGCGACCTGGTAACCAGTACCCCAGGCAATGCCCCAGTCGCCAAACTCATTGGCGAGCCGGCGATGCGTCGGCTGTTGTGCGCGCTTGCGCAAGCGTGCGCCAATCACGATGCAGCCGGGGTGGCGGTTGGCTGCGTCCAGCAGGCGCGGGATGTCGGTCGCCGAATGCTGGCCGTCGCCGTCCATGGTCACCACGCCGCTGAACCCGCGTTTGCTTGCCTCGCGGAAACCGTCGCGCAGGGACGCGCCCTTGCCCATGCGCCGGGCATGGCGCAGCAGGATCACCGGCAGGTCGGCGATGCAGTCGTGGGTGCCGTCGTCGGAACCGTCATCCACCACGATGACATTGGGGCATTGGGCCAGGGCGGCCTCGACCACTTCACGGATCCGCAGCGACTCGTTCAGCGCGGGAATCAGCACCGCCACCTGGCTGCGGTCCAGACGTTTCAAACTAGTCATACGTGATTTCCATCCCTAGAGCCTTGCCATGTCCGGCCACGATGGTGGCACGCGGCTGGCGCTGCGCCAATGCTTCGAACAGCGGCAGCATCGGCAGCATCGCATTGCCCGCGGCCAGTCGCGCCAGCGCACCCGTGTCGGCGATGCCAGGGTCCGTCGCCTGCTGCAGCCTTGCCTGCAGACGCGGTTGGCCGGGCACGGCATCGCGCACCAGCACCAGCGCACCGCCCAGCAGGCCCTCGCTGCGCGAGACATGCGCCAACGGCCCGGTCGCCGCGCCGTCGTAGCCGACCAGCAGCACCGCCTCGCTGCCGGTGGCCAGTTGTACAAGCGCCTCCAGCAGGCCCTGGCCGAAGCTGGCGTCGTAGGCGCTGATCGCCGTCGCCGGGGTCATCGCGCCGGCACCGATCGTCCAGTACCCCGCGGCGGCGTTGTGCACGGAGTTGTGGAAACGGGTCGGCGAGATGCTGCCCGGATCAGTGGCCAGGGTTTCGCACATGTAGTCGGTGATCGCCAGGTCGCCGTGGGTCGAGGAGAACACCGATGCCAGCGTGGCCGGGTCGCGTCCGGCGGCGGTGCAGGCGGCCAGCGCCACGTCCAGCGCGACGGCCACGGTGTCCGGTGCGCGCCGGCGCTCGTTGGGCGCCAGCAGCTGCGGCGAAGGCCGCGTGGGTGCCGCTTCGGGCAATTCGCCACTGGCCACGAAGGCGCGCGCGCTTTCCCATGAAGGCAGGCCACGGGCCCAGAAACCGATGCCGGCGACGCTGGCCGTGAGTACAGGCGAGGTCATGCGCGACCGAAGACCAGCGAGGCGTTGTTGCCGCCGAAGCCGAAGGAATTGTTCATGGCGTACTGGATCGGGCGTCGTGCGTTGTCGAAGCGGATCTGCTGGCCGCAGGCGGGATCGCGCTGCTGGCTGTTGAGGGTGCCGGGCAATTCACCGTGTTCCAGCGCCAGCAATGCAACCACCGATTCGACGATGCCGGCGGCGCCCAGCGTGTGGCCGGTCCAGCCCTTGGTGGAACTGGCGTGCAGCTCGTCCGGGAACAGCATCGCCACCGCGTGCGCTTCCACCGAGTCATTGGCCGGCGTAGCGGTGCCGTGCAGGTTGAGGTAACCCACCGCGTCCGCGCTGATGCCGGCGCGTGCCAGCGCATCGCGCATGGCCAGCTGCGCGCCCAGGCCTTGCGGATGCGGCGCGGACATGTGGTGCGCGTCGCTGGATTCGCCGTAGCCGCGCAGCTGCGGATGCGCTTCGTTGCTGCTGTCGCTGCGTTCCAGCACCGCAAAACCACCGGCCTCGCCCAGCGACAGCCCGACGCGCGTGCTGTCGAAGGGCTTGCAGGGTTCCGGTGAGACCAGTTGCAGTGCGTTGAAGCCGTACAGCACGCTGCCGCACAAGGTATCCACGCCGCCGACCAGGGCCGCGTCCACCACGCCGGCTTCGATCAGGCGCGCCGCCTGTGCGAAGACCTTGGCGCTGGACGAGCACGCGGTGGCGACGGTGATGCAGGGTCCGTGCAGGCCGGTTGCGTGCTGCACGAAATCACCCAGCGAATGCGGCGTGTGCACCATGGGTTTGTCCAGGTCGGCCGGGAAGCGCTTCGCCTCGCCGGTTCCAGCGAGGCGCGTGTAGGCCTCTTCGCTGGCACCGATGCTGGAAGTGGACGTGCCCACCACCAGCGCCACGCGATCAGCACCGTGGCGTGCGACCACGTGCGCCACCACGTCCATCAGTCCGTCCTGCTGCAGCGCCAGCCAGGCCAGGCGGTTGTTGCGGCATTCCCACTGCGACCAGGCGGCGGGCAGGGGCTGGTCTTCCAGTCCTGCCACGCGGCCAATCCAGCAGTCCAGGCGACCTTCGCCACCGAAGTCGTTGTGCCGCAAGCCGCTGCGTCGCTCGCGCAACGCCTGGGCCTGTGCCTCCCGGCCAGGCCCCAGCGCCGTGGTGGCGGTATAGGCAAGGATGGCCACGGGCGGCATGGGTGAGGGCGGCGGTGCTGGGTTCACGCAGTGGTCTGCAGGCAACAAGGCCTGAAAGTATAGCCAGTGCCCGCCGCGCGGCTGTCAGAACCAGGTGAATGCCAAGGCCGGCAGGCGTGCTGGTTCAGTGAAGTGAGTGCAAGCACATGCAGTGTCGCCGGGGCCGGAAAATGCAGGCGAAAACCGCTGGATCCATTGCTCGCGTGAACGCATGCGGGTTTCGCCGGACCCGTGTTTCCTCCACAATCCCCACCACCCTTCACGCAGGACGCGTCGCGCGCGGATGCAAGCCTACGTTTACAAGAGCCTGCGCAAGGCCGATACCTTCGTGTACTTGGCCACACGCGATGATTTCGAAACGATTCCCGAGGCGCTGCGCGCGCCGTTGGGTTCGCTGGAATTCGTGCTGGACGTGGCGCTGACGCCGGAACGCAAACTCGCGCGCGGCAACACCGCGCAGGTACGCGAGAACCTGGCCGCGCAGGGCTTCCATATCCAGTTCCCGCCGCCGTCGGTTCCCATGCAGGATGGTTACTGGCAGGACAATCTTCCGGTAAGCGCCGATGGCTGAAGCCGCCACGCCGCCACGCCCCGCGCGCGCCTCGCAACTCGCCCCGTGGATCGCGCTGGTCGCGGGCGTCGTGCTCGCCGGGCTGACCGCGCTGGGCGGCATCGCCGCCGCATTGGGCGTGCTGCTGGCGCAGCCGGCATTGGCGCTGGCGGTGTCGTGGTGGCGCGGTACGCGCGTGCCGGCCCGTGGTTTCGGCTGGCGCAACGACGCCATCGCCTTGTTGCTGGCGTGGACCGCCGGCTTTGCAGTGGCTGCCCTGTTGCTGGCATGGCCACTGGCTTCGCTGCGCCAGAGCGGCAGCCTGCCGGCGGCCCTGGGACTGAGCGCGGCGGCGGGTGCCCTGCTGATCGGCCTGTGGCGCACCTGGCCGTTGTGGCATGGCGTGGAGCGTGAAGGCGGCGCCCTGTCGAGGCATTGGCACGTGCTGTCCGAACGCGAAAGCCATGACTGGCATGGCCTGGGTGTCGCCGCCCTGGTGGCCGTGGTCATCGGCATGGGCGCAGCGCTGGCCTGGCCTGGCCTGATCCCCGGATCCGCACGCCTGGCCACCGCGATCGGCTACGCGCTGGCGCTGCCCCTGCTGCACTGGGGCGTGCAGCGCATGCCGGCGGCACAGGCCATGCCGACGGTGATGCACGGCGTGTTGCCGGTGGTGGAGATGGCCGCCTCGCACGCCGCGCCCTTGCCATCCTTGCCGCTGGCCGACGAAGAAGACCTGGACGCCGCCCTGTTCGCCGCCGCCCGTGCCGGCCGGGTCGAACGTGCGCTGGAACTGCTCGACGCCGGCGCCGATCCGCATGCGCTCCCCGCCGCCGATCCGCGCGACCAGCGCAGCCTGGCCACGCTCGCCGCGGTGCTGCCCGACCTGCGCCTGCTGCGTGCCCTGATCGGCCACGGCATCGACCTCAACCATGTCCATGCCGGCATGACCCCGTTGCTCGCCGCCACCCGCGACAGCTGGCATGGCCGTCCCGACGCGGTCACCACCCTGCTGGCCAACGGCGCCGATCCGCGCGCCGCCGATGGCGAAGGCAATACGCCTTTGCACCACGCCGCGCGTAGTTCCGACCCCGGCGTGGCGGCCCTGCTGCGCGACGCGGCGGCAGAAACCGATGCGCTCAACGCCGAAGGCATCACCCCGCTGGGCGTGGCCTGCATGGCCGGCAACTGGCGCCTGGCCAAGTTCCTGCTGGAACGCGGCGCCAAGCCCGAGCCGCAGGGCGGCCAGCCGGTCTTGCTGGCGGCGGCGGCGACCGAGGAAGACGATCCCGTCGGCGTGCAGCTGCTGCTCAAGCACAAAGCCCGGATCGACACCCGCGACAGCCGTGCGCGCAGCGCCTTGCACGAAGCCGCGCTGGCCGGCCACGCCGAGATCATCGCCACCCTGCTCGCGGCCGGCGCCGACGTACAGGCGCGCGACGAACTGGGCCGTACGCCCTGGCTGGAGGCCGCGCGTGGCGGCCATGTCGCCGCACTGGAAGCGCTTGCCGCCGCGGGCTCGCTGGCCACCGCCGTCGACGGCGAAGGCCGCAACGCCTTGATGCTGGCCTGCACGGGCGACGTGGTGCCGGCGGCATTGGTGCGCCGCCTGCTGGAACTGGGTGTCGATCCCGACCTTGCCGACCTGCAGGGCAAGCGTGCCGTCGACCTGGCCGCCGAAGCCGGCCGCTGGGCGATTGTTTCCGCACTCGATCCCGCTTATGCACTGCCTTCCGCCGTCGCCGACAGTGACGAGGACGAGGACGAGGCACCGCCCGACCGCGCGCCGCTGGGCCTGGTGCGTGACGGGCTGTATTCCGGGCAGTTCGATGGACTCGCCGCGCTGGCCAGGCTGTGTTCGGCGCAGGAACTCGGCAGCCTGCTGCACGACCACGGCGTGGTGGCCGCGCCCGCCAACGTGGACTGGCTGCTGCTGCACGGCGCCGATGCCGAAGTGCGCGATGCACAGGGCGACGTGCCGCTGTTCGCCCTGCTCGCGCGCGGTCCCGAGGCATTGCCGGTGTTGCAGGTGTTGCTGCGGCGCGGACTGTCGCCTGCGGGTGTCGGCGGGCTGGCGCGCTTCATGGCCGCCAGCGTCCCGCACCAACATGCGGCGAAGGCGCTGGAGACCTTCGCGCTGCGCCTGCTGGAACGCGGCGCGGATGCGTTCGGCGCGTCCAAGGCGGGCGATGCGCCGCTGTCGCTCGCCGTGCGGCTGGGCTGGATGGATATGCTCGATCGCCTGCTCGACCTGGGCGTGGACCGCGAAGCACGCGATGGCCACGGCATGTCCGCGCTGCACCTGGCGACCGCGCTGGGTCGCGAGGCCGTGCTCAAGCACCTGATTGCGAAGGGCGCGTCGCCGCACGCACGCGCGGCCGACGGACAGACCCCACTCGGCGTGGCCCTGGCCAGCGGTCGCCGCGACCTGGCCGACTGGCTGGACTGGCGCGGCTGGGCGCTGCCCAAACGCGCCTTGCGCGCGGCTGACCTGCCGGCTGCGGCCATGGTTGGCGATGCCGACGCCGTGCGCCGCCTGCTGGACCTGGGCTTCGTCGTGGACTCCGTGGATGCGCAAGGCTGCACCGCCCTGTTGCGCGCCGCCGGTGGCGGCCATCGCGCCACCGTCGACCTGTTGATCGGGCGTGGCGCGGATCCGCAGCACGCCGCCAACACCGGCGCGACCCCGCTCTCCGCCGCGGTGAGCATGCGCCAGGCGGACATCGTCAGCGACCTGCTCGCCGCCGGTGCCCAGATCGAACACCGCCTGCCCGGTGGCGTCACCGTGCTGATGCTCGCCTCCGCACTAGGCCTGCCCGATATCGCCGCGCGCCTGCTCACCGCCGGCGCCAACGTCCACGCCAGCGATGCGCAAGGCCTGACACCCCTGCATTGCGCGGCACTGTTCGGCTTCATCGCGCGCGACAAGCCGCGCCTGGTGGCCTTGTTCGACACCTTGTTGCTCGCGGGCGCGGAGCCCGAGCAGATCGCCGCGGGCGCGGTCACGCCGCTGCTGCTGTTGCTGGGCGCGCGCGCCGAACCCGGCACGGCCTGCGACGAGGAAGTGGTGCTGGCCGCGCTGGAACGCCTGCTGGACGAAGAAGTCTCGCTCGACGTGCAGGACCCGCGCGGTTTCGGCCCATTGCACCTCGCCGCGCTGCACGGTTTGCTGCGCGTGGTGCAACGCCTGCTGCGCACTGGCGCCGATCCCGACCTGCGCGATGCGCTCAACCGCACCCCGCGCGAAGTCGCCGTCATGCGCGGCTTCGTCGACGTCGCGGCGGAATTCAACCCCGCGATCCCCGGCGCCTCCATGGCGAGGTTCCTGCGCGAGCCGCGGTAGGGTGGGCCTTGGCCCACCATCGCCATCATTCCGTTGGCGATGGCAATAAAACGACACGAAACCTAAATCGTTTCACCGGACCTCAATGCGCGGTCCCGGCATGGCAATGGTGGGCCAAGGCCCACCCTACGATTTATCCTTGCCGCCCACGTCGTCGCTGTCGCTGACGTCCGCTTCGAACAGTTTCTCCAGGTCCAGGCGCGCGTCGCGGGCGGTCTGGATGACGGCGGCATCGTCGTCGTAGATCAGGTGCTGGGCGCGCAGCAGTTTTTCGTCGTGGGCGCGGAAGCGTTTGGCGTGGTCGGCGGCGGTTTCCGGCGGCAGGCCCAATGCAACCAGCACCTTCTCGCCCATCTCGATGCTGGAGCCGAAGGTCTCGCGGAATGCTTCCGCGCCCAGGTCCATCAGGCGCCACGCATGCTGGCGGTTGCGCGCCCGCGAGAAGATCTGCGCCTTCGGGTACATGCGCCGGATCAGGCGCGTGGCCTTGATGTTGGTTTCGGTGTCGTCCACCGCGATCACGAAGGCCTTCACGTGCTGCGCACCGGCGGCACGCAGCAATTCAGGCCGGGTCGGGTCGCCGTAATAGATGCGGCTGCCGAAACGGCGCAGGTCGTCCACCTGTTCCGGGCTGTGTTCCAGCGCAACGAAGGGAATGCGCTGCGCAGTCAACAGGCGCGCCACGATCTGGCCGAAACGGCCCATGCCCGCGATCAGCACCTGCGGTGGCTGCGCATCCACGTCCGTGCTGGGTTCGATGGCATCGAATTCGCGCTTGGGCGCTGCCTTGTTGGCCGTCACCTGGGCCAACAGCTTCGACATCGCGATCAACAGCAGCGGCGTGAGTGCCATCGACAGGCCCACGATCGCGACCAGGCGATCGCGCACGTCTGCTTCCAGCAGGTTCGCGCGCGCGGCCTCGCTGAACACCACGAAGGCGAATTCACCGCCCAGCCACATCACGCTGGCCAGCATCAATGCCGAGCGCACCTGCAGCTTGCCCGGCCGCAAACCGACCAGGAACAGGATGCCGAACTTGACCACCAGCAACACCGCCACGCCGGCCGCGATCAGGTAGGGCTCGGCGGCAATGCGATCCAGGTCGATGTCCATGCCCACGGCGATGAAGAACAGGCCCAGCAGCAGGCCCTTGAACGGTTCGATCTGCGATTCCAGTTCGTGCCGGAATTCGGAATCCGACAGCAGCACGCCAGCGAGGAAAGCGCCCAGGCCCGCACTCAGCCCTACCTGCTGCATGATCCAGGCATTGCCCAGCACCACCAGCAGCGCGGTGGCCGTGAAGACTTCCGGCATGCGCGTGCGCGCGACCACGCGGAACATCTGCCGCAACAGCAGGCGACCTCCGAACACGACCAGGGCAATCGCGCCAATGGCCTCCAGCACCATCGGCCAGGTCAGGGTTTCATTCTTGGCGCCGGCCAGCAGCGGGATGGCCGCCAGCAGCGGGATGGCCGCGAGGTCCTGGAACAGCAGGATGGCGAAGCCTAGGCGTCCGTAATCAGTGGTCAGTTCCTTGCGTTCGGACAGCAGCTGCAGGCTGACCGCCGTGGAGGACAGTGCAAGGCCCAGGCCCACGACCAGGCCGGTCTTCCAGTGCATTCCCATGGCCATGACGATGGCGCCCAAGGCCAACGCCGTCAGCAGCACCTGCATGCCGCCCGCGCCGAACACCGGCTTGCGCATCACGCGCAGCCGTGACGGCGACAGTTCCAGGCCGATCACGAACAGCATCATCACCACGCCGATCTCGGCCGCGTTGAGGATCTTGTCGGCGTCGCGCACGATGCCGATGCCGTCCGGGCCCAACGCCACGCCCGCCACCAGGTAGGCCAGCACCGCGCCCAGGCCGAAACGCTTGAACAAAGGCACGGCCAGCACCGCGGCCAGCAGGAAAACCAACGCCAATTCCAGACCACCACCGTGCATGTGCACCTCCGTAATTACATTATGCGGGGCCGGGTGGCTTCCAAGCAGGACCAGGGTGCATCAGTGATGCAAGGCCAAGCACTTGTCCCCCAAGGGGACTTCCTTCGGGGCGTGGGAGGGGCTTCAGCCCCGAGGGCTTTATGCAGAAGTCAAAAGGCCATGTGCTGCTGTTGTGGGAGGGGCTTCAGCCCCGAGGGCTTTATGCAGAAGGCCCTCGGGGCTGAAGCCCCTCCCACAAAGGCAACAGTGAGAACGGCTGTGATCAGACCGTCTTGGTGGCGACGATCAACCAGTTGTTGAACGGCGTGTTGCCGTACAGCGGTTCGAAGGTGACCTGCAATCCAGCCGCCAACAGCTGCGCGCGCATCGCGTCGGCATCCGGATAGCACTTCGGACGGAACTGCATCCAGCCGACCCAGTTGGCCAACCGGTCCGTCACGCGGCTGGTGCGGCCGCGCGTGGTGTCATCGCCCAGCGCCGTGCGGATAACCAGTCGCGCGCCCGGAACCAGCATGGCGATGGTGTTGGCGATCAGCTGTTGCTGGTCTTGCATCGTCAGGTATTGCAGGACGTCGAGGATGGCGACGCTGCCGCGATGCGCGGGCGGGCCTTGCGCCAGGTCGACGACATCGAAGCGCGTATCCGCAAGCCCGTTCCTGTCCGCGACCTTCTGCGCTCGCGCGATCTTGTCGGCGTCGTTGTCCACGCCGCGATAGCCCATGTGCTGTCCGTCCATGCGCAGCGCATGCGCAAGCAGGCCCAGCCCGCAGCCCAGGTCCAGCACCGGCGCATCGCTGCCGCGCAAGGCCTGCAAGACGCCGGGATACAGCGGGTCGCTGCCCAGCTTGGCGCGGGTGTAGTAGTAGTCCCAGCGGTTGCCCAAAGGAAACGACGGCAGGAACGCGCGGGCGATGCGCGTGGCGGTGGCGTTGTCGAACGGGCGCGTCGGCGAATGGTTCAAGGGGACACCTGCATCGCACGCACCGCGGGAAGCGCGAGACGCGTCCATTCGGCATACATCAACGCGGAAGGATGCAGGCCGTCGTCCACCAGCATCTCCGCTTCACCGCCGCGCCGACGGGATACTTCGGTGATGTCGACGAAGACCACGCCACGCCGCATGCAGGTTTCCAGCGCAGCGGCATTGAACGCATCGATCTCTTGGGCGACCTGCTGCACGTCGCGTGCAAGCCCGCGCGCGAACGGCGTGACGCCCCAGTCCGGGATCGACAGCACCAGTACACGTTCGCGTCGTCCCTGTGCGAAGCCGATGGCGCGCTCCAGCAAACCGGTGAACTGCACGCGGTATTCCTCGGCATCGCGTCCGCGGTACTGGTTGTTGACGCCGATCAGCAGGCTGACCAGGTCGTATTCGGGAAACACCAGCGCGGTGTCGATGGCCGCGTCCAGCTCGTCGGTGCTCCACCCGGTTTGCGCGATGAGGCGCGGTTCCGCCATCGGGATGCCGTCGTTGCGCAGCGTGCGTGCGAGCTGCACGGACCAGCGTCCGGCTTCCGGCACGCCTTCGCCGATGGTGTAGGAATCACCGAGGGCGAGGTAGCGCAGCTCGGTCGGACTATTGAGTGTTGGAAGCAGGAAGGTTTCAGTCATCAACTATCTTCCGTCATCCCAGCGAACGCTGGGATCCATTTTGATGTTGCTGTTGCTTGCGTTCGCGCCGACCCAAATCAAAATCAAGATGGGTCCCAGCGTTCGCTGGGATGACGGCGGAACCATCACGCCGCCGCAGGCCGCGATTTCGCCTTGCTCGCGTTGATTGGCACCACTTTCTTCACCGCCTCCGCGCGCCGCGCCAGTACGCGGTCGATGCGGGCGAACACTTCACGCATCGTGTCCGCATCCGGTAGCAGGGTCACGCGGAAGTGGTTGCGGTAGGGCACGTTGAAGCTCGAGCCCGGCACCACCAGCACGCCTTCGGTTTCCATCAACTCCAGCGCGAAGGCGTGGTCGTCGAAGCCTTTCGCCGCGTCGCCAATCACCGCCGGGAACGCATACAGCGCGCCGGCGGGTGCGACCAGTTGCAGATGCTCGCTGGCGTCGCAGGCCTCGATCACGGCGCGACGGGTTTCATACAAACGACCGCCCGGTGCGCACAGCGCGGAAATCGTGTCCGGCCCGTTCACTGCCGCTTCCACCGCGTATTGCCCCGGCACGTTGGCGCACAGGCGCAGCGCGCCCAGCAGGTCCATGGCGTGGTGGAAATTGCCGACCACCTCGCCATCGCCGGTCAGCAGTGCCCAGCCCACGCGCCAGCCACAGGCGCGGTGCACCTTGCTCAGGCCGCTGAAGGTCAGGCAGGGCACGTCGCCGGCAAGTGGCGCGACCGGCTGGAACTTCGCCTCGTCGTACAGCACCTGGTCGTAGATCTCGTCGACCATCAGCAGCAGCTTGTGCTTGGCGGCGATGGCGACGATGCGTTCCAGCAATTCGCGCGGGTAGGTCGCGCCGGTGGGGTTGTTGGGATTGATCAGCACGATGGCGCGGGTGCGCGAGGACACCAGCGTCTCGATTTCCGCCGGGTCGGGCAGGAAGTCGTTGGACGGATCGCAGCGGTAATAGACCGGGCGGCCGTCGTTGAGGATGGTCGCCGCCGACCACAGCGGGTAGTCGGGCGAGGGCACCAGCACTTCATCGCCGGGATTGAGCAGGGCGCGCAGCGACAGGTCGATCAGTTCGCTGACGCCGTTGCCCACGAACACGCGGTCGGCATGCGCGTGCGGCGTGCCGCGGCGCGCGTAGGCGGCGGCGATGGCTTCGCGCGCGGCCGGCAGGCCTTGCTGGTGGGTGTAGGGATCGGTGTGGTCGATGTCGCGGGTGATGGCCAGCTGCAGGTGTTCCGGCGCACGGAAACCGAAGGCGCCGGGGTTGCCGATGTTCAGCTTGATCAACTTCTGGCCCTGGGCTTCCAGGTCGCGGGCGCGCCGGGCCAGCTCACCGCGGATCTCGTAACGGACCTCGGACAGGCGTTCGCGGGTGGCCAGTGGTTTGATCGGCGGGGTGGACATCGGGGTGGTCTGACGGCGGAAAGATGCGAAATCTTAGCGGATATGCTTGCTTTCGCGGTGAATTCGGGCTTTTTACCGAAGGTTGTGGGAGCGGCGTCCCGCCGCGAGCGCTTGCTTCTGATCAGCGATTCGAGCGACAAGGCAACAGCTCGCGGCGGGACGCCGCTCCCACAACGCCGCTCCCGGCAGTCGGCAGGCGCTGAATGCCTACAATGCGTGCATGCCCGGCACCCCCATCGATTTCCCGACCCTGCGCCTGATCGGCTGGCCGTATCCCGGCCTGCCCGAAGACGCGGCCTGGGCCGCGCTGTTTTCCGCCCACCCCAAGGCCAAACCGGCCCGCGTCAGCGAGCAGCACCGCTCCGGTTACGTGGTCGCCGATGGTCCCGACGCCGGGCTCAAGGCCGAGTCCTTGCCGGAATGGCAGAAGCCGCGCTTCCCCTCGCACGAGCGCGCAGCGGTCGGTGACTGGGTCTTGCTGGAGGGCAAGAAGATCGTCGCCCTGCTGCCGCGCCACACCTCGATCAAGCGCGGCGCGGCCGGCGAGCACTACCACCAGCAGGTGATCGCGGCGAACGTGGACACGGTGTTCATCGTCTGCGGGCTGGACGACGACTTCAATCCGCGCCGCATCGAGCGCTACCTGATGCTGGTCGGCGGCGGCGGTGCCGAACCGGTGGTGGTGCTGACAAAGGCTGACCAGACCGACTACGCGCCGGACGCGGTCGACACGCTGGCCGAACTCGCCGCGCAGGACATCACCGTATGCGCGGTCAACGCCAAGGATCCTGCCAGCGTCGCCTCGCTGCATGGCTGGCTGGGTGCGGGCAGGACGGCGGTGCTGGTGGGTTCGTCGGGTGCTGGCAAGTCCACGCTGACCAATACCTTGCTCGGCATCCAGAAGATGAAGACGGCGGCGGTGCGCGAAAACGATTCGCGTGGCCGCCACACCACCACGCACCGTGCGCTGATTCCGTTGCCATCGGGTGCCTGCCTGATCGATACGCCGGGCATGCGCGAACTCAAGCCCACCGGCGAGGAAGAGTTGTCTGAGAGTGGCTTCGCCGATATCGAGGCCTTGGCGGAGCAGTGCAAGTTCCGCGATTGTTCGCACCAGACGGAGCCGGGCTGCGCGGTGCAGGCGGCGATCGACGCGGGCGACATCGACGAGGAGCGCTTCATCAATTACTTGAAGCTGCGTGTTGAGGTGGCGGCGGCGGCGGAGAAGTTGGCGGTGCGGGTGGCGCAGGCGAATGTGAAAACGGGTGGGCGGCCTACGGGCAAGAGGTCGGATGACAAATATGGCCGCCATTAGCCGGAATTGAGCGCACATCAATCGGAAGAAGCCCTTCCCTTGCTTGCAGGGGAAGGTGCCGAAGGCGGATGGGGTTGCTCTTCGCGCTATGCATCAATGCAGCTTCGCTGTTTAAGAGCGTTTCGCGCTTTGCGCGAGTCACTTTCTTTGCTTGTGCAAAGAAAGTAACCAAAGAAAGCACACCCTAACGACGTGCCCAACGATGGAGCCGTTGGGTGCGCAAGCGCAGCGGGAATTTCCGGAAGGCACATCCATGTGCCGTCCGGAAACGACGCACATCCTGTGCGCCGCCCTTCGGGTTTACCCACTGCGCTTGCCACGCCTCACGGGGTTTGAGGGCACAATCGAATGCAGAGCAACAGAAGGCAAGCGCAATGACGACCCTCCCACCCGACATCACCCACCACGCTGCGCTCGATGTGCGCATGGTCAAGGCCGTGCGTGGGATCAAGGTGTTGAACCTGGCGAGTTGGCCGGCGGCGGTGCAGGAGCCTTTCCTGGCGTCGGTTGCGCGTGGGCAGCCGGTGTTGCCGCAGATTGCGTATCCCGTGCTCGACTTCGGCGATGAGCGTCGTGAGCTCGACGCCATCGCCGCCGAGGCCGATCCCGCGCATCCTCTAGGCTGTTATCTGATCGAATCCACGCGCAGCTGGGCGCTCGCCGCGCAGCTGCTGGAAGCGCTGGGCACGCCGGCGGCCTGCACGCATTCGCTCGCGCTGTTCGGCACGCCGGATGCCGTGTTGCCCGGCAATGGCCCGACCACGCGCGATGCCGCGCGCCACTTCATCGACATCGCCAATGAACTCGACCACGAACTGCTCGCGCCGGAGGAGCAGGTCCCGGTGTCGGCCACCGCGCTGCAGCTGCAACTGCAGAACGACCTGGATGAGTTTTTCGACGGCCGCGTGATCACGGTGGAACTGGATCCGGACCTCATCGCCAAGGCCGCCGCCGGCGCGACCCGCATCCGCCTGCGCCATGGCGCCGAATTCAGTGACTACGACCGGCGCCAGCTCTTCCACCATGAAGCCCTGGTGCATTCGCTGACCGCGCTCAACGGTCGTGAACAGGCACTGCTTCCCAGCCTTGCGTTGTCCTCGCCGCGCGCCACCGAAGCCCAGGAAGGCCTGGCCACGTTCGCCGAACAGATCACCGGCAGCATCGACATCGGGCGCATGAAGCGCATCAGCCTGCGCATCGAGGCCATCGCGATGGCGCTGGGCGGCGCGGACTTCATCGACGTGTTCCGTTACTTCATCGCGTCCGGGCAAAATCCGGCGGAGAGTTTTTCCTCCGCCCAGCGCGTATTCCGCGGCGTGCCGCTGTCCGGCGGCCACGCCTTCAGCAAGGACACGGTGTACCTGCGCGGCCTGGTCGGCGTGCATACGTTCTTCCGCTGTTCGCTGCAGCAGGACCAACTGCAGCTGTGCCGCTGGCTGTTCGCCGGCAAGATGACCCTCGAAGATGCCCGCACCTTCGCGCCACTGTTCGAATCCGGCGTACTGGCCGCGCCGCGCTGGCTGCCGGACTGGGTCAGCCGCGCCAACGGCCTGGCCGGCATGCTGGCCTTCTCGCTGTTCGCCAACCGGATCCGGCTGGATCGGCTGACTGATGGGCCCGTGGCAGGTGCTTGAAGGCAAACAGCCTTTGGACACGGATCAGAGCGGATGAATGCGGATAAAGCTTTTCAAATGATCCGCTTTCATCCGCTCTGATCGGCGTCCAAAAGCACTTTCTTGCTTCTCCGGTCATCGGCGGCTCCACTTGTGGGAGGGGCTTCAGCCCCGACGGGCTCCACAGTGAAGCTGCTTCGGGGCTGAAGCCCCTCCCACAAAAAGCCTGTGCCGGTCACCGGTTGCAGGATCACAGCGGATAAAAGCCGATCACTTGAAAAGCTTTATCTGCATTCATCCGCTCTTATCCGTGCCCAAGCGCACTTTCTTGCCTCGCCCGTCATGGCGGGCCCGATGTCATTGCACTTGTGGGAGGGGCTTCAGCCCCGACGGGCTTCACAGTGAAGCTTCGTCGGGGCTGAAGCCCCTCCCACAAGAGCCAGCCATGCACGCGGTGGCGCACAACGGGGGTTTTCAGGGGCTGGGGTAGAATTGGGCCCTGTCCAGGGAAGTCGCGTCGCATGTCGAACGAAGAACAGAAAAATTCCGATTTGAAGCAGGCCGATTCGAAGCAGGCCGACCTGAAGCAGGCCGCGCTGGAATACCACCGGATTTCGCCGCCGGGCAAGATCAAGATCGCCCCGACCAAGCCCATGGTCACCCAGCGCGACCTGGCCCTCGCGTATTCGCCGGGCGTGGCCTACGCCTGCGAGGCCATCGTCGAAGACCCCAATGCCGCCAGCGAAATGACCGCGCGCGGCAACCTGGTCGCGGTGGTCACCAACGGCACCGCGGTGCTGGGCCTGGGCAATATCGGCCCGCTCGCGGGCAAACCCGTCATGGAAGGCAAGGGCGTGCTGTTCCAGAAGTTCGCCGGCATCGATGTGTTCGACCTGGAGATCGACGAGAACGACCCCGACAAGCTGGTAGACATCATCGCCTCGCTGGAACCGACCTTCGGCGGCATCAACCTGGAAGACATCAAGGCACCGGAATGCTTCATCGTCGAGCGCAAGCTGCGTGAGCGCATGAAGATCCCGGTGTTCCACGACGACCAGCATGGCACCGCGATCATCGTCGGCGCCGCGATCTACAACGCGCTGGAAGTGGTCGGCAAGGACATCGCCGACGTGAAGCTGGCCACGTCCGGCGCCGGTGCCGCGGGCATCGCCTGCCTGGACATGCTGGTCGCGCTGGGCCTGAAGCCCGAGAACATCCTGGCCTTCGACCGCGAAGGCGTGATCTACAGCGGCCGGCCGAACCTGGACCCGGACAAGGCGCGTTACGCGCGCGACACCGACCAGCGCACGCTCGCCGAGATCGTCGCCGGCGCCGACATCTTCCTGGGCCTGTCCGCCGCCGGCGTGCTGAAGCCAGAGATGGTCGCGATCATGGCCGACAAACCCATCATCCTGGCGCTGGCCAACCCCAACCCCGAGATCTCGCCGGAAGACGCCAAGCGCGTGCGCCCGGACTGCATCATCGCCACCGGTCGCAGCGACTATCCGAACCAGGTCAACAACGCGCTGTGCTTCCCCTACATCTTCCGCGGCGCGCTGGATGTCGGTGCCACCGTCATCAACGAAGCCATGAAGACCGCCTGCGTGAAGGCCATCGCCGCGCTCGCGCGTCGCGAAGCCTCCGACCTGGGCACGGCCTACGGCGACGAAATCCCGTGCTTTGGCCCCGAATACCTGATCCCGCGCCCGTTCGATCCGCGCTTGCTGGTCGAGCTGGCCGGCGCAGTGGCGCAGGCGGCGATGGATTCCGGCGTGGCCCTGCGTCCGATCGCCGACATGCAGGCGTACCGCGAGAAACTCGGCCAGTTCGTCTACCGCACCAGCCTGATGATGAAGCCGGTGTACGACCGCGCGCGTGGCGACAAGCAGCGCGTGGTGTATGCCGAAGGCGAAGAGGAAGTGGTGCTGCGCGCGGTGCAGACCGTGATCGACGATGGCCTGGCGTTCCCGATCCTGATCGGCCGCCCGGACGTGATCCAGACCCGCATCGATCGCCTCGGCCTGCGCATGCGCGAAGGCGTGGATTTCGAACTCACCAACCAGGACGACGATCCGCGCTTCAACGAGTACTGGCAGTACTACCACGCCATCACCGAACGTCGCGGCGTCACACCGTCGGCGGCGAAGAACCTGATGCGTTCGCGCACGACCCTGATCGCCGCGGTGATGGTCGCGCGTGGCGAAGCCGATGCGATGGTCAGCGGCATCGTCGGCCGCTTCCACAAGAAGCTGGGCTACGTGCGCAGCGTGATCCCGCTGGATCCGGGCGTGCAGTCGACCTCGGCGATGACCGGCGTGATCAACAACCAGGGCGCGTATTTCTTCCTTGACACCCACGTACAGGACGATCCGACGGCCGAGCAGATCGCCGAGGCCACGCTGCAGGCGACGTATCGCCTGAAGCTGTTCGGCATCGAGCCCAAGGTCGCGCTGCTGTCGCATTCCAACTTCGGCAGCCACGACACGCCCGGCGCGCAGAAGATGCGCAAGGTGCGCGAGCTGTTGCGCGAGCGCATGCCTAAACTCGAGATGGACGGTGAGATGCAGGGCGACACGGCATGGGACGAGGCCTTGCGCCGCAAGATGATGCCGAACACCACGCTCGGCGGTCGCGCCAACCTGTTCGTGCTGCCCAACATCGATGCCGCCAACATCACCTACAACATGGTGCGGGTGATGACCGACGGCGTGGCCATCGGCCCGATTCTGATGGGCATCTCCAAGCCGGTGCACATCCTCACCAGCAGCGCCACGCCACGCCGCGTGGTCAACATGACCGCCATCGCCGCGGTGGATGCGCAGATCCGCAAGCAGCAGAAATGAGTAAGGTCGGAAACGGCGTAACGGAAACATGCAGGAGCGACGCACGTGGGAGCGACGTGAGTCGCGATGAAGCTTTCCCAGGAAGGCCTCATCGCGACTTACGTCGCTCCTACATCGCACCTACACCGCACCTACGCGCTGCCACGGCTGTTGTAGTGCCGAGCTTGCTCGGCAGCCCTTGGCGCGAGATCCAGAGCAGCCGAGCAAGCTCGGCTCTACGAAGGCATCACGCCTGCCGTGCCCTCGAAGGATGCGGAAAGCCAGCGATTGCGTAGGAGCGACGTGAGTCGCGAAGGGTCTTGCGCGGGGAATCCTTCGCGACTTACGTCGCTCCTACACCGCATCTACGTCGCTGCCACGGCTGTTGTAGTGCCGAGCTTGCTCGGCAGCCCTTGGCGCGAGATCCAGAGCAGCCGAGCAAGCTCGGCTCTACGAAGGCATCACGCCTGCCGTGCCCTCGAAGGATGCGGAAAGCCAGCGATTGCGTAGGAGCGACGTGAGTCGCGAAGGGTCTTGCGCGGAAAATCGTTCGCGACTCACGTCGCTCCTACGATGCAACTTCAGGCGCCGTCGCTTCCTTGCAGCATGTCGCGCTGTAGCTGGTCGATGTAGGCGTCGGCGGCTTCGGTGGTGGCGAAGATGTTGCTCAGCGGCACCGCCTGCACGATGTCCAGGACCTTGCGGATCTGCGCTTGCGGATGCACCAGCAGCACCTTGCCGGCGGGCGCCAGCAGCTTCCGTGCCTGCAGGATGGAACGGATGCCGGCGCTGCTGATGTAATCCAGGTGCGCCAGCTCCAGTACCAGCACCATGCCGGGCGCGGCCTTCGCCAGCAGCGGCTCCAGCGCGTCGTCCAGTTGCGCATGGCTGTCGCTGTCGAGGCGGCCGGACAGCACCAGGTACTGGTTGCCGTTGACCGGTGGATAGATCTCGATCTCCAGGCTCATGGCAAGCGTCCATTCCCTGGCTGGTCTTGAGAGCAGGGCAAATTGTGGGAGCGGCGTCCCGCCGCGAGCTTTTGATTTACAGGGCAATGGCAAGGGCAAGAGCTCGCGGCGGGACGCCACTCCCACAGGGCCATGCATAACGGGCTGAAGGCTCGCCGCATCACTCGTCCTCGTCGCCCTTCAGCACCTTGCGCTGCATCGCGTCCAGGTAGGCATCGGCTTCGGCGGTGGAGGAGAAGATCTCGTTCATCGGCACCGCCTTCACCACGTCGAAGACTTTCTGGATCTGCGGCTGCGGATTGACCACCAGCACCTTGCCGCCGTGGCCGCCCAGCGCCTTGCGGGCCTTGAAGATGGAACGGATGCCGGCGCTGCTGATGTACTCCAGCGCGGCCAGGTCCAGCACCAGCGACTGCAGCTGGCGCGTCAACAAGGGCTGCAGCTTTTCGTCCAGGTCCTCGTAGGTGTGCGTGTCCAGGCGCCCGGCCAGCACCACGCGCTGGCTGCCGTTGCCGGGTGGCAGGATCTGGATGTCGAGGCTCATGCGGAAGGCTCCGGTGGGGTGGTGCGCAGGGTGACCCGCAACAGGTTGCAGTCGTCCAGGCGTTGGTAGTGGGTGGATTCGGCGATCTGTCGGATCAGGTACAGGCCCAGGCCGCCGATCGGCCGGTCCATGATGTCCGCGTCCAAATCCGGCAGCGGCGTCGATAGCGGATCGAAGGGCTCGCCGCCGTCACGGAATTCCAGGCTCAGCAGGTCGCCATCAATCGAGATGTTCACCGACAGCTCGTGCTGGCCCACGTCCACGCCGCCGGCACCGCCGTAGCGGATCGCATTGCTGGCCAGTTCTTCCACGATCAGGCGCACGTCGCCGCGCACGCCGGCATCGATGCCGTGGCGGATCAGCACCGCTTCCAGCGAGGTGTTGAGGTCTTCCACACGCGCCTGCTCACCCGGGACGATCAGTCGTATCAGCATGCAAACGCTCCTCGGTGGAAGGAAGGGATGTCGGCGCTTCGCGGCTGAGGCGGATCGCCAGCACGGTGATGTCATCGGATTGCGGCGCGCTGCCGGCGAAGCCATGCACTTCGGCGATCAGGCGTTGGCAATGGTCCTGCGCACTGTAACTGGGTCGCACCATCGCCAACAGCCGTTCGCTGCCGTAGGCCTCGTTGTCCGGGTTGAAGGCTTCGGTGACGCCGTCGGTGTAGGCCAGCAGGCTGGCCCCGGGTTCCAGCGTGCCGTGCCACAGCGGGAACTGCTCGCAGACCTCGAAACCCAGCGGCGGCCCGGCTTCGAACGACAACAGTTCCGCGCGTCCGTCGGCATGCAGCAGCAGCGGCGCGTCGTGGCCGGCGTTGGCCAGCGTGCAGCGGCCCGTGCGCACGTCGATGTGGCCGCACAGCACGGTGGCGAACATGCAGGTCTCGTTGCCTTCCACCAGCCGGCGCGAGGCTTCGGCCAGCACCTGGTCGGGCGAACTGGACGCATGCGCCGCCACTTCCAGGATGGTGACGGTGCGCGCCATGAACAGCGCCGCCGGCACGCCCTTGTCGGAGATGTCGCCGATCGCGAACCACAGTTCGCCGTCGCCGCGTTCGATGAAACTGTAGAAGTCGCCTCCCACCGCCTTGGCCGCTTCCAGCGTGGCGTAGGCCTCCAAGTGCGCATTGCCACGGTCGATGAAGCACGCGGGCGACAGCATGGCCCGCTGGATGTCGCGGGCGATGGAGAGTTCGCTTTCAAGTTTCTGCCGCGCGGCGCCCATCGCGCCGATCTCGGCCAGCTGCTGCTGGATCGAGGTGCGTGCATGTTCCAGTGTGCGCGCCATGCGCCCGACTTCGTCGCGGCGACCGGTGTAGGGCACCGGCCAGTCGTACTGGCCATTCGCAAATCGGGTGGTGGACTGCGCCAGCGCTTCCACCGGGCGGCTGATGTGCCTGGCCAGGCGGCGCACCACCAGCATGCATACCAGGGCGAGCAGCGCGCCCACCGCGAACAGCAGGCTCAGCGGCCGCGCCAGCTGGGCCAGGATCTGGTCGTAGGACTGCGAGGCCATCACGCTCCAGCCGCTGTCGCTGACCGGTTCCACCGCGCTGAACTGGCGCTCGCCGGTCACGCTGTCCGCATGCAGGTAGGCCATCGGCTGGTGTAGGCGCATGGCTGCTGCGGCGCCGGTCAGGTCGGTGCGGCCTTCGCGCTTGATGTAATCGTCCAGGGTCTGCTGCAGGGCCGCGCCGGGTTGCGGGTGCGTGGCCAGGGTGCCGCCCGGGGCGACCAGGATGACCTGCCAGCCGGGCAGGTGGGCAAGGGTTTCCACCATGTCGGTCAGGCTGGTCACCGGCATGTCCAGGCTGACCATGCCGTGCGTGGTGGCGCCGCGACCGGACGAGCGCAACGGCATGTTGTAGCTGACCATCCACACCTGGCCGGCGGTCTGGTTGAGGTAGGGCTCGGACCACCAGCCATCCTGCGAGGCCAGCGTGCGCTGGTACCAGGCCTTGGCGCGGTAGTCGTAGCCGTCGGCCACGAAGTCGCGGTCCTTGTCGTTGGCCGCCACGTAACGTGCGTACGCGGGCTCGCCCTTGTGGCGTGGTTCCACCACCAGCAGGCCGCCGGTGGCGCCCGGGGTGGCGCGCACCATGGCGCGCAGGGTGGTGGTCAGTTGCTTTGCATCGAGGTTGGCGTTGGCGGCCAGGTCGGACAGGCCGGTGGTGGTGATCATCACCGTGCGCATGGACGTATCCAGGCGTTGCGCGGCTTCCTGCGCGCTGGCGCGAGTGTCGCGCTTGGCCGTGTCCAGGATCAGGTCGCGCGCGAACCAGGCGATGGCCACGGTGATCAACAGCAACAGGATGACGTTGATCGCGCCGGACCACAGCGCAATGCGCGTGCGCAGGCTGTCGCGCCAATGCACGGCTTTCGCCGGTGCTGGCGTAGTGCCCACCTGTGCGTCCATTCCGGACATGCGATCCCCGCGATATCCCCAAGATATCCGTGTGCGGATCATAGGCCTGATGGGGGCCTTCGTGCATGGCAGCGGTCGCAAAACATGCGTGCCTGCCTTGTCCCGGGACAGGCCCGGCCCGGGGCATTCCATACGCCGGCGTAGCGAGGTCGGCGCGCATGGGCTTGCGTTACACTCCGGGGCTCAATAAAAACGACAACAACCACGCCCGGCGTGGTGCAACGGGAGTGGTGATGAACTGGTTGAACGATTTGTTGCAGAGCGATCCGGACCCGGCGGAAACCCGCGAGTGGGTCGATTCCATCAAGGCCGTGATCGAGGCCGAAGGCCCGTTGCGCGCGCACCAGTTGCTGGAAGGCATGGTGGAACTGACCCGCCGCTCCGGCGCGTTCCTGCCGTTCTCGCCCACCACCGAATACGTCAACACCATCGCCCCGCAGCTGGAAGCCAAGTCGCCAGGTGATGCCGCCATCGAATGGCGCCTGCGTTCCATCATCCGCTGGAACGCGATGGCCACCGTGGTCCGCGCCAACCGCAAGCCCGGCGACCTGGGCGGCCACATCGCCAGCTTCGCCTCCAGCGCCACGCTCTACGACGTGGGCTTCAACCATTTCTGGCGCGCGCCGTCGGACAGCCACCCCGGTGACCTGCTCTTCATCCAGGGCCACAGCTCGCCCGGCGTGTATGCGCGTTCGTTCCTGGAAGGCCGCATCAGCGAAAACCAGCTCAACAACTTCCGCATGGAAGTGGACGGCCATGGCATTTCCTCGTATCCGCATCCGTGGCTGATGCCGGATTACTGGCAGACGCCCACGGTGTCGATGGGCCTCGGCCCGCTCGCCGCGATTTATCAAGCGCAGTTCATGAAGTACCTGGAGCACCGCGGCCTGATCGAGAAGTCCGACCGCAAGGTGTGGTGCTTCATCGGCGACGGCGAGAGGGACGAGCCGGAAACCCTCGGCGCCATCGCGCTGGCCGGCCGCGAAGGCCTGGACAACCTGGTCTTCGTGGTCAACTGCAACCTGCAGCGCCTGGACGGCCCGGTGCGCGGCAACGGCAAGATCATCCAGGAACTGGAAGGCGTGTTCCGTGGCGGCGGCTGGAACGTCATCAAGCTGCTGTGGGGCAGCTACTGGGATCCGCTCCTCGCCCGCGACACCAGCGGCATGCTGAAGAAGCTGATGATGGAAACCGTCGACGGCGAGTACCAGAACTGCAAGGCGTTCGGCGGCAAGTACACGCGCGAGAATTTCTTCAACAAGTACCCGGAAACCGCGGCCATGGTCGCGAACCTGTCCGACGACGACATCTGGCGCTTGAACCGCGGTGGCCACGACCCGCACAAGGTGTACGCGGCCTACCACCAGGCGGTGAACACGCAGGGCATGCCGACCGTCATCCTGGCCAAGACGGTGAAGGGTTACGGCATGGGCGCGGCGGGCGAGTCGCTCAACCCCACGCACCAGACCAAGAAGCTGGACGACGAAACCGTGCGTCTGTTCCGCGACCGCTTCAACATCCCGGTCACGGACGCGCAGTTGGCTGACGGCAACATCCCGTTCTACCACCCGGGCGAAGACTCGGTGGAAGTGCAATACCTCAAGGAGCGTCGCGCCGCGTTGGGCGGTTACCTGCCGCAGCGTCGCCGCAAGGCTACCGAATCGTTCGAGACGCCGAAGCTGGAAGTGTTCGACCGTTTGCTGAAGTCCTCCGGCGAGCGCGAAATCTCCACCACCATGGCTTTCGTGCAGACGCTCAACATCGCGCTGCGCGACAAGCAGGTGGGCCCGCGCATCGTGCCCATCGTGGCCGATGAAGCGCGCACCTTCGGCATGGAAGGCATGTTCCGCCAGATCGGCATCTACGCGCCGTTCGGGCAGAAGTACAAGCCGGTGGATGCCGACCAGTTGATGTACTACCGCGAGGACCAGAGTGGCCAGGTGCTGCAGCAGGGCATCAGCGAACCTGGCGCGATTTCGTCGTGGATGGCGGCGGGCACCAGTTATTCGGTCAGCAACGTGCCCATGCTGCCGTTCTACATCTATTACTCGATGTTCGGCTTCCAGCGCGTGGGCGATATCGCGTGGCAGGCGGCGGACATGCGCACGCGTGGCTTCCTGCTGGGCGGCACCGCCGGTCGTACGACGTTGAATGGCGAAGGCCTGCAGCACGAGGATGGCTTCAGCCACCTGATCGCGGGCTCCATCCCCAATTGCCGCAGCTACGACCCGACCTTCGGCTTCGAGGTGACGGTGATCCTGCAGCACGGCATGCAGAAGATGATGCAGGAGCAGGTGGACGAGTATTACTACCTGACCCTGATGAACGAAAACTACACCCATCCGGAAATGCCGGAAGGTGCGGCCGAGGGCATCATCAAGGGCATGTACCTGTTGACGGATGCGGGCAAGCCGAAGAAGGGCGAGCTGCGCGTGCAGTTGCTGGGCAGCGGCACCATCCTTCGCGAGGCGATCGCGGCGGCGGAATTGCTGGACAAGGATTTCGGCGTCAGCGCGGATATCTGGTCTTGCCCGAGTTTCAACGAGCTGCGTCGTGATGGTTTCGACGTGGAGCGTTGGAACCGTTTCAATCCGGAAGCGAAGTCACCGCGCAAGGCCTACGTGACCACGTTGCTGGAAGGCCGCCAGGGCCCGGTCATCGCGGCGACGGACTACGTGCGTGCGTATGC
>CALCNV010000097.1 GCA_937897645.1 uncultured Lysobacteraceae bacterium
ACAAGAGCTTGGAGGCCGCTTTCGGTAATGAAACGCCATACATAACATCGATGACCACAGATGGAAGGCTGGCACTGGTACAGACGTACAGTGATCGCAATCCGGGTGACTTCTATGTTTACGATACCGTAGCCAAGAAAGCTGATCATGTCATCAGTCGTGCCACATGGTTCGATCCCGAGAAAATGGCGGAGATGCGACCGGTCGCGTTGAAGGCGCGTGATGGTCTGCAGTTGAAGGGCTATCTAACAGTGCCGCATGGTTCAGCAGCAAAGAACCTGCCATTGGTGGTATTGCCGCATGGCGGTCCGTTTGGAGCATTGGATACGTGGGGATTTGATGGCGACAACCAGATGTTGGCATCTGCCGGTTATGCAGTGCTGCAGATCAATTTCCGCGGTTCCGGAAAACATGGTCGGGCCTTCCAGGAAGCGGGCCGGAAACAATGGGGTGGCACCATGCAAGACGACCTGACCGATGCCACGCGATGGGCCATCCAACAAGGCATTGCTGATCCCAACCGCATCTGCATATACGGGTCAAGCTATGGTGGCTACGCATCTCTGATGGGTGTTGCCAAGGAGCCCGATCTGTACAAGTGTGCTGTGGGTTACGTGGGTGTCTACGATCTGCCGATGCTTCATTCTCGGGGCGATATCCAGGAACGTGTGTCCGGCGAGAATTTCGTGCGTGACTGGATCGGAGAGAAAGACAAGCTGGCCGGCGCTTCCCCGAACCGCATCGCCGGACAGATCAAGGTCCCTGTGTTCCTTGCGGCCGGCGGCGAAGACGAACGCGCACCTATAGAGCACAGCAAGTTGATGGAGCGAGCATTGATTGGCGCGGGCGTGCCGGTAGAAACCCTCTACTACGATACCGAAGGGCATGGTTTCTACACCGAGGAACATCGCCGCGAGTTCTACACCAGGCTGTTGAATTTCCTTGCGCGCAACATCGGTGGTGCGCCGGCAAAGCCGGCGGCCGTTACCAGCACCAAGTAATCGACTCATGCCAACAACGACGGCGCCGAAAGGCGCCGTCGTTGTTTGTGGAACCAGGCGCTGCCCTAGCGCGCGCCGTGCATCATCCGCTTCAGCAGCGGTGCCAGCAGCAGCGCGACCAGCGCGAAGCCAAGGCCGATCCACATCATCAGCCAGAACAGGTCGGCGTATTTGCCCGCGGCACTGGCCATATCCATCGTCTCGCCATGCGGCACCTCGATCGCAGCCAGCTTGCCGAACAGCGCTGCGAGGTTTTCGGAAAATGCGGTGCCCAGGAACCAGGTACCCATCATCAGGCTGACCACGCGCGGCACCGAAAGCTCGGTCACCGCGGAAAGGCCAACCGGAGACACGCACATTTCGCCGATCTCCAGGATGAGGTACGCCAGTACCAACCACCAGACACTGGCCATCTGGCCCGATATCCCGGCCTGCTGCGCCGCCAGTGCCATCGGGATGAAAGACAGGCCTGCGAAGAACAGGCCAAGCGCGGACTTCACCGGCTTGGATGGATCACGTCCGCGTTTTCCCAATGCTGCCCACAGCGCGGCGAAGAGCGGTGCCAGCAACACGATGAACAACGAACCCAGGTACGTCAGCGAGCCCGCCGACTGCTGCAGCGCCAGCATGTCGCGCAGCAGGAAGACCAGCATGATCACGCCCACGGCAATGAACAGGCGTTGCGGTGCGCGTGATGCAGGATCGCGCTCGGACATCCGCGCCGCCAGCACGAACGATAGTGGTGCCAACAGCAGGGAGATGATCGACCACGGTACCGGCGTGCCATCGCGGATGACCAGTGATGGCACCAGGTCCTTGGTCAGCAGGCGATCGGTGAACGTCACCCACGAGCCGTAGGTCTGCTCGTACAAGGTGAAGAACACCAGCGCCATGAAGATGGTCACCATCAACGCGATCATCTGCTGGCGCTGCACCGGCGTGCAGTGCCGCAGCACGAACCAGGTGAACCAGACCAGCACGCCGGCCAGTACCAGCAGCATCAGCATCAACGCCAGCGTGACTTCACCGCCCAGCGAGAATTTTCCGTTGGCCGCCGCCCACATCAGCCAGGCGACCGGCAATGCCCCCGCTACCGAACCGGCATAGATCAACCACTCGCGTGGCACGCCCAGCACGCGTTCGCGCAGCGTGTGTGGCGCGGCAGGCTCGGCATGGCCGTCCAGGTACTTCTGCCCCCACAGGAACATCGCCAGGCCCAGCACCATGCCGATGCCAGCAGCACCAAAGCCGTATTTCCAGCCGAAGGTTTCACCCAGGTAGGCGCAGATCAGCGCAGAGAACAGGGCCCCCAGGTTGATGCCCGCGTAGAACAGCGAAAAACCAGAATCACGACGCGGGTCGTTTTCTGGATACAGCTTGCCAACGATGGTGGAGATGTTCGGCTTGAGGAAACCCACGCCCATGATGATCAGGGCGAGCGACAGGTACGTGTAGCGCAGCGCGTTTTCGTCGCGGGTCACGACGCCGCCGACATCCACCGCGGCCACTCCTTCAAACGCCATGCCGATGTGGCCCAGCACCAGCAACACGCCGCCGAAGACCACAGCCTTGCGCATGCCCAGCCAGCGGTCGGCCAGCAGTCCGCCGATCACCGGTATCGCATAGACCATTCCGCCGTAAGCGCCCAACAGGTCCAGGCCTGCCTTGTCGCCGAACAGGTGGTATTTGGTCAGATACAGCAGCAGCAACGCCTTCATTCCGTAGAAGGAAAAGCGTTCCCACATTTCGGTGAAGAAGCAGATGTACACGCCCTTGGGGTGGCCAAGGAAATCCCCGTGTGCCGGCAGTGCCGGCTGGATGGATGCGGACAAGGGCGCGATCCTGCGTGGAAAACCGGAGTATAGCGACGTCCCGGACGTCCATGCCGCACCACGGCTGGACTTGCGTGGGGCTTCCTTATAGGTTGTCGGCACCTCGAAGCTCAGGGATCCGCATGAACAGTGCACAGACGCCGCAACTTACCTTCCGTGCCGTAGTGCTGGCGATCATCCTCGCGATGGTCCTCGCCGCAGCCAATGCCTACCTTGGCCTGTTCGCGGGCCTGACCATCGCCACTGCGATTCCCGCCGCGGTCGTCTCCATGGGCGTGCTGCGCCTGTTGGGTGGCGGCACCATCCTCGAGAACAACATCGTCCAGACCGGCGCGTCCGCAGGTTCGTCGATCGCCGCCGGCGTGATTTTCACCATCCCCGCACTGGTGATCATGGGCTTCTGGCCCGACTTCAAATACTGGTGGGTGCTGGGCATCGCCGGATTGGGCGGCTTGCTGGGCGTGTTGTTCTCGGTGCCGTTGCGGCGCACGATGATCGTTGAAGACCCGCTGCCCTTCCCGGAAGGCAAGGCGGCGGCGGAAGTGCTGAAGGCCGGTGAGAATCCGGGTCCGGGGCTGAAGATACTTGCCTTCTCGGCAGGCATCGGCGCACTCATCAAGCTGGCGGCCGCCAGCGGGCTGCGCATGATCCCGGACAATTGGGCGGTCGCGGGTTTCTTCGGCAACGGCAAGGGCATTGCCTACCTGGGGACCAATCTGTCGCCGGCATTGCTGGGCGTGGGCTACATCGTTGGCTTAAACATCGGCATCGTGGTCTTGTCCGGCGCGGTGTTGTCCTGGCATCTGGCGATTCCCATCTACAACGCGTTTTTCATGGGCAGCGATCCGGCTCTGGCCGCGCAAGTGGTGGGCGCCAGCGCTGCCGACACCGCATTCGCGATTTGGTCGGCGAAGATCCGTTACCTGGGCGTGGGCGCGATGTTGATTGGCGGCGTGTGGACTTTGTTCTCGCTGCGCAAGTCCCTGTTGTCCGGCATTCGCAGTGGCTTTGCAGCCGCGCGCAAGAATACTGGTGAAGCAGTCGCCGAAACCGACCGCGACCTGCCGATGAAATGGATGCTGGTCGCACTGGTGCTGTTCGTTATTCCGCTGGCCTTCCTGTACCAGGCCATCGTGAATCAATGGCTCGTCGCCATCCCGATGACCATCATCATGATCGTGGCTGGTTTCCTGTTCGTGTCGGTGTCCGGTTATCTCGCCGGACTGGTCGGTTCGTCGAATAATCCGGTGTCGGGCATCACCATTGCCACTATCCTGTTCGCATCGGTGGTACTCGTATTGCTGCTCGGCCGTGACTCGGACAAGGGCGCGGTTGCGGCCATCATGATCGGTGCCGTGGTGTGCTGCGCGGCGGCGGTGGGTGGCGACAACCTGCAGGACCTCAAGGCCGGCTACCTGGTTGGCGCCACGCCGTGGAAGCAGCAGCTCATGCTGGCCATCGGCGCATTCTCGTGCGCATTGATCATGGCGCCCGTGCTCAACCTGCTGGCCGCGGCCTACGGCATCGGCGCACCGACGCCGGAACATCCCAATTCACTGTCCGCACCGCAGGCCACCTTGATGGCATCGGTGGCCAAGGGCATGTTTGGCGGCAAGTTGCCGTGGGGCATGATCGCGATTGGCGTAGGCGTGGGCGCGGTGATCATCGCGTTCGACGAATGGTTGAAATCACGTGGCTCGAAGTTCCGCGTGCCCGTGCTTGCCGCGGCCATTGGCATCTACCTTCCGCTGGAACTGATGGTGCCGATCTTCCTTGGTGGCCTGATCTCCCATTACGTGCAGCGCAAGCACGGTGTCAGTGACGACGATGAAGAAGCGAAGGACCGCATCCACCGCCCGGGCACGCTGTTCTCCGCGGGCCTGATCACCGGCGAAGCCCTGATGGGCATCGCCATCGCAGTGCCTATCGTGATGACCAGCAATGCGGAAGTCCTGGCCATGCCTGAGGCCTGGCATTTCAGCCAATGGGTGGGGCTAGCTGTATTGGCGGTAGTGGGCTGGTTGCTGTACCGCAGCGGTGCAAAGCCACATGAACAGGCAACTTCCGCCTGAAAAATGGGGGCGTGACGCGAAGATGTGACTTCATGCCTTTGCGTTGCGTGCGTATTGCGGCCTACCATCAAGGATTACCGTTTTCGGAGTCCTTGATGAAGTTTCGTATCGCATTGTTGCCGTTATGCCTGCTGGCCAGCCTGCCTGCGTTCGCCGCACCGCGCGGATTCGAGGTGCGCGACATGGTCGCGCTGGATCGTGTGTCCTCGCCCACCTTGTCGCCCGATGGCAGCGTGGTCGTGTTCGCCAAGCGCGTGATGGACAAGGACGTGGTCAAGGCCAGCACCGGCTTGTGGATGCGCAATCTATTGAGCCGCGACATGGCGCCGCCGCGACAGTTCACGCCCGAGGGTTGGAATGTCAATTCGCCCGCGTTCTCGCCGGACGGCAAGTCCGTGTATTTCCTCAGCGCGAAATCGGGCACGCAGCAGCTCTATTCCATGCCCTTGCAGGGTGGGAAACCACGACAGCTGACCGCATTCGCACTGGACGTGGGCAGCTACCAGTTGTCGCCGGATGGCACGCAGCTGCTCTTCAGCAGCGAGACCTTCGCCGAGTGCAAGGCCGACTTTGCCTGCACGCAGAAGCGCCAGGACGACACGAAGGCCAGGAAGAGCACCGGCGTCGTGCATGACCGCCTGTTCGTGCGCCACTGGGATGCCTGGGTCGATGGCCGTCGCAATCGCCTGTTCGTGGCGACGTTGCCCGCTGCAACCTCCGCGCCGGCAAGTGCGGCGGTCTCGTTGACGCATGGCATCGACGGCGATGCGCCGTCCAAGCCGTTCGGCGACGCGAGCGAATACACCTGGGCGCCGGATGGGAAATCCATCGTCGCCAGCATCCGAGTGGCAGGCAAGTCCGAGGCCTGGTCCACCAATTTCGACCTGTTCCGCATCAATGTCGATGGCAGTGGCACGCCCGCCAACCTCACTGCCGCCAACCCGGCATGGGACACCACGCCGGTGTTCAGTGCGGATGGCAAGACACTGTTCTATCGCGCCACTACGCGTCCCGGCTTCGAGGCGGATCGCTTTGGCCTGCGCGCACTTGAACTCGCATCCGGGACGTTGAAAGAAATCGCCGCGGACTGGGATCGTTCTGCCGATGGCATCAGTTTGTCCGAAGACGGCCAGACGTTGTTCACCACCGCGGGAGACGTCGGCCAGCATCCGCTGTTCGGCATCGACCTGGGCAGCGGACAGGTGCGGCAAGTGGTGGGCGAAGGCACCGTCTCGGCATTCGACCTCGCCGGCGACACCCTGGCCTTCACTCGCAATACCTTGCAGAGCGGCGACCAGTTGTTCACCACCACGCTGGCCGGCGAACCGTTGCGCGCAATCACGCAGAGCACCTCGGAACGCCTGCCGGACGTGGCCATGGGCGCGTCGCAGCAGTTCAGCTTCAAGGGCTGGAATGGCGAAACCGTGCACGGCTTCGTGGTCAAGCCCTGGGATTTCGAAGAAGGCAAGACGTATCCGGTCGCATTCCTGATCCATGGCGGCCCACAGGGCAGCTTCGGCAACAGTTGGAGCTACCGCTGGAATCCGCAGACCTATGCGGGACAGGGGTATGCCGTAGTGATGATCGATTTCCACGGCTCCACCGGCTATGGGCAGGCCTTCACCGATTCCATCAGCCAGGATTGGGGCGGGAAGCCATTGGAAGATTTGCAGAAGGGTTGGGCAGCGGCGCAGCAGAAATTCCCATTCCTCGATGCAGGCAAGGCATGCGCCTTGGGTGCCAGTTATGGCGGCTACATGGTCAACTGGATTGCCGGCAACTGGAATGAGCCGTGGAAATGCCTGGTCAACCACGACGGCGTGTTCAACACGCTGTCGATGGGGTATGTGACCGAGGAACAATGGTTCACCCATTGGGAATTCGGTGGGGCGCCCTACGAAAACCAGAAGGGCTACGAGAAATTCAATCCCGTGAACCATGTTGCCCAATGGCGCGTGCCGATGCTGGTGGTGCAGGGCGAGAAGGACTACCGCGTGCCGGTCGACCAGGGCTTGTCCGCGTTCACCGCCTTGCAACGCAAGGGCATCGAATCGAAGTTGCTGTATTTCCCGGACGAGAACCACTGGGTGCTGAAGCCGCAGAACAGCGTGCTGTGGCATGACACGGTGAATGGCTGGTTGAAGCAGCATATCGGCCGATAATCCTGCAGGCCGTGGTGGAACTTCCGCCACGGTCCGTCCGTATCCTGATGGAGTCACTACATGGCTGTTGAAAGTGCAGGCCCTTCCACTGCCCTGATCCAGAATGACATCGTCCTGTTTGGCCTGATAGCCGCCACCCTGGGCCTGGTGTTCTGGACCGCATCCCGCGACAGCGGATTCTGGAAGAAGTTCTACACCTACGTGCCGGCTTTGTTGCTCTGCTATTTCATTCCCGGCATCTACAACAGCATCGGCCTGATCGATGGTAGTGCCAGCAAGCTGTACAACCCCGTCGCCAGTCGCGTGCTGCTGCCAGCGGCGCTGGTGTTGTTGACCCTGACCATTGATTTGAAAGGCGTGCTGCGGCTGGGGCCAAAACTGCTGGCGATGTATGTCGGCGCTTCCATTAGCGTCATGCTGGGCGCATTTGTCGCCTTCTGGGTGATGGGATTAATCCATCCGGAAACCGTCGCAGGCGACACCTGGGGTGGCATGGTGGCGTTGGCGGGAAGCTGGATCGGCGGCGGCGCGAACATGCTGGCGATGAAGGAAGTCTTCAACGTCAACGAAACCACCTTCGGTCAGTTCGTGGTGGTGGATGTCAGCGTCGGCTATCTGTGGATGGCGATACTGATCTTCCTGGCCAACCGTGCGCAGGCCATCGACGCGCGCACCGGCGCCGACACGCGCGCCATCGAGGACCTGAAGCAGCGCCTGGCCAGCTACCAGAAGGAACACGAGCGGGTCACGTCGCTGGCCGACCTGATGGTCATCGTCGGCATTGCTTTTGGAACCGTGGGGCTTGCACATGCCATCGCGGGCCCGGCCTCGGCATGGTTCGCGCAGAACGTATCGTGGGCCAGGCAGGTCAGCCTGCACGAGCCCTTCGTGTGGGTGGTGGTGCTGTCCACGTTTGCCGGCCTGGGCCTCAGTTTCACCCGTGCGCGCACGCTGGATGGCGCAGGCGCATCCAAGGTGGGCACGATGTTCCTGTATATCCTCATCGCCTGCATCGGCATGCAGATGGACATCGGCTCGCTGGCCGACAAGCCGTGGCTGCTGGCGCTGGGCCTGATCTGGATCGTGGTGCACATCGTGTTGCTGTTGTTGCTGGCCAAGCTGCTGCGGGTACCGTTCTTCTACTTCGCCATGGGTTCGCAGAGCAACATCGGCGGGCCGGCATCGGCACCGGTGGTGGCCTCGGTGTTCCATCCCTCGTTGGCGCCGGTGGGTGCCTTGCTGGGTGCGTTGGGTTACGCGACAGGTACGGTGGCTGCCTATATCGTCGGCGTCGTGTTGCGCGGAATGGCGGGTCAGGGTTGAGGTAGACCTGGTTTGTGGGAGCGACGTAAGTCGCGATGAAGCTCTACCGGGAAAGCTTCATCGCGACTTACGTCGCTCCCACAGACGTGCAATGCCATAAAAAAAAGGCGAAGCCATGGCTTCGCCTTTTCCAGTTCTTGTTTCATTCGCAAGATCAGCAGCAGCGAAACCCGTTGCTGCCGCCAAAGCGTGCGTTCTGCCGTTCGCGGAAGAAGGTCTTGTAGTCCATGGGTTCACGGTCCGGATGCTTCTCCAGCACGTGGCGCACGTAGTTGTCGTAGTCCGGCACGCCACAGCACAGGCGCGCGGTCTGCACCAGGCGCCACCACACGCGGCGGTGGGCCTGGTACTGGCCTGCGGGAACCAGTCCCGTGCCCATCAAAGCGCCGCCGCCAGTGCAGGATCGACCGCCACGTACGGCGTTTCCTGGTCGCTACGCTGCGGGTTGGCGCGTGCCTTGCGGATCGCGGACAGCGCATACACCAGGATGCTCAGCACCACGAACAGGAAGAGTGCAGTCAGGCCCGTGTTGACGTAGCTGTTGATCATGATCTGCTGCATCTGGTCCAGGCTCTTGGCCGGTGCGATCACCGTGCCCGTGGACAGGCCCGTGCGGTATTTCGCGGCCTGCGAAAGGAAGCCGATGGCCGGATTGGCATCGAAGATCTTGATGAAGCCAGCATAGGTCGTGCACACCAGCAACCACGCCGCTGGCAGGATGGTCACCCACGCATAGCGGTCACGCTTCATCTTGAACAACACCACCGTGCACAGCATCAGCGCGATGCCGGCCAGCATCTGGTTGGCGATGCCGAACAGCGGCCACAGCGTATTGATGCCACCCAGCGGATCCTGCACGCCCTGGTAGAGGAAGTAACCCCACAGCGCCACGCAGCCGGCGGTGGCCACCACATTGGCCGTCCACGATTCGGTGCGACGCAGCGAAGGCGCGAACGTGCCCAGCAGGTCCTGCAGCATGAAGCGGCCTGCACGCGTGCCCGCATCGACGGCGGTCAGGATGAAGAGTGCTTCGAACAGGATGGCGAAGTGGTACCAGAACGCCATCGTGTTCTGGCCCGGCAACACCTGGTGCAGGATCTGTGCGATGCCCACCGCCAATGTGGGTGCGCCACCGGCACGCGCGAGGATGGTGTGTTCGCCGATGTCGGCCGCCACCGCTTCCAACTCGCCCGGCGTAATCGTGAAGCCCCAACTGCTGACGGCGGTAGCAACGCTGTGCACATCGCCACCGACGAGCGCGGCAGGACTGTTCATGGCGAAGTACACGCCCGGCTCGATCACCGACGCGGCCACCAGCGCCATGATGGCGACGAAGGATTCCATCAGCATGCCGCCGTAACCAATGTAGCGCGTGTGCGACTCGCTGGCCAGCAACTTGGGCGTGGTGCCCGAGGAAATCAGTGCATGGAAACCGGAGACCGCACCGCAGGCGATGGTGATGAACAGGAACGGGAACAGGCCCCCTTTCCAGACCGGACCCATGCCGGTGCTGGCGAATTCGGTCAGCGCGGGCATTTTCATGTCCGGCATCACGACCAGGATGCCAATGGCCAACGCGATGATGGTGCCGATCTTCAGGAAGGTGGACAGGTAGTCACGTGGCGCCAGGATCAGCCACACCGGCATCACCGCGGCGACGAAGCCGTAACCCACCAGCATCCAGGTGATCTGCACGCCGGTGAAAGTGAAGGCAGGTCCCCAGGTGGGATGTGCGCCGACCTTGCCGCCCAGCCAGATGGACAGCAGCAACAGCACGATGCCGATGACCGAAATCTCGCCGATCTTGCCCGGCCGCAAGTAGCGCATGTACACGCCCATGAACATGGCGATGGGCAAGGTGGCCATGACCGTGAACATGCCCCACGGGCTTTCCGCCAGCGCCTTCACCACGATCATCGCCAGCACCGCCAGGATGATGATCATGATCAGGAACGCACCGAACAGGGCGATGATGCCGGGAATCCTGCCCATCTCCGCGCGCACCAGGTCACCGAGCGAGCGCCCATCGCGGCGACTGGAAATGAACAACACCATGAAGTCCTGCACCGCACCGGCCAGCACCACGCCTGAAACCAGCCACAGCAATCCGGGCAGGTAACCCATCTGCGCGGCCAGCACCGGCCCTACCAGTGGACCCGCACCGGCAATGGCGGCGAAGTGGTGGCCGAACAGCACGTGCTTGTTGGTGGGCACGAAATCCAACCCGTCGTTGTGGATCACCGCCGGCGTGGCACGCGTCGGGTCCAGCCCCATTACCTTGGTGGCGATGAACAGGCTGTAGTAACGGTAGGCCACCAGGTAGATGGACACTGCGGCGACGACAATCCACAAGGCATTGATCTGTTCGCCGCGACGCAGGGCAATCGTGCCCAGGCAGAATGCACCGAGTACGGCAAGCGCACCCCAAGCCAGCTTCGAGAAACCCTTCATGCGCAACCCTCCTGTTCAACTGCGGGTAGCGTCCTCCGATGCGGTGAGGGGGTCAATGCGTAATCGATGATTCACTCTTCGACTTTGGTCGTAGGGGCGTGCTGCGATGCCGCACGTATGTGGTGCGCACGAGCGTCGTAGGAGCGACGTAAGTCGCGATGCTCTTGGTTTGTCGCTTAGAAAATGTTCCTTCGCGACTTACGTCGCTCCTACATCGCTACTACAACATTCCCGGGCGTCTACAGCCACTTCGCGCGCTTTAGGGCGATGTAGAGGCCGGTGCACACCGACGCGGTGATGCCGATCAGGATCCAGTAGTTCCAGCGGCCTTCCAGCTCCGGCATATTGTGGAAGTTCATGCCGTACCAGCTGGCGATGAGCGTGGGTGCCGCCAGCAGGCCGGCCCAGCCGGCGAGTCGCTTGACGATTTCGCCCTGCGACACGGTGACCAGGGCCAGGTTGACGCTGAGCGCGGCCGTCAGCATCTCGCGCAGGGTATCGGTGGCTTCGTTCACGCGCAGCACGTGGTCCTGCACGTCGCGGAAGTACAGGCGTACTTCCTCCTGCACCAGCGGGCTTTGCGTGCGCGTGAGTTGCGACAGCACGTCCTGCAATGGCGCGACGGCCAAGCGCATCTGGGTGAGTTCGCGTTTCAATTCGTACAACCTGACCACGGTCTGGCGGCGGAAGGTGTCGGCGAAGATGTCCTTTTCCAGCAGGTCCAGCTTGTCGTTGAATTCCTTCACGATGGGACGGTAGTTGTCGACGATGAAGTCCAGCACAGCGTACAGGCCGTAGGACGGTCCCAGCACCAGCAGTTCGGGCTCGCGCTCCACGCGTTCGCGCACCGGCGCATACGACAGCGAAGCGCCATGGCGCACGGTGATGAGGTAGCGCGGCCCGACGAACGCATGGGTTTCGCCGTACTTTATTTTTTCGTCCACCACCTGCGCGGTATGCATCACCGCGAACATGGAGTTGCCGTAGGCTTCCAGCTTGGGGCGCTGGTGCGCGTTCTGCGCGTCTTCGATGGCCAGGTCGTGCAGGCCGAACTCCTCCTGCAGTTTTTCCAGCACGGAATCTTCAGGCTCATACAGGCCGACCCAGACGAAGCCGCCGTCGTCCTTCGCCAGCACGTCGCTGATCGCATCCAGGGTGATGTCGTGGCGCGCGCCGTCCTTGTCGTACAGCACGCAGTTGATGACGCAGGAAGGCAGCTGGGAGGTGGCGGTATCGTTCATGCCGGGCATCCTGCCCCAGTCCAAGGCAAGGCGGCAAGTCATTGCGTGCGCAAGGGCTCCGTTGATGCCCTGTGCATCGGGCTTCCCGCGCTTACGTCACTTGCGCGCTGTCCGCAGGCTGTCACGCACCTGCTGGATGAACTCGGGATCGGGCTGGGTGCCCATCTGCTCGGTCCGGGCCAGGATGCGGCCTTCGCCGTCCAGCAGTACCAGCGCACTGGTGTGGTTGAACTCGCCGTCGGCAAGCGCGCGGTAGCGGATGCCCAGCACACCCGCGACTTCACGCACGTCGCCAGGGCGCGGACTTGCCAGCGTCCAGCGTGCGGGATCGAGCTTGCGCTTGTTGGCCACGGTAAGCAGCGCGGCGGGTGTGTCCCGCTTCGGATCCATGCTGACCAGCAGGATGCCGAGCCGCTGCTGCTCGGTGGGTGTCAGCTGTTTCTCGATCGCCTTTCCGCTGTCCACGATCAACGGGCAGATGTACTGGCACGAGGTGTAGAACATGGAGACCAGCTGCACCTTGCCGCGTTTACTGCTCCAGTCGAAGGCCTTGCCATGCTGGTCGATCAGATGCACCGGCAACTGGTACACGGAGTCGCGGGGAAGTGGTGCCTGCCCGGGGGCTGCGATTGCTCCCGCAGATAGCAGTCCCACGGACAGCATCAGTGCAAACAGCGTGCCCATCATTGGTTTCATTCCAGGTCCTTTGCGCAGCGGAAGCCCAGGTTGGTGGTGGTGTCTGCGGCATTCAGCGAAGACAGCATCGCCACGCGCATCAGCACCGCATAGTTGTCGCGGTCGTCCATCGACAGCGCGCCCGCGCCGCAGAACTTCGCATTGTCGGCATCGCCCTGGTCGCGGTTGTCGGCGCTGACCAGCAGCGAGGAAAAGTCCTCGGTCCATTCCCAGACCAGCCCATGCAGGTCCTGCACGCCATACGCGTTGGGCGTCTGCAATCCGGCGCGCGGAAGTGCCTGGTTGGAGGGACGTGAGTACCAGCGCAGGATGCGTTCGCGCCAGGCCGGGTCGCTGCGTGCGTCGCGCCGGGTCTCGTCGGCGGCGGCGGCGTATTCCCATTCGTCCCAACTGGGCAGGCGCGCGCCCTGCGCCTTGCAGTAGGCCTGTGCGGCGAACCAGCTGATCTGCACGACGGGTTGTTGTGGCAATGCGGTGTTGCCTAGCTTGTCGGCAGCAACCCAATGCGAGAGATAGCGCGGTTCGGCGAACACCCGCCCCACGCGGTCACGTCGCCATTGCGGATGGGCTTGCACGAACGCAAGGAACTCGGCGTTGGTCACCGGCTTGCGCATCAATGCGAACGGGGCGATGCGGGTGTCGCCCTTGCGGTCTTCGTACTTCAGCGCAGTGCGGAACTTGCCGGCGGGCAAGTCCACGTACCCGCCACCGCCCGCCGCGAGGCTGGCGATGGGGAGCAGCAGCAACAGGGCCAGGATGCGACGCATGCATCAATGGCCTTCGGAGGCGTTGGCCGGTTTCGTTTTGCGGATCTCCGCAGCTTCTTCCTTGCTGATCCTGCCGCCCGGGTTGCCCCAGCTGTTGAGGATGTAGGTCGCGATATTCGCCACTTCATCATCGGTCAACTGGCTCATCGGCGGCATGATGGAGTTGTAGTCCACGCCGTTGACTTTCACCGGTCCTTGCAGGCCATGCAGGATCACGTTGGGCAGGCGCGTTTTGTCGGCGGCGATGTAGTCCGACTTGGCCAGTGGCGGGAACACGCCGGCCATGCCCTTGCCGTCCGGCTGGTGGCAGGTGGAGCAGGTGCCGGCGAACAATGCCTTGCCTGCCTCGATCTGGTCGGCCTGGGTCAATGCACCGGCATCCGCCGCCTTCGCCGCCGAGGCGACAGCGGCCATGTTGGGCTGCGCACGGTCACCAAGGTAGACGTAATCCACTTCCTTGCCCGAGTAGATCTCCTTCCGCTCCGCACCTTCCGCCTTGAGGATGCCAAGCGCACCCTTGTTGAATGCGCGGAACAGGCTGTGGTCGACCAGCACGTAGCTGCCGGGTATTTCCACATGGAATTCCATCATCGCCGCGCCGCCCGCCGGGATCAGCGTGGTCTGCACGTTTTCCTGGAACTTCGTGCCGCCCTCGAACCAGACCTTGTCGAAGATCTCGCCGATCACATGGAAGCTCGACACCAGATTCGGTCCACCGTTACCGACGAACAGGCGCACGGTTTCGCCGGTGTTCGCCTTCAGTGCCTTGTCGCCCGTGAGTGCGCCGTCGCTGCCGTTGAACAGCACGTAGGTCGGGTTCTCGTCGATCGCCTTTTCCATGTCGAACGGCTGCAGGCCCTTCTCGCGGTACTTGCCGGCGGTATAGAAATCGCCCTGCATGACGTAATACTCCTTGTCGACCGGCGTCAATCCTTCCGGCGGTTCGATCAGGATCAGTCCGTACATGCCGTTGGCCACGTGCATGCCGACCGGCGCGGTGGCGCAGTGGTAGACGTACAGGCCGGCGTTGAGTGCCTTGAAGGTGAAGCGCGACGAGTGGCCGGGCGCGGTGAAACTGGAAGCCGCACCGCCGCCGGGGCCGGTGACGCTGTGCAGGTCGATGTTATGCGGCATCTTGGATTCGGGCATGTTGCGCAGGTGGAATTCCACCGTGTCGCCCTGGCGCACGCGGATGAAGCTGCCGGGCACGGTGCCGCCAAAAGTCCAGAACGTATAGGTCACGCCTTCTGAAATCTCCATCTCCTTTTCCACCACGTCCAGCTTGACGACCACCTTGGCCGGCGCTGTGCGGCCGGTTGCGGGCGGAACCATCGGGGGCGAGGTCAGGATGGCGTCGATGGGCGCGCCCTGCGGCGGACCGAAATCGCCGTTGGACGATCCACCGTGCAGGCGCGTTGCGGATTTGTCCGTCGTTGCCGCGTCGTCCGGGCTGCCTTTGCAACCCGACAGCAGCGCGAGTACGACCATGGAGGCCATGGCCAAGTGAAGTGTGGCTCGTTTCATCGCCTTGCGTCCTCTGGGTGGACCGGCTTTCCGGCTTTCCAGTGCATGCTGGGCCGCGCTGGTGCTGTGCGCCTTGACGCAGGTCAACCGCTTGCGAAAAAAGCCATGCCGAAGACAGGCAGTCGATTGCTCAATGCATCAGGCATGCGGCCTAGCAACAGTGCCGCTCCCACAATCCATGGGCTGGATCAACAGGCATGCTTTCGTTGCCCTGGGTCATGCCGCCAGGGCGTGGAATATCCCCAGCGGATGGTGGCTGCGCGCGATCGTCAGCATCCAGGCATAGGTCAGCAAGGCAAGCACATAGAAGACTGCACGCATGCGCGGGCTGCGCGCGCGTTTCAAGGCCAGCGTGCCGAGCACGATGTAGAGGCAGAGCAGGGTGATCTTCATCGCCAGCCAGCCGTTGGCGAACATCGACGCTGGCAGCATCGTCAGCAGCATCAGCGCGGCGGTCAGCAACGTGGTGTCGATGGCATAGCTGGCGATGCGCACGGGCATGGCCATCGGCCAGCGTGCGGCGAGCAGTACGCCCACGCCGCGCAGTGCGAACAGGGCGCCGCTCAGCAGCACCATCCACACGTGGAAGGATTTGATCTGCGGATAGAATTCGATCATCGCGGGCGAACCTTCATCCAGGCCTCCCATCCACGCGCGGTGACAGGTAGATGCCACCTATCCGCATCACCCACGGCAGGAATGCCAGCAACCATCCTGCGGCCGCCGCGGCCTGCCACGCCATCGGGTCCGGCGCCAGTTCCGCCACCACACGCATCACTGCAACGGTCTGGATGGCGACGAATGCAAACCACGCAGCGGCAGGAAGCTGCAGCGGCCGCCCGGAATGTCCCTGCGTCACCCGCGTCACCATGGCCACCAGCACGCTGCCGAAGAAGCCGATGAACAATGCGTGCGCGGGTGCGCGTCCCAGCCAGAAAACGCCGGTCATCAGGTACGCGATGCTTTGCGACAGATAGAGCGCGAAGGCCAGTGGCAACCAGGCCAGCCCCACGAACAGCACGGCGAGCAGGGCAGGGTGTGGCTGGCGCGGCCACCACTTCCAGCACAGTGCAGCCGTCATCGCCAGCAAGGGCAGGTCGGCAAGCCACAGCCAGCGATAGGCGTGGACCAGTTCCAACCCAAGGTGCAACAACGCCAGCGGCCAGAACATCGCCAGCACCCACATCGGTCGCCATGCCTGGTAACCCGGTACCGCGCTGGCCGCAAAGAACGGGAACATGCGGTGCGCGACCGTGAAATACACGGGCAACAGGAAACCGAAGCTGCCGATCTTGATGCTGGCGAACATCCACAGCGGTGATCCGCCCAGCACGAACACCGTCCAGGCAAGCAACCCCGCGAATCCCACGACCAGGGCAGCCAGGCACGAACGTGCGTGCCAGGTGGTGCCTGATTCCCGCCACAGCAACGGCGCAAGCGCGGACAGCCCGGCAACCCAACCCAACAGCGTAAGCAGTACGCCGGCCGCAACGCCGTGTGGCCAGCCCAGTGCACCCAGCAACGTGGCGACCTGCCCGCCGAAGAGTCCCATGCCGACGGGGAGGTAGCGACTGCGCGCAATCTCCGGCTGTGCCGTCCATTTGGGGAATACCGTCAGCAGGAAGCCGAAGATGAAACTCGGCAGCATCTGGTACTGCATGACATAGGCGTGCAGCCAGCCGGCATAAGGCGAAGGCTGCGGCATGGCGAACACCTGCCAGCGCGCGGCCACCAGCCATGCCGCCCACCACAGCATTGCCAGCAGCAGGTTGCTGGCGCCCACGAAGAACATCAGCCGGTGCGGTGCACTTGCCAGCAGGCGAGTCGACGGGCCTGCCATCGTTTCAGCCACCGCAGCCGCCGCAGCATTGCGAGGGCAGGCGGACCAGTTGTTCGGCCATGGCCGCTACGCCGGCCTGGCGAAGGCAGGCAATCAGTTCCGCCTCGGTTGCCACCGACGAGATCCGGACAAGGGATTTGGAGGCATCGAAATCAACGACCGCGGCGGGATCAAGTCCTGCGATGGCCTGCACGATTGCGTTGATGTTTGAGCTGCCGTGGTTGCCAAGTGTGTAGTGCATGCGGGGAATACTCGTGTTTGATGGATGCTGGAGATGGGCAAGCGCCCGGCAGATGCCGGGCGCTTGCAGGCTCAGTGATCAACGCCTTCCGCCTGTGCCGCCAGCGCCGGGTCGCGCTTCGGTGCAACCCACAGCCGGAACACGAACCACGCCAGTGCCAACGCGCCGATGCTGAAGATGGTGTCGCCCGGCACGCGCATCCACACCAGCAACTCCACGATGGGCCGCTGCATGAATTCCGCGGACCGTGCGTAGGAGTAGCCGTGTTCGATCGCCGCGATGAGCTGCATGATGCCCAGCGGCAACAGCGTCAGCAGGGCCATCAGGCTCAGGCCGATGTTGAGGCTCCAGAATGCGATCTTCAGCGGCTTGCCATCCCACACCATCTGCCCGCGGAGGCCGCGCAGGCAGAACAGCATCAACGCGATGCCGAGCATGCCGTACACGCCGAACAACGCAGTGTGGCCATGCAACGGCGTCAGGTTGAGGCCCTGCATGTAGTACAGCGACAGCGGCGGGTTGATGAGGAAGCCGAACAGGCCCGCACCCACCAGGTTCCAGAACGACACCGCGATGAAGAACATCACCGGCCAGCGGTAGCGCGCCATCCATGGCGTGGACTTGCCGAGCTTGAAGGTGTGGTACGCCTCGAAGCCGATGTAGGCCAGGGGCACGACTTCCAAGGCACTGAAGCTTGCGCCAATCGCCACCACCGAGATCGGCGTGCCGATGAAGTACAGGTGGTGCAGGGTGCCGAGCACGCCGCCCGCCATGAACACGATGGTGGCGAACAGCACGGCGGCGGTTGCCGTGGAGGTCTTGATCAGGCCCAGGCGGGTGAAGATCAGCGACATCACCGCGGTGGCGAACACTTCGAAGAAGCCTTCCACCCACAGGTGCACCAACCACCAGCGCCAGTACTCGACTTCGGAAATATGCGTGTGCTCGCCCCACATCAGGGCGGCGCCGAAGAACAGGCCGATGGCGGCGGTGGAGGCGAACAGAAGGGCGATGATCGATTTCGAATCCGTCGATGGCCCGCGCAGGATGGGCCACAGCGCACGCCCGACCAGCGTCACCCACAGCAGCAGGCCGATGAACAGGTACCACTGCCAGAAGCGGCCCATGTCGGCGTATTCCCAACCCTGATGGCCGAACCAGAAGTTGTGCTCCAGCCCGAGTTTCTGCATCACGGCCAGCCATTGGCCAGTGAAGGAACCCACCACGATCAGCAACAGCGAGACGAACAGGAAATTGACGCCGAAGCGCTGGTATTTGGGTTCGTGCCCGGACAGTGCAGGCGCGATGTACAGGCCGGTACCCAGCCACGCGACCGCGATCCACAGCACGCCGAGCTGCGTGTGCCAGGTGCGTGACAGCGAATACGGCAGGATTTCCGAGAGCGCGAAGCCGTAGGCGACCTGGCCTTCCACCTGGTAGTGCGCGGTGATCGCGCCCAGCAGGATCTGGGTCAGGAACAGTGCGAGTACCACCCAGAAATACTTGGCGACCGCACGCATCGAGGGCGTGATGCGCAAGGTGGCGAAGGGATCGCTTTTTGGAAGCTCATGCGCGGGTTCGCCGCGCGCATGGGTGACGGCATGGTGCCAGCCGAGTATCGCGATGCCGGCGATCAGGAACAGCACGCTGAACGACGACCACAGCCACAGCGACGGCGGTGGCGTATTGCCTACCAGCGGTTCGCTGGGCCAGTTGTTGGTGTAGGTGACTTTCTTGCTGGCCACGCCGGTGCTGTCCGGTGCAGCGGCAGCGCCTGGATCGCTGGCGCGTTCGGTGGTCGCGGCCCAGGCCGTCCACCAGAAGAACGCAGTCAGTGCGCGGCGGTGTTCCGGCGTGTCCACGGTGGACTGCTTCATTGCGTAGGCTTCGCGCAACGCAAGCGTGGCCGGGTCGTTGCCAAACAGGCTTTCGTAGTGGGCCGCCACGTTGGAGATGGCGACCGCGCGATCCTCGGTGAGGGTGATCGTGCCCGTTGCTGCGTCGTAGGTATTGGCCCGCATCATCGCCTGCAGCCGGCTGCGCAGTGCGGCCTGCTGTTCGGCGTCCAGTTGCGCATACGTGGCCGTGCTGTCATCGCGGCGCGCCCACAGGTCGAGCACGCCGACGGCTTCGCGGTGCAGCCAGTCCGCGCTCCAGTCTGGCGCGACATAGCCGCCATGGCCCCATATGGAGCCCAGCTGCATGCCGCCCATGGATTGCCACACTTGCCGGCCGGTCTCGATGTCGGCCCTGGTGTAGACCACCTGACCGCTTTCGGTGACGACGCGTTCCGGCATGGGCGGCGCGGCGCGGAAGATTTCTCCGCCCGCCCACAGCAGTACCGAAAATGAGGCCACGAGCAAGATGGCCAGTCCCAGCCAGAGTCTTCGATAGTTGTGCATGGCGGTCTCCAGGGTGATGCGCCATGTTCGGCGGCATCACCCGGGCATCGCCATGACCTGGGTCAAGCGCGGGCCCATCACTACAGGCAAGGCATGTATGCGAACAGCAGGACGCCACCTGCGCCGCTGACGCGCGGTGGCTACTTGCGCAGGATCGGCGCCGCCAGCACTTGCAGTCGTTCGCGCGCCACCAGCTCCACTTCGCGGCGGTCTATCTTCAGCAGTCCATCGCCCTCGAAACGCTTGAGTACGCGGCTTACCGTTTCCGGTGCCAGCCGCAGGTAGTTGGCGATATCGGTGCGGGCCATGGTCAACTGGAAGCGGTCGGCGGAAAATCCGCGCGCCGCGAGTCGGCGTGACAAGCCGACCAGGAATGCGGCCATGCGCTGGTCGGCCGACCAGTCGCCGGCCAGCTGCGACGCGCTGCCGATGTCGCGGCTCATCAAGCGGAACAGGTGCTGTTGCAAGCCGGGCAGCCGCGCCGCAAGCACCGAAATCTTTGGAAACGAGAAGCGGCACAGCATCACCGTGTCCAGCGCCACCGCATTGCACGGATACGATTCGCCATCGATCGCATTCAGGCCGATCACTTCGCCGGGCAGGTGGAAGCCGAGGACGTGTTCATGGCCGTCGCTGTCGATGGCGTAGGTCTTCACCGTGCCGGCGCGCACCGCCGCGATCGCTTCGAATGGGTCGCCTTCGCGGAACAGGTGCTGGCCCGCGTGCAGCGGGCCGACATGTTCGACCAGGACATGCAGGTCCATCAGCGCGCGCTTGTCCATGCCTTGGGACAGGCAGGCCTGCGAGAACGCGCAGGTCGTGCAGAAACGCAGCGTGTCGCCATCGTCGGCGAGGATGCTGGTATCCAGGCGCGGAAAGGCCGTGCCGCTCATGCTGCCCCGACGCGGGTCAGATGGCGCGCGAAAAGCGTGGCGCCGCTGCCGGGGCAGGGTCCGCGGCAGTGGCTGGCGGTTGCAGGTAGTGGTCGAAGCACATGGCGATATTACGCAACAACAGCCGGCCCTGCGCCGTCACCGCGATGCGGCCTGGCTCCAGGCGGACCAGTCCGTCTGCCTGCAAGGGCTGCAGCTTCACCAGGGCATCGGCGAAGTAGGTGGTGAAGTCGATCGCATGCCGGCGTTCCAGCGCTTCGATCGGTACTTCGCCCTGGCACATCAACTGCTGGATCAGGTCGGCGCGCAGCACGTCATCCGCGGACAGCCGCATGCCACGGAACACCGGCAGGCGGCCTTCGTCCAGCGCGGCCTGCCAACTGGGCAGGTCACGCGGATTCTGGCTGAAGCTGTCGCCGACATGGCTGATCGCGCTCACGCCCATGCCGACGAGGTCGGTATCCGCATGGGTGGTGTAGCCCATGAAGTTGCGATGCAGGCTGCCGCGTTGCTGGGCCAGCGCCAGTTCGTCGTCAGGCAGGGCGAAGTGGTCCATGCCGATGTAGACGTAACCGGCGGCGGTGAGTTTTTCGATGGCCAGGCTCAGCAGTTGCAGCTTCAGCTCGGCAGTGGGCAAGTCCGTGGCATCGAGTTGGCGTTGCGCCTTGAACAGGTTCGGCAGGTGCGCGTAGCCATACACGGCCAGGCGGTCCGGGCGCGCGTCGATCACCGTATCCAGGGTGCGCGTGAAACCTTCCAGGTTCTGCCTGGGCAGGCCGTAGATCAGGTCCACGTTGACCGAGCGCATTCCATAGGTGCGGCACGCGCGCAGGATGGCCAGGGTTTCTTCCACGCCCTGGATGCGGTTCACGGCTTCCTGCACGGCAGGATCGAAGTCCTGCACGCCCAGGCTGGCGCGGTTGAAACCGGTGTCTGCCAGCAGGCCGACATCGTCGGGTTTCAGGAAGCGCGGATCGAGTTCTATGGAGATATCACGATGGTCCGCGTTGCTGAAACGGAAGTGCCCGCGCAGCACGTCCACGGCTTCGGCCAGCTGTGCAGGCGACAGGAAATTGGGCGTGCCGCCGCCGAAATGCAGCTGCACCACTTCGCGGTCACGGTCGAACATGGCAGAGGTCAGCTCGATTTCCCGGTACAGGCGCGCCAGGTACACCTCGCCACGCGCCAGGTCGCGGGTGATGACGCGGTTGCAGCCGCAGTAGAAACACGGGCTCATGCAGAACGGCACGTGCAGGTACAGCGACAGGCGGCGCGGGATCGGGTCGCCGTTGCTGAGCTGCACGACTTCGCGCAATTCGGCTTCGCCAAAGCGGTCGCTGAACTGCGGTGCGGTCGGGTAGGAGGTATAGCGCGGGCCCGGCCGGTCGTAGCGGCGCAGCAGGTCCGGATCGAAGGAAGTGTTGGGAATCATGCCGGCAGCCTAGCCGGACCTGCCCGCCGTGGCCTTGATGTCGATCAATTGGATGGCAGATAGTCCGAACAAAGGGGCGGACCAGAAAGGACAGAGATAGTTGATAGGCCTACCCTTTGTGGGAGCGACGCAAGTCGCGATGAAGCTGTCCGGGTAACGCTTCATCGCGACTTACGTCGCTCCTACAAGCCGCACTAATTCGCGACGAAGCGGATCGCCTGGCCGCCGCCTGGGGCAAGGCGCAGGGTCAAGGTATCGGTGCTGGTGACCGTGCGCTCCTCGATCACGATGTCCTGCGGCGCGTGCTTCCAGTGGGCGTTGTCGCCGTCGCGGTAGATCTGCGCGGTGTAGGTGCGGCCCGGATCCAGGAACGACAGCGGCGCGCTCAGTTCGCGTGCTTCCTCATCGGTGATCGCGCCCAGGTACCAGTTGTCGCTGTGCCGGTCCTTGCGCACGATGGTGACGAAATCGCCGACCTCGCCGTTCAGCACGCGGGTGTCGTCCCAATCGACCGGAACGTCTTCGATGAATTTGAACGGCTTGGGGTTGGCTTCGTAGTTGTCCAGCAGGTCAGCGGCCATCTGCAGCGGGCTGTAGATGGTGACGTACAGGGCAAGCTGCTTGGCCCAGGTCGTGGCCACGCCGTCCGGTGCGCGCGTCTTCATGCCGAAGATGCCGGGCGTGTAGTCCATGGGCCCGGCCAGCAGGCGGGTGAACGCAAGGTTCGCCTCGTGCTCCGGCGGATTGCCGGGCTGGCCCCATGCGCTGAACTCCATGCCGCGCGCGCCTTCGCGCGTGACCCAGTTGGGGTAGGTGCGGCGCAGGCCGGTGTCCTTGATGGGTTCGTGCGGATTGACGGCGATGTGGTGCCTTGCGGCGGCATCCACCACCTTCTGGTGGTGGCGCGCCATGTCCTGGCCTTCATGCCACGCGTAATGCAGCTTGCCATCGGTGCCGATGACCTTGGCCTGCCCGGCATCGGCGACATAGCCGGTCTTGACCGCATCGATGCCGAGCTTCTGGTACAGGTCGAAGCCGGCTTCCATCTGCGATTCGTAATGCGCGGCGTTGCCCGAGGTCTCGTGGTGGCCGATCAGGCGCACGTTCTTCGACTTGGCGTAGGCCGCGAGTTTCTCGATGTCGAAATCCGGATAGGCCTGGGTGAAGCTGAAGTCCTGGCCATTGCCGAACCATTCGCCATCCCAGCCCACGTTCCAGCCTTCCACCAGTACGCCACCCAGGCCGTGCTTGGCGGCGAAGTCGATGTGGCGCATCACGTTTTCGTTGGTCGCGCCGTGCTTGGGCCCGGAGGCCCATGTCTTGGTCTCCAGGTGCATTTCCCACCACACGCCGACGTACTTCATCGGCTTCACCCAGGACACGTCGCCGAGCGCATTGGGTTCGTTGAGGTTGAGGATGAGGCTGGACATGATCAGTCCGCCGGCCGTGTCGGACACCTGCAGCGTGCGCCACGGCGTGTGGAACGGCGCATCGCGCACCACTTTCCCATCGCCGATGCCGGGCGTAAGCATGGCGCGGAATTTCAGGTCTTCCACCCGGGTCAGGTTCATGCCCGAATAATCCACCAGCGCGGCTTCATGGATCGACAGGTGCAGGCCACTGTCGAAGCGCAAGGTCATCGGTGTCTGCGCGTCGCCGACTTCCTGCACGGGCGTGCGGTGGTACAGGTATTCCTCGCGGTTCCATTCGCCGGCCGGGATCCACCAGGCGGTGGCGGGTGCGGCGATGTTGAACTCGGTCAGTTCCTCGCCGATCTTCACCTGCTGCAGCGCATCCTGCTTCGGGAACTCATAGCGGAAGCCCAGGCCGTCGTCATACACGCGGAACACCACGTCCAGGCTGCGCTTCAGCGCGTTCTTTTCCTTCAGGGTCACGCGCATTTCGTTGTAGTGGTTGCGGATGCTGCGGCGTTCACCCCACGGCAATTCCCAGGTCTCGTCGAAGCTGCTGGTCTCGTGGCCGGTGATGACGAAGTTGCGTTCGAACTTCGGTGCATCCACGAAGATGAAACCCAGCCGCGAAGGCGCGATCACTGGCTTGCCCTTGCGCGACACCGCGTAACTCGGGCGTCCGTCGTTGTCGGTGGTCACGGCCACCGACAGGCTGCCGTCGGGCGAGGCGACCTGCACGCCGGGGGCCGCCAGTACGGACGTCGAAGCAGACAACAGGGTCAGTGCGAGGAGTCGGAGGAACATGCGCGCCTTCAGGGGTCCGGGTGAGCGCCGAATCCTGCGGTAGCCCGATCAGTGGGACAAGCGTTGCCGACTGAATACGTATGCGAGGGCCACATGCACGGGCAGCAGCAAGGCCACCCAGCTCTGGTTGTATTGCAACGGAATCGGCAGCCAATGCAGGAACCACGCGAGCAACGCGCACGCTGCCACCGCGACTGCCAACCACGAAAACAGCCGGCCCGGAGTGCGGCGGCGCAGCACGGCCATTGCGCCGGGTATCAGCAACAGGCACAGCGGGTTCAGCAGCAGCAGGTTGCGGTTGGCCCACGCGGCACGGTGCTCGGTGAAGCCCCACAGGTAGGCCAGCACCAGCCCGGCGATACCGCACAGCAGCCACAGCGGCAGCGCGAAGCTGGCCACTGCGCGCAGGTGCCGGCGCCCACCGATCACGATGCCAACGGCCAACGCGCAACCCAGCAGCAACCACGGCCACCAGCGGCGCGGTGCTTCCACCGGTTCGGGTGCGATGCGGTGTGGCACCAGTACTTGCTCGGATTGCACCAGCGGGCGACCCGCGCTGTTCTTGGCCTGGCGCAGGCTGTCGGCCAGGCGCATGGGTACGTAGGCTTCTTCCCAGCGTGACATCGGCGTATCGGCGTACGGGCCCAGCCCGAGGTCGAAGCCCAGCCACATCCACGTCGCCGGCGAGGCCAGGCGCACCGCTTCGCTGCGGAAGGTGTTGCCACGCGAACGCCCGACCATCTGCGATTTCAGCGCGCCGCCCAACGCAGTATCCAGTGTGTCGCGCACTTGCGTGGAGCAGTTGTTGGTGAAGTAGTCGTAGCGGTAGCGTGCGTTCTCGGGCTTGGCGCGCTCGGCTAGTGCATCGGCGATGGCCTGGGCCTCGTCCGGCGGCAGGTCCAGCCATTGCACGCTGACGCCGCGGCCGGTGTCGCGGTAGTAGGCCAGGTCCTGCTCCAGCGGCAGGGCCATCAGGTAGTACTGCATGTCGCCCTTGGCGAAACGACTGGCGAAATCGGGTTCTTCCATGTTGAAGAAACCGAAGTTGTACGAAGTCGCCGCGCCTGTTTCCGCATCCACCACCACGATGGCATCGTGGCCGAAGCGCTCGAAGAAGATTTCACCCGGCTGCATCGTCGCCACGCCAATGCGCGGTGCCGCCGCCCACGCCGAAACAGCGAGCAGCGACAGCACACACAGTGCAACCAAGCGGGCGGGCAGCCTCTTAATTGTCGGACAGGACGCTGACATGGAACGCGTGCACGCGGCGCGCATCGGCCTTGGCCACGCGGAACTCGAAGCGTCCCAGCGTCAGTTCTTCGTCTGTATCCGGCAGGTGGCCGATGGCCGCGGTGACCAGGCCGCCGACGGTGTCGTATTCGTCATCCGGGAAATCGGCGCCGAAGCTTTCGTTGAAGTCGGCGATCGGGGTCAGCGCATCGACCACGTACTGGCCGTCGGCATGCGCCGCGATCTGGTCCGCGCCTTCTTCGGCATCGTCGTGCTCGTCGTCGATCTCGCCGACGATCTGTTCCAGCACGTCCTCGATGGTCACCAGTCCGGCCACGCCGCCGTATTCGTCCACCACGATCGCCATGTGGTTGCGCGACAGGCGGAATTCCTTCAGCAGCAGGTTGAGCTTCTTGGATTCCGGGATCAGCACCGCCGGGCGCAGCAGTTCGCGCACGTTGCCGGGGCCGTTGTCGGCGACCACGCCGCGCAGCAGGTCCTTGGCCAGCAGGATGCCGAGGATCTCGTCCTTGTTGTCGCCATGCACCGGGAAGCGCGAGTGGCCGGATTCCACCACTTCCTTCATCAGGTCGAGGAAGCGTGAGGCGATGGGCAGGGACACCATCTGTGAGCGCGAGACCATCACGTCGCCAACCGTCAGGTCGGCCACCGCGATGGCGCCTTCCATCATGCGCAAGGTGTCGCTGCCGATCAGGCCGTCGCCCTGCGCATCGCGCAGCAGCGCGACCAGGTCGTCGCGTGAAGAGGGTTCGCCGGAGAACGCAGAACTGATGCGGTCCAGCCAGGTGCGCCGTTTTTCCGGGTGTTTCTCGGAATGTTCCGGCGCGGAGGTACTGTCGTCTTCGGACATGTGTTTCGTAGTAAGCGGGCAGCCCGGGGGAGGGCGACGTGGGCAGTCTATCAGGCTGGCTGCGATCAGGCGTTCAATCCCTTGCGAACCCTGTGGGAGCGCCGTCCCGGCGCGAGCTCTTGCTTTAAAGCTTTGGGACACTCCCTGAGCAAGAGCTCGCGCCGGGACGGCGCTCCCACACTGGGTCAGGGGCTCTCGGGCTCCGGCTCCGGGTCTTCGGCCAGGTCCAGGCTGTAGGTACATCCCGCCAGCGTCTTGCCCGGGTGCGAGCTGACGTTGGATACATTCAACACGACTGACCGTATGAAGACCGTGCCCGTCGCTGGATCCTGTTCCTCCTCGCTGACCAGCTCCTTGCCGAACAGGGCCTTGTCCGGTGTATCGATGCCGGTTTCCAGTTCCAACTGCTTGGCTAGTGCGCGCGGATCAGGCAGGTCGAGGATGGCGATGAGGCTGTCGCCGGTGAAGGCGATGTGGTCGGTCGTATATCCGAACACGCTGATCGGCGTGTTCAACATGAATTCGGTCATGAACAGGTTGGCCTGCGGCAGCGGACGCCAGCCCAGCGCCACGGCCTGCAGCGGATCGGTCAACGCGGGGGCCAGGTAATGGAAGTCGGCGAGTGTGCGCTTGCATTCGGCCAGCGCGGCCAGGTCGATCTTCGCGGGATCCAGTTTTTCTTCAGCGACGGCAGATGCAGGCGCTTCTTGTGCGAACAGCGTGAGTGGCAGCATCAGCGCCAGTGGAAAAAGTTGACGGCGCATGCCTACTCCTCGAATGCGTAAGGGTCGTCGATACCCAGTTCGGCCAGTATCTCGCGTTCCAGTTGTTCCATGGCCTCGGCTTCGCGGTCGTCTTCGTGGTTCCAGCCCAGCAGGTGCAGCGCGCCGTGCACGGTGAGATGCGCGTAGTGGGCAGCCAGCGGCTTCTTCTGCTCCTTCGCTTCGCGCGCGACAACAGGTGCACAGATCACCAGGTCGCCCAGCAGTGGCATCTTGAAGCCCTTCGGCATCTTGACGCCTTCCGCTATTTCAGCCGGAAAACTGAGTACGTTGGTCGCGTAATCCTTGCCGCGGTAATGGCGGTTGAGCGCGCGGCCTTCCTTGGTGTCGACGATGCGCACGGCGAGATCCGCTTCGCGGATGCGGCCCTTCAGCGCGGCAGCCACCCATTTGCGGAAGCTGACCGAAGAAGGCAAGCCCACACGCGGCAGCGCGTAGCTGACGGAGACTTCGAGGAGTACGGGGCCTTGGGTCATGGGTTGTTTGTCTTCGTAGAGCCGAGCTTGCTCGGCTGCTGTTGATTTTGTGCAAGGGGTAGCCGAGCAAGCTCGGCTCTACGGGAAGCCGAACGCCTGAACTAAGCCGCCGCCCTGATGCGGGCTCGGCTTGAATGAATTGCTAGACAGATGCTCGGGGCACTCGGTCCGAATCAACTCAACGGGTCGGACTAGCGGATGATAAGTCGAATCGCGAACATCAGCGTAAGGAGTCACTGTGCCCACGAGATCTTGCCCGCGAGGAGCGAGGTCAAAGGAGGCACCACCAAAACCGTTGCCCCAGTCAACATGCACGTTCAGATCTTTTTCAATCCAATTTGCCTCTGCAAAGTAGTCATGGTAATCCCCGACCCACTTGACCCTCTTTTCTTTAGCTTCTGGAATGAATCCAATAGCTTTCTCCTCAGTCAAGGCAATGATCGAGGGAAGATCGATATTGATATTGCTCATTCCCTCAATCGTTGTTACTGGCGAATCTTTTACTAAGAAGCAACGCTCTCCCGCATTCGCGCCAAAAGGTGCGAGTAAAACAAGTGTCAGTCCGCGCAAATGTATGTTCATCTCTCTAAGTATGCCTGCTCCGTCTCAGCATCCTTCCCGTCCCGCGCATCGTAAGCCCGCACGATCTTCGCCACCAGCGGGTGGCGCACCACGTCGCGGCTGGTGAAGAAGGTGAAGCTGATGCCGTCGACGCCGCGCAACACTTCCAGTCCGTCCTTCAGGCCGGACTTCACGTGCTTGGGCAGGTCGACCTGGGTCAGGTCGCCGGTGACGACCGCGGTGCTGCCGTAGCCGATGCGGGTCAGGAACATCTTCATCTGCTCGATGGTGGTGTTCTGCGCCTCGTCCAGGATCACGAAGGCGTCGTTGAGGGTGCGCCCGCGCATGTAGGCCAGCGGCGCGATCTCGATGACGTTCTTCTCCAGCAGCTTGATCACTTTTTCAACGCCCAGCATTTCGTACAGCGCGTCATACAGCGGGCGCAGGTAGGGGTCGACTTTCTGACTCAGGTCGCCGGGCAGGAAGCCGAGCTTTTCGCCCGCCTCCACCGCAGGCCGCACCAGGATCAACCGCTGCACGCGCGATTCGTTCAGCGCTTCCACCGCGCTGGCCACGGCCAGGAAGGTCTTGCCGGTGCCGGCTGGGCCGATGCCGAAATTGATGTCATGCGTGGCGATGGCATGCAGGTAGCCGGCCTGGTTGGGTCCGCGACCGCGCACGGTGCCGCGCTTGACCTTGATGGCCACTTCCTGCGCTTCGTAACCGCCCGCCGCCACGTGCTGCACGTTGGCTTCGTTGAGGCGCAGGTGGATGGATTCGCTGTCGAAGGTTTCGTCGCCGGCTTCCGCGTAGAGCAGGCGTAGTAGTTTCTCGGCGGCCTTCACTTCAGTGGCCGGGCCCACGACCTTGAAAATGTTGCCGCGGTTGGCGATTTCCACGCCCAGCCGCAACTCGATCTGGCGCAGGTGCGCGTCGAATGGGCCGGCCAGGTTGGCCAGGCGTTCAATGTCCTCGGGTTCCAGCAGGAATTCGCGCGTGTCGTTGGTGGTCATGGGATTCAGTCAGTGCCTGGTCTGGTCATCGGCGTCTTCGACGCGCCATTGGTGGAATACATAGCCCTCGTCGTCGATCAGGGCCTGGTCGAAATGCTCGGCTTCCGGCGCTTCGTCGCGCTCGATCTGCCGCGGTTCTTCCTGCACACCGGTCACTTGCCAGCCAGCCTCGCGCAGGAAATCACTGGCATGTCGCACCGGGTCTTCGGCCAGTCCCGGCATCTGGTAGCAGAGCACGAACGCGCCGCCGAACTCGTTGTATTCGGGTGCCTCGGGAAGCGGCTGAGCCTCAAGCACGAAGATCCACAAGTTGGGGGCGTTCTGGGGAATGGCAAGGTTCCGGGTTGGGTCTGGAATAAGGGTAATGCGGATCGCGCTGCACTTGTAGGAGCGACGTAAGTCGCGAAGGGGGTGTATCGGTGAGGCTTCATCGCGACTTACGTCGCTCCTACAAAGTCACGCGCGCTTTACAGCTTTGGTTGCCCGCGTTGTTGTTTTAGACGAAGGAAAAAAACTATCGCAAGGAACAGCCAGATGGGTCCTGCGAGGGTTTCCATCCAACCCAAAAAACCGGCTGGCCATATGCCTTGGACGAAATTGTTGACTACCTTTGTTGTTCTAAGAAAGCCTAGAAGTCCGAAAAGGACAATCAAAGCCTTCAGCACGAACGGCGACGTGATCTTTTTCTTTGGTTCCATCCGCGAATTCTCCTGGTCAATGGGCAACAACAAGCTCTTATGAATCACCATTGGTTCGAGTCACTATCCTGCCACGCAACGAATTTGCCATCACCTCAGTGATCTCCACGTCCACGAATCCACCAATCAGCCGCGCGTTGCCGGGGAAATTCACGTAGCGCATGTTCTCCGTGCGCCCGGTCAGCTCCGACGGGTCGCGGGTGCTGTGGCGTTCCACCAGCACGCGCTGCACGCTGCCCAGCATGGTTTGCGAGATACGCGTCGCGTTGACGTTGATCGCCGCTTGAAGGCGGGCAAGGCGTTGCTGCTTCACCGATTCGGGCGTGTCGTCTTCCAGGTCCGCCGCAGGCGTGCCGGGACGGCGCGAGTAGACGAAGGAATACGACTGGTCGAAGCCTACGTCCTCGATCAGCTTCATGGTCTTGTCGAAGTCCGCCTCGGTTTCGCCGGGGAAACCCACGATGAAATCCGAGGAGATGGAAATGTCCGGGCGCACCGCACGCAGCTTGCGGATCTTCTGCTTGAATTCCAGCGTGGTGTAGCCGCGCTTCATCGCCGCCAGGATGCGGTCGCTGCCGGCCTGCACCGGCAGGTGCAGGTAGTTGGCGAGTTGCGGGATGTCGCGGTAGGCCTCGATCAGCGAATCGGAAAATTCCAGCGGATGCGAGGTGGTGAATCGGATGCGGTCGATGCCGTCGATCTCGGCCATGGTGCGGATCAACAGGCCAAGGTCCGCGAATTCACCGTCACCATAGGGGCCACGATAAGCGTTGACGTTCTGCCCCAGCAGGTTGATCTCGCGCACGCCCTGCGAGCCGAGCTGCGCGATTTCCACCAGCACGTCCTCGAACGGCCGGCTGACTTCCTCGCCACGCGTGTACGGCACCACGCAGAAGCTGCAGTACTTGCTGCAGCCTTCCATGATCGACACGAACGCGGTAGGGCCATCGGCGCGCGGTTCGGGCAGGCGGTCGAACTTCTCGATCTCGGGGAAGCTGATGTCGACCTGTGGCACGCCGGATTCGCGCCGTGCGCGGATCAGTTCCGGCAACCGGTGCAGGGTCTGCGGGCCGAATACCACGTCCACGTAGGGCGCGCGCTTGACGATGGCATTGCCTTCCTGCGATGCCACGCATCCGCCCACGCCGATCAGCACCGGCTTGCCGTCCTTCTTCAGCGACTTCCAGCGACCGAGCTGGCTGAAGACCTTTTCCTGCGCTTTCTCGCGGATGGAGCAGGTGTTGATGAGGATGACGTCGGCTTCGTCCGGGTTGTCGGTCAGCTCAAGTCCGTCGGAGTCGGCGAGGACGTCGGCCATCTTGGACGAGTCGTACTCGTTCATCTGGCACCCGTGGGTCTTGATGTAGAGCTTGCCGCGGGCCGGCTTGCCTGCCGGAAGCGCGTGCAAGGCGGCATCGTCCGCGGTGGACGGCGAGGGGGTGGCGATCCCGGGCATGGTGGGTAATCCAGGCGGGTTGGCGAAAGGGCGGACAGTTTAGCGGCTGCCGATCGTCGGGACGTTCTTCATGGCGGGTCAAAAGGAAAGCAGGGCGTTTTGGCGCGGATCAGAGCGGAAAGAGGCGAATGAAGCCAAGCCTCAGTGGCTGTGCTCTATCCGCTCCTTTCCGCTCTGATTCGTGTCCGAAAAGCTTTTCCTGGCGTCTGGGCCAGCCCACGCGGGCAGGCCCGGCGGCCGGAAAACGGCGTGCCCGGCGTTCTAGAAGGAAACCCGGCCAAGTTGGCCCTGCGCAATGAGAAGTGGGTCACCCTCCGCTTCTTGAGGAAATCCTTTTGTCGGACAAGGACTTGGCAACTGCCCTTGAAGTTGGGACACTCCTGAGGATGAAGGGGGCTTCTATCCAACTGCATGCGCTGTCGTTGCTGGCCGCGCTGATCGCGTCGACCGCATTCCCGGCCGCTGCAGGCACGCTGTACAAGTGCGTTGGCGCCGACGGCGTGCCCAACTACGTCAGCAAACGCGTCGGCGGGTCCACCTGTGAAGTGGTCAGTCGCTACACCCCGGATACCCGTTCCAGCCGCTCGTCGGTTTCGCGCCCCTCGGACAGCGGCAGCATTTCCACTCCTGCCACGCCCACGACCACGCTGGGTGCCGGCTCGGCCGGTGCGTTGGACACGTCGCCCGAATCGGTCTCGGCCAGCGCCATCGTCCCGGCCAAGGTCCTTGTTGCGCCTTCCGCCGCGCCCAAGCCGGCACGCACGGGCGATACGCGCCGCGTGGTCAGCGGACAGGTGTACTCCTACGTCAAGGACGGCGTGCGCCACTACACCAGTGCGCGCCCCAAGGGCGCCGGTAGCGTGGCCAGCGTGCGTACCATCAAGTACAGCTTCATCGAAACCTGCTTCGCCTGCGGGGCGGCCCCTGGCGTCAACTTCGGCACGCTGCGCCTGAATACGGCGTCCTACCAGGCTGAAATAGCCGCCGCCTCGCGCGAATTCGGGGTGGATGAAGCCATCGTCCGCGCCATCATCCATGCCGAGTCCTCGTTCAACCCGATGGCGCTGTCGCACGCGGGCGCACAGGGTCTGATGCAGCTGATGCCGCCCACGGCGCGGCGCTTCGGGGTCAGCAATTCCTACGATCCCAGCCAGAACATCCGTGGCGGCGTGAAATACCTCGCTTGGTTGCTCAAGCGCTTCGACGGCAACCTGCGCCTGGCTGCCGCTGGCTACAACGCAGGCGAGGGCGCCGTGGATCGCCATGGCGGCGTGCCGCCGTACAAGGAAACCCAGCGCTACGTGGAACGCGTGGGCGTGCTGGCCGACCGATACCGCGGCGCGGTGGGCGCGCGCTGATCCTGTCTGCGCTGTAGCGGCCTGAATTCACGTGCAAGCTATTGATTTGTCGGCCAACGTTGTCGACGGATTCATGCTTCCGTTACACTTTGCCGTCTTTTGTGGCCCGCGCCGGTGTTTTGGTGCGGGCGTTGGCAGCCTTTAGCTACCTGAACGTTTTGCGGAGTGCCGGATGGCGAACGATGGGGTCCATGAGCCTGTGAATACGGGCCGACGCCGGTTCCTGACCGCGACCACGGCTGTGGTCGGTGCGGTGGGAGTCGGGTTTTTAGCTGTACCGTTCATCAAGTCGTGGAATCCGAGTGCGAGGGCCAAGCTGGCCGGCGCCCCGGTGACCGCGGACCTGATCGGCCTGGAAGAAGGCCAGCGGCTGGTCCTGGAATGGCGCGGCCAGCCGATCTGGATCGTCAAGCGCTCGCAGGCCCTGCTGGATGCTCTGCCGGGCCTGGACGGTCGACTGCGCGACCCCGAGTCGACCAATCCCGACCAGCAGCCCGCCTACGTGCTGAAGGGCAATCCCGAATTCCGTTCGATCAAGCCCGAGATCTCGGTGCTGGTCGGTCTGTGCACCCACCTGGGCTGCTCGCCTGAAATGGTCGCCGAAATCCACCCGCAGCCCTATGACCCGGACTGGAAGGGCGGTTATTTCTGCCCGTGCCACAAGTCGCGCTTCGACATGTCGGGCCGCGTGTTCCAGGGCGTGCCCGCACCCACCAACCTGGTGGTGCCGCCGCACTTCTACGAGAACGACACCACCATCGTGGTCGGTCTTGATCCGCAGGGGGCCGCGTAAGCCATGGCGAACAATATCTTCACCCGCACCGCCAACAACACCTGGGAATGGTTCACCGAGCGCGCGCCGGGCTTCATGCCCATGTACCGCAAGCACATGAGCGAGTACTACGCGCCGAAGAACTTCAACTTCTGGTACTACTTCGGCTCGCTGGCCATGCTGGTGCTGGTCAACCAGATCGTCACCGGCATCTTCCTGACGATGCACTTCAAGCCGAGCGCGGCGGAAGCCTTCGCCTCGGTCGAGTACATCATGCGCGACGTGGAGTGGGGCTGGCTGATCCGCTACATGCACAGCACCGGCGCGTCGCTGTTCTTCATCGTCGTGTACCTGCACATGTTCCGCGGCCTGATGTACGGCAGCTACCAGAAGCCACGCGAACTGGTGTGGATCCTGGGCATGCTGATCTACCTGGTGCTGATGGCCGAAGCCTTCATGGGCTACGTGCTGCCGTGGGGCCAGATGTCGTTCTGGGGCGCGAAGGTCATCATCTCGCTGTTCGGCGCCATTCCGGTGATTGGCAACGGCCTGACCGAATGGATCATGGGCGACTACCTGCCAGGCGACGCGACCATCGGCCGCTTCTTCGCCTTGCACGTGATCGCGCTGCCGCTGGTGTTGCTGTTGCTGGTGGTGCTGCACCTCGGCGCGCTGCACGAAGTGGGTTCCAACAACCCCGACGGCGTGGACATCAAGAAGGGCCCGAAGGGCAACCGCTGGGATCCCAACAAGCCCGCCGACGGCATTCCGTTCCATCCGTATTACACGGTCAAGGACCTGGTGGGCGTGGGCTTCCTGCTGATCATCGCGGCCTTCATCATCTTCTTCATCCCGGCGGTGGGCGGCTGGTTCCTGGAGCATGACAACTTCACCGAGGCCAATCGCCTGGTGACGCCCGCACACATCAAGCCGGTCTGGTACTACACGCCTTACTACGCCATGTTGCGGGTGATCCCGCACAAGCTCAGCGGCGTGATCGTCATGGGCGGTGCCATCATGATCCTGTTCCTGGTGCCATGGCTGGATCGCGCCAAGGTCAAGTCCTACCGCTACCGCGGCCTTTTGTCCAAGCTGCTGCTGGGCGTGTTCGCCATCAGCTTCGTATGGCTGGGCAAGATCGGCGCCGGCCCGGGTACCGACCCGGTCGAGACCATCGTGGGACGCGTGCTGACCTTCTATTACTTCGCCTTCTTCATCACCATGCCGATATGGACCAAGCTAGACAAGACCAAGCCGGTGCCGGAACGGGTGACGACGCATGACTAAGAAACTTCTTTCGCGCCTGGCCGTATTCGCCAGCGGCATGCTGCTGTCCTTTTCGGTGTTCGCCTCGGGCGGCGGCGCCACGCAGCAAGCCGGCAACGACCTCAGCGACAGGGCTTCGCTGCAACGCGGCGCCCAGTTGTACATGAACAACTGCTCGGGCTGCCATTCCCTCAAATTCATGCGCTATTCGCGCATGGCCGAGGACCTGGGCCTGACCGAGGAAGAGGTGATGGCCAACCTCAACTTCACCGGCGCCAAGTTCGGCGAGCAGATCCACGTGGCGATGCCGGTGGAGCAGGCGACCACGTGGTTCGGCAAGATGCCGCCCGACCTGAGCCTGATTTCGCGCGTGCGTGGCAGCGACTGGATCTACACCTACCTGAAGTCGTTCTACCTGGACGAAACCCGTCCGCTGGGCTGGAACAACACGCTGTTTCCGAATGCCTCCATGCCCAACCCGTTGTGGCAGTTGCAGGGCATGCAGCACGCCGAGTTCAGCGAGCCGGATGCGACCGGTGAGCGCCACGTTGAATCGCTGAAAGTGACCCAGCCGGGGCGCCAGACTGCAGCCGAGTTCGACCAGACCGCACGTGATATCACCAACTTCCTCGAGTACGTCGGCGAACCGGCCGCACTCAAGCGCCAGAGCATGGGCGTGTGGGTAATCCTGTTCCTGGTGGCGCTTACCTTCCTCGCGTTCCTGTTGAAGCAGGAATACTGGAAGGACGTGCACTAAGCCTGCCGTAGCGTGAGTCTCGACCCCGTGCGCACCTGCGCGGGGCTCGCAGGAAAGGCCGGATCCATTCTTTCCTGCTGGGGGCTCGCAACTCGTGGACCGTGGCGACCGTCGGCAACGGGCTGGCGGCGTCGATGCGACCGGCGGTTCCGGTCGTCGGAGAGCCTGATGGCTGCGAGTCTGCGTATGCGCAATACCCTGACGCTGTTTTCTTCCACCGATGACGTGCTGTGCCACCGCGTGCGGCTGGTGCTGGCGGCCAAGGGCGTGACCTACGACCTGGTGCCGGTGGATGCGCAGAACCCGCCCGAAGACCTGATCGACCTCAATCCCTACCATTCCGTCCCCACCCTGGTGGAGCGCGACCTGGTGCTGTACGCCGCCTCGGTGGTCAGCGAATACCTCGACGAACGCTATCCGCATCCGCCGCTGATGCCGGTGGATCCGCTTTCACGCGCCCGCCTGCGCCTGGCCATGCTGCGCATCGAACACGACTGGGTGCCGCAGGTGCAGGCCATCCAGTTGGGCAACAAGGCGCAGGCCGAAGCGGGCCGCAAGCGCCTCAAGGAACTGCTGACCGCGGCGGTCCCGCTGTTCAAGGCCAGCAAGTTCTTCCTCAATCCGGAAATGAGCCTGGCCGATTGCGCGATGGCGCCGATCATTTGGCGCCTGCCATCGCTGGACATCCCGTTGCCGAAGGATGGCAAGGCGATCGAGGACTACGGCAACCGCATCTTCCGCAATCCCGGCTTCCTGCGCAGCCTGACCGACCAGGAAAAAAAGTTGCGCGAGATTCCAGCTTGAGCGGTGAAGAGTGAAGTCGCGCCTTCGGCGCTGAAAATGGTGAAGAAAAGCCCATTGCTTTACCCTTCGCAGGCGGTACAGCCGCCGACTTTACAGTTCGCACAGCGAACGAATTGGCCAAGTAAAACGAATGACCGATGAAGCACCAGGCATGACCAGCCATCGCCCGTACCTGTTGCGGGCGCTGTCCGAGTGGATTGCCGACAACGACATGACGCCCCACCTGCTGGTCGATGCCACGCAGCCAGGCGTGCAGGTGCCTCCGAGCGCGGTGAAGGAAGGCAAGGTGGTGTTGAACATCGCCCAGCGGGCGGTCATGCGTTTGCAGATCGACAACAACGCCGTCAGTTTCAGCGCGCGCTTCGGTGGCGTCAGTTATCCGGTCATGGTGCCTATCTCGGCCGTGATCGCGGTGTATGCGCGCGAGACAGGGCAGGGCATGGCATTGCCCGATGATCTTGCCGGCACCACCCCGCCGGAAAACGACGACGAACCGCCTACGCCTACGTCGCCGGAAGATTCACCTTCGGCAGGCAAGCGCACGCATCTGCGCGTGGTGAAATAGTTTCCTGGGTAGGAGCGCCCCATGGGCGCGAGCTCTCGCTCTATTCCCAGCAATGCTGCAGAGCTC
>CALCNV010000098.1 GCA_937897645.1 uncultured Lysobacteraceae bacterium
GTTCCAACGACGTCTTCAACCAGAATGCAAAAAGCACGGCGGCCTTCACCAACCTGACCTTCCACGCCACCGATGCACTCGACCTGACCCTGGGCCTGCGCTACACGCGCGAAAAGAAGACGGTGGATGCAGTCTTCGACAATCCCAACGGTGGCCTCGGGTGCGCGGCCGGACTCACCAATCCAGCGCAGGTTGGCGCGGCGTTGGCGGCACGTGGCGTGCCCGCTGCCTATATTTCCGCCATTGTGCCGACGGTGATTGGCTACATGTGCCTGCCGTGGTCCAACGTGCTGCATGACGGGCGCGTCACCCACCAGGAGCGTGACGAGAAGGAATGGTCGGGCACGTTCAAGGCCGCGTATCGCTGGAATGACACGGTGATGACCTATGCCTCGGCCGCGCGCGGCTACAAGGCGGGCGGTTTCAATCTGGATCGCGTGCAGGTGGGCATCACCCCCAGCGCGGACACTTCGTTCCCCGGTGAGTTCGTCGACAGTTACGAGATCGGTGCCAAGACCACCTGGCAGGACGGCAACCTGTTGTTGAATGCGGCGTTGTTCTACCAGGACTACACCGATTTCCAGCTCAACAGTTTCTTGGGCAGCAGTTACGTGGTGCGCGCCATTCCGGAATTGAGCACTCAGGGCCTGGACATGGACGTGCTGTGGCAGACCTCGATCGAGGGCCTGACTCTGCAAGGCGGTGCCACCTACACCGATGCGCAGTACGGCGACGACGCGTTGCCCGACGCGGCCCTGTCGCGCTTGCCGGGCAGTACCGCAAGTTTTGCGCCGGAGTGGCAGGTGTCGGGCTCGGTGACCTACGAATGGGATTTCGCCAGCAACCTGGTGGGTCGCTTCAACGTGGGTGCGAAGTACACCACCGAGTACAACACCGGTTCTGACCTGGCACCGCAGAAAATGCAGGACGCGTACGCACTGATCAACGCGCGCATCGGCATCGGCTCGCGCAACAAGCGCTGGATGGTGGAGCTGTGGGGGCAGAACCTCACCGACGAAACCTACGCGCAGGTGGGCTTCGATGCGCCTTTGCAGACCGGTTCGTACAACGCCTTCCTCGGTGCACCACGAACCTACGGCATGACCTTACGCGTCGCGTATTGAGCAACGCGTCGCCCAAATACGGCCCGCACCTTAGGTTGCGGGCTGCTTTTTCGGTTCAGCGCCAAAGAAAAAGGGCTTGCGATTGCTCGCAAGCCCTTGCTTTTCTGGCGCCCGAAGTTGGACTCGAACCAACGACCCCCTGATTAACAGTCAAGTGCTCTAACCGGCTGAGCTATTCGGGCGGGGGGTGCATTGTAGGGGGCAGGAATCGCTCCGGCAAGGTTTCGATGCAGTGGGCCGAAGCCTCCGCCTGTCCAGGAAGTCGACAAACGCCGGAAAATTCAGCCATTTCCGGGTTTTGAAGAAGGCTGCTTCAGCCCGCACATGGCTTGGATCCCGATATGGTTTCACTACGCACGCGCCCCGCGTTGTTCACGATTATCTGGGCCAGCAGCTCGTCCTCGCGGCACAGGCGCACGGTGATGTTGCTGCCCGAACTGCGGCCATCCGGCAGGTAGCGCAGTTGTGGGCGGCCTGTCGAGGACAGGATGCGCAGCGATGGATGTATGGGTGCATTTTCATCGCGAAGGATGTCTTCGCGGACGTCTGGCTGGCGATTGCCGTCCTTGTCGAAGAACATCAGCCAGCCCTGGCTCCAATCGCCGTCGGTGCGGCAGCCGCCGGAACGGTTGGACGGGCAGACCACGGTGGGAATGCGGTAGGTAATCGCCGTGCTGCGGGCAGAGGCCATGTGCGCCGTGAGCAAATGCATGGCGGAACTGACCCGTGCCCGCTCGCTCATGCCCTGGAACGACGGCACCCCGACCAGCAGGCCGATGGTGGTGATGGCCATCACCGTGAGGGCCTCGACCAGGCTGAAGCCCGAGGTCGATGCACGCCCAAGTAGGCCGTGAGGGGAGAGATAAGGGGACTCGGCGCGCATCCTGCACATGTGGATTCTCCTGGTGGGCCCTGTCCGGGCATGGCCAGATTCCGCCGATCGCCGCTTGGGTGGCATCGGCATGCGGCGCGGCAGCGGGTAAGGGTTTTCCTGACGCGGTCGTAATCCGGGCCGCCGTTATACTGGCCAAACGCCCCGAACCCGACGCCATGACCGACCGTTTCGAACTCGTTTCCAGCTATTCCCCCGCGGGCGACCAGCCGCAAGCCATTGCCAAGCTCATCGAGGGCTTCGAGTCCGGCCTGGCCAAGCAGACCCTGCTCGGCGTCACCGGATCGGGCAAGACCTACACCATCGCGAACGTGGTGCAGGCCGTGCAGAAGCCGACCTTGGTGATGGCGCACAACAAGACGCTGGCGGCGCAGCTGTATGGCGAATTCAAGTCGTTCTTTCCGCATAACGCGGTCGAATACTTCGTCAGTTACTACGACTATTACCAGCCCGAAGCCTACGTGCCGTCCTCGGATACCTTCATCGAGAAGGACAGCTCCATCAACGAACACATCGAGCAGATGCGCCTGTCCGCGACCAAGGCGCTGCTGTCGCGCCGTGACGTGATCGTGGTGGCCACGGTCTCGGCGATCTACGGCCTGGGCGCGCCGGAAGACTACCTGTCACTGCGCCTGATCCTGTCGCGCGGCGAGCACATCGACCAGCGTGCGTTGATCAAGCACCTGACCCAACTGCAGTACACGCGCAACGAATACGAACTGCACCGCGGTACCTTCCGGGTGAAGGGCGAGGTGATCGACGTATTCCCGGCGGAGTCGGAAATCGAGGCCTTGCGCATCGAACTGTTCGACGGCGATATCGAGAACCTGACCCTGTTCGATCCGCTCACCGGCGAAACCCTGCGCCGCTTGCCGCGCTACACCATCTATCCGAAGACCCACTACGCCACCACGCGCGACCGCGTGCTGGCCGCCATCGAAACCATCAAGCTGGAGTTGAAGCCGCGATTGGAAGAGCTCTACGCGCAGAACAAGCTGGTGGAAGCGCAACGCCTGGCGCAGCGCACCCAGTTCGACCTGGAAATGATGACCGAGGTGGGCTATTGCAACGGCATCGAGAACTACTCGCGCCACCTCACCGGCAAGGCGCCGGGCGAGCCGCCGCCGACCTTGTTCGACTACCTGCCTGCCGACGCGCTGCTGGTCTGCGACGAGTCGCACGTGACCATTCCGCAGATCGGCGCGATGTACAAAGGCGACCGTTCGCGCAAGACCACCCTGGTGGATTTCGGTTTCCGCCTGCCGTCCGCGCTGGACAACCGCCCGTTGAAGTTCGAGGAATGGGAAGAGCGTTCGCCACGCAGCATCTACGTGTCGGCGACGCCCGGTCCGTATGAACTGCGTGAATCCGGCGGCGAAGTGGTGGAGCTGGTCGTTCGCCCCACCGGCCTGATCGACCCGCCGGTGGAAATCCGGCCCGTGGCCAGCCAGGTGGATGACGTGATGTCGGAGATCAACCTGCGGGTGGCCATGGGCGACCGCGTGCTGATCACCACCCTGACCAAGCGCATGGCCGAAAACCTGACCGAATACCTGGGCGAGCACGGCATCAAGGTGCGCTACCTGCATTCGGACATCGACACGGTGGAGCGCGTGGAAATCATCCGCGACCTGCGCTTGGGCAAGTTCGACGTGCTGGTCGGCATCAATCTGCTGCGCGAAGGCCTGGACATGCCGGAGGTGTCGCTGGTGGCGATCCTCGACGCGGACAAGGAAGGCTTCCTGCGTTCACGCGGTTCGCTGATCCAGACCATTGGCCGGGCCGCGCGCAACGTGCGTGGCAAGGCCATCCTGTATGCCGACAAGATCACCAACTCCATGCAGGCCGCGATCGACGAAACCAGTCGCCGTCGCGAGAAACAGGTGGAATACAACCTCGCGCACGGCATCACACCGATGTCGGTGGCCAAGCCCATCGTCGACATCATGGAAGGCGCGCACAGCGAGGCCGCCAACGATGCCAAGGGCGGGCGGGGCAAGGGTCGGCGGGTGGCGGAAGAAACGCCGGACTACGCGGCCTTCACTCCCGTGCAGATCACGGCCCGGCTCAAGGCACTTGAGCAGCAGATGTACCAGCATGCCCGTGACCTGGAGTTCGAGGACGCCGCGCGGTTGCGCGACGAAATACACCGGCTGAAGGAAGCCAGCCTGGCGCTCTGAGCCGGGCCACCCGGCGGCAGTGGACCCGCAAGCAGTCGGGCGGATTCCTCCCGGCGCAGGTGGATGCTATGATGCGCGCCCCTGAAACGCTTGGTTCGGGGCATACCGGGCGGTTAGCTCAGCGGTAGAGCACTACCTTGACATGGTAGGGGTCACAGGTTCGAACCCTGTACCGCCCACCACGCTTGCACAGCGTGGTCCGGCAAAGGCATTCATCCAGAGGTGGCGGCAACTGGCCGTCTAGCGTGCGACATGAGCACTACCAAGTTCCCCTGCTGAGATCCTTGCCCGCCTCTTTCGTTGGTGTACCGAAGGCGCGCAGCGCCTTTTTTCGTTTCTGGAACTGAACAATGATCACGATCACGCTCCCCGACGGCAGCCGCCGCGAGTTCGAAAATCCCATCAGCGTCATGGAAGTGGCCCAGTCCATCGGTGCCGGCCTGGCCAAGGCCACCGTGGCCGGCGCGGTCGACGGCAAGCTGGTCGACGCCAGCGACCGCATCTACCATGACGCCAGCCTGCGCATCATCACGCCCAAGGACGAGGAGGGCGTGGAAATCATCCGCCACTCCTGCGCCCACCTGGTCGGCCATGCGGTGAAGCAGCTGTTCC
>CALCNV010000099.1 GCA_937897645.1 uncultured Lysobacteraceae bacterium
GGAAGGACGAGCGGCGTGGCCGTGTTGTCCCAATCCTCGGCACCAGGATCCTTGTCGATCAGCACGAACACCTGCGCACGCATCAAGGTGTCTAGGAATCCCTGGGCGTCCAGGCGGCCTGCCTGGGCTTCGATCAGGGCGTCCTCCAGTGCGTTGATCGGCTGGAAAGAGGGAGGGTTCTCGTTCATGGGATTCGAAGGCCGGATGTTTGAGTAATGGGATGCGCGTTATTTTCCCAGCTTTCGCGGTGCGATTGAATGTGGGTTGCGCGGTGGAGTGTTAGTGGGATTAAGTTTTAACCAGCCAGGCCCTGTTCCGGCTCATACCTACAAAACCCCTAAAACCAGCTTCAAGCCACTATCCACTTTATCCATGGCCACCCCACCCAGCGCCTTGACCCTGCTCGTGAGAACCGCACGGTCCAATGTAATCAGCTGTGACACATTCACAACGGAAGGCTGCGGTAATCCGGAGTCAGACTTGGCGACACGGACGTTGCCCGGGGCTTCTGCCAAGGCCAAGTTTGAAGTAATCGTGGCGACAATAACCGTGGCAATGCGGCTGGCATTGAAAGAGTTGGCTTGAACGATCAGTACCGGGCGCTTGTAACCGGGGCCTGAGCCCACTGGGTTAAGCAGCTCGGCCCACCAGATCTCACCACGCTTCATGGCCGATGGCTCCAAGCTGGGCAGCGGCAAGCACAGGATCAACAGGCTCTTGTTCGACGGCGTACACGGCATTCAGCTGCTCAGTAACCCTTGAGTCCTCGCGCTTGTCCAAGTACTCCTCAATAGCTTGGGCATACAGCTGACTACGGGATACACGAAGGCGATGCGCAAGCTTCTCTGCAGCGGAAAAGACAGGGTCTGGTAGAGAGATGGCTACTTTCATGTTTCGATGGTAACACCACGGTATGACCACGACAACCTGACCATGAAACCTGCAAACACAGCCTCCGGCTGATTCATGGCTTGGTGCGACTGGGCTTCGGTGTGCCTGCGCGAACCGGCAGCGCGTCCTTGGTCGGATCACCGCAGGTTTCGTTGAGCGACACCGCTTCCCGCACCAGGCGACGCACGCGCGCCGCGGGAATCGCCATGCCTTCCCGCAGTTCCAGCGTGGCCATTTCGTACTTGCCACCCGGTTTCAGTCGCGGCTCGATCGCCTGCAGTCGTTGGCCTCTCCAAAACCCAAACAGCACGCGTTGCTGCTCTGCGCGAATCAGCAGCACCGGCCCGTTCGACAGGTAGACGAGGTGACCCCACTTCACCACCTCCTCCAGCGGCGCGGCCGCACGCGCCGCCGCACGCAGCTTCTCCACACAGTCGCGTTGCCAGCCGAGGAGGCTGGCGACATAAGCATCTGGATTCGCCGCGGGCTTGGAGGCTTGCATGTCCAGTGCTGCGTCGCGTCGCTTACAGGAGACCAGCCATCATGGCGATACGCGGTACACGAACGTGCAATTGCCTGGCGAAAAATCGCGCGCATCCGGATCCGCGGTTTCCCGCCCGCCGCGCGCTTCGTACACCGTCTTGGGTGCGCGAGCGAGATCGGCCAATTCCTCCGCCGTGGGCCACTCCATGAACATCAGTCCATGCAGCAAATGGCGAGTACCATCCGCGGCCTTGATGAAGAATCCGTCACCCTCGGCGACTTCATCCACCAGCGTTCCACGTGCGACCAGCGCAGTCGTGCGGGAGTTGCGCGGTGCGGCCACTTCATCCAGCGCGGGCGGAACAACCCATACCAGCAGCGGCTCCGGCGGCAGCGTGATGTTGCGAATACTGGTGGCGCCGGGCTGTAGGGCATCGAGCACGGCAAGGCGTTGCAGATAGCGGCGCTTGAGGCAGGCCGGATCCTTGCATTTGTCGCGCACCGTGCGCAGCCAGTTGCGCTGGTCGCCTGCCAGGCAGGTAACGTCATGCGCCAGCGTCACGCGTGCTGCTGAATAGTAGCGACCCAGGTGTTCGTCCAGCACTGACAGCTCAGGATCGGCGCAGATTTTCTTTTCGAACGCGGTCTTTGCTTTTTCGCAAGGAAACGACGCAGCCGTTGCGGCCGGCGCATAGACGAGGCTGGCGGCCAGCAACACCGGGGCGAGCAGACTGTGGATCACCTTGATGACGCGATACGGCATGGGAAGCCTCCTTGCAAAGTGGGTGATGCGATTGACTTTACGTTCCATGGCTTTAGGGGGATGCGCTCACGAGATTGCAATTTCGACTGCACACTTCACTAACACTCCCACGGGTTCACATGGAAAATCTTCGGCGTGCGCGGATTCCCGCAACCCGCGATGCACTCGTACACCTCGCCGGCCGACTTGTCGTGGTAGGGCTCGACATTGCACGGCGTCCAGCGCTTGGACGTGGTGATCCTGTAGGTGGCACCGGACAACGGAGATGCGCGTCCCGGCAGGCAGGCGAGCGTTGTGTCCGTGAACGTGGGGCATTCCTGCTTCATGTCGTACGTTTCGACCGGGCCGCTGTCCTTCGCCGGATTCTGCACGTAGAGGCTTTCCGCCATGTCGCCCGAGATGTGGATGATTTCACCCAGTGCGTTGGTTCCACTCGCGCCGCCATAGCCCGCCGCATGGACAGGCGTCGCCACCAGCAGCATGCAGAGCATCACCACGCTGATCCTTGCGACGCTTCGCACCTCAGTTGCCCGCGCCATCCACATTCCATTCCTGCACGGGAATGTCGGTGCGGTCCACCACCAGCTCTTCCATGATCTGTTCCTCCATTGCCAGTCGCTGCGCGTCGCGTGCCTGCTGTGCATTGGCCAAGTTGATCCGCTCGATGGCGCTGTCCGCATCGCGCCAGGCGACGGTTACGCGCAGGTCCCATTGCTCATTGGAAGCGTTGAACTGCGGCCTGGCCAAGCGCATCCACAGCACGTGGCCTTCCTTCATCCTGGCGCGCAACTTCGGCACGCTGTTCTTTTCGAACATGGCGATGAACTGAAGCTCCTTGCCCGGCCTGACCCAGTAGGTGCGCTCGACGACGAACGGAGCGTGTGCCGCAGGCGCCTGTTGCACGGCTTGTGCAGCCGCGTGCAAGGGTGCCAATGCAACGGCAAGCATGAGGACGGTGATG
>CALCNV010000100.1 GCA_937897645.1 uncultured Lysobacteraceae bacterium
CTTCCTGCACGAACACCGCGACTGGCTGTCGCTGCAGCTGGAAAAATACACGTCACGCGACACGGCTCCGGCACTCGCACGCAACCTCACGCGCACGCTCCCGCTGCGTGGCGAGGAACAACCACTGCACTGGCATGAAGGCCGCTACACGCGGGTAGTGCTGGACGCGGACGGCCTGCATTTCCACGCGCCGGCCCGCGCCAGCGAGGCGACCCTGCGCCGCGCCTTGCGCGAGTTCTACGAAGCCGAAGCACGCGCCGACATTGGCCGCTGGCTGCCCAACTACCTGCCCGACCTGCCGCGCGCGCCAACACGCATTCGCCTGAAAGTCATGTCGTCGCAGTGGGGCTCGCTGAGCCCGGACGGTTCGCTGGCGCTGGACCTGGCGCTGGTGTTGGGCCGGGCGTCGGCATTCGAGTACGTGCTGGTGCACGAGCTGTGTCACCTGATACATGCCAACCACTCGCCCGCGTTCTGGCGTGAAGTGGAAGCGCGTTTCCCAGCGTGGCCCGATGAGCGTGTGTATTTCCACGCCCAGGGACGCCGTTTGAAGGCCTCGTTGCGCGCCCTGCTCACGGCCTGAAAAACACCTGCAACCTGAAGTTGCCATTTCGCGAACGCGAAATGTGACGCCGTGCTCCACCATTTGTTCATCAACGCACATTGCGTACAGGGGAGCAACACACATGGCCGTCGAAGCCAGCTATTGGATGGACCGCGTCAAATCTGCAAAACCGGCTGAAAAGCGCCACCACACCGTCGCCCTGGTCAGCGTCAGCCAGGACTCACGCGATCTTATTTCGGCACGTACCGCGCTGTATGCACGCGAAGGCATTTGCCAGGACGCGCTCTACGAGCTCGCCGCAGAACGCAGGAAAGCAGCAGCCCGTGCCCGCTTGCCCGGACGCGCCTTGCTGGCAGCCGGGTTGTTGTCCGGCGGCGTGATGCTGTGTGTTTCCGGCAGCACGCTGGCCAGCCTGCCCATGCTGATATCGGGCTTCGTGGCCGTGTTGGCATCGATGATGGTGGCCTGCGTGATACTCGCGTCCCGGATGAGTCCGCAGGTGGGCGAACTGGCCAAGTATTTGCGCGCTGATGAAGCGCCTGTCAGCGCCGACGACATTGCCGCCCTCTCGCGTGCCGGCCTTGCTGATCCAGAGCTCGGCCTCGCCATCACCAAGTGGTGGAAGGATGGCGGCGCGGCTATCCGCAAGCGGGACCTGGCGCTGGTGCAGGCATTCCAGGACGCCAAGCTGGGCCGTTGAAACGTCGGACGCGCCTGGTTCGCGCGCGCGTCGGCCGAACTCGTCTTACTGGAAGAAGCCCTTGATGGCACTGGCCACGGCCACCGGCGTTTCCATGTGCAGGTGGTGGGTGCCGTCCATGACGATGAGTTCACCTTGTGGCAGCAGCCCGGCACGCTCGCTGCGCAATGGCTCCGGCAGATAGACCTGGGGCGGGTTGGCGAAGACCACCCGCGTGGGGCATTCAATGCCGGCGATCACTTCGCGTACCTGCGGTTCGGTGAAACGCTGCAACGTGGGCAGGGTCAGGCGCGGGTCGCTGCTCCAGACATAGCCCGCGTCCTGCGCCACCACGCCGCGCTCGACGAGCAAGCGTGCGCAGGGTTCGCTCAACTGGTTGGCCTGCATGCGCGCACGGATGGGCGCCGCCAGATCGGGGAACACCCGCAATCCCTTGGAACGCAATGAGCGTGCGGCAGCCATGCTGTCGCGCAGGCGTGCCGTGGTGCGTCCGGGCTCATCGGCCAATGCTCCGAGCGCTTCAATCGCCACGAGGCGGTCGACGCGTTGCGGGACCGACGCCGACAATAGGCTGGCGATACCGGCACCCATGGAATGGCCCAGCAGACCGAAACGATCCCAACCCAGCGTGTCGGCCACGTCCAGGATGGCGTTCATGGTGACCACGAAGGTGTATTCCGCGCCTGGCCCAAGATGGACGCTGCGGCCGTGGCCCGGCAGATCCAGCATGACCAGGTCAAGTTCGGGAAGCTGTTCCGCCAACGGCACGAAGCTCGCCGCGTTATCCAGCCAGCCGTGCAGCGCCAACACCTTGGGACCGTGGGGGTTACCTGCACGCAGTCCGGTGAGGCGGCCCAGCGTGATGTCGAACGCGACGTCCTGCAGGTTCATTCGCGCGCGGCCATTCGGCGCTGCGCGAGTGCCGCAAGTGCGCCGGCATGGGCGTCGGAATCGTTGAGGCAGGGGATGTAGCGCAACTCGCCGCCCTTCTCCGCGAAGCCCTCGGCGAACTGCATCGCCACTTCTTCCAATGTTTCCAGGCAATCCACGGCGAAGCCCGGGCACACCACGTCCACCTGACGCAGGCCGCGTTCGGCCAGCACGTCCAGCATGGTGTCGGTGGAGGGCAGCAGCCAGCGCTCCTTGCCGAAACGCGATTGGTAGGTGAGCGTCCATTCGTCCGCCGACAAGCCCAGCGCCGCGGCGATGTCGTGCGCGCTGGCTTCGCAACGTTTCGGATACGGATCGCCCGCATCCGCGATGCGCTGCGGCAGGCCGTGGAAGGAGAACAGCAGGTGCTCGCCGCTGCCGTTCTGTTCGCGCCACAGGCGAATGGAGTCGGCCACGGCCACCAGCCAGCGTGGATCAGTGGAGTAGTCGTCGATCATGCGCACCGACAGGCCGCTGGTATCGCGCGCCAGCACGTCGGCGATGGAGGCCGTCGTGGTCGTGGAGTACTGCGGATACAGTGGCAGCGCGACTACGCGCTCGACTCCGTCCGCGCGAAGCCCGTCCAGTACCGACTGCAGCGCCGGCTGGCCGTAGCGCATGGCGTGGACCACGCGCATGGTCGGCAAGTGCGCCTGCATGGCCGTGGCCAGGCGCTGCGTATAGACCGCAAGTGGAGAGCCTTCCGGCAACCAGATCTTGGCGTACTTGGCGGCCGCCTTCGGTCCGCGCAACGGCAGGATCACGAAATGCAGCAACGGACACCACAACCAGCGCGTCAGCTGCACCACGCGGTGATCGTGCAGGAATTCGGCAAGGTAACGACGCACCGCCTTGGCCGTCGGCGCCTCTGGCGTACCCAGGTTGACGATGACCACGGCTTGCGTGGGCGCTACGTTGGAAGAAGTCGGCTGGGAAGGTCCTGGCATCGCACTATGATGCCAGATGCGCCTTCGATCCTTAGTGTGGGAGCGGCATCGCACCGCGAGCTTTCTACTCGTGAACACGCGCCGATCCGGATATCCATGGATTCGCCTTTGTAGGTCCGAGCTTGCTCGGATAATTCGCCTTGAACGCGAAGAGCATCCGAGCAAGCTCGGACCTACTGAAGCCATGCAGACGCTCGCGGCGGGACGCGGCTCCCAGATTCACTTCAGCGGCCGTCCCACGATGAAAACTCATCGCTGATTCACGCGGCCGCGACTAGGCTCGGTTTTCAACGCCTTAGCGCGTCTTCCTGCGAATCCACCTTGCCAACACTTTCCCCCGCGGAGCACA